>NZ_JBEOUW010000035.1:89630-99534 GCF_040303045.1 Kitasatospora sp. NPDC096140
GGGTTGATCGGCTCGCCGACGCTGCCCAGCACCCGCAGGCTGGACAGGTCGAACTTCGCGGCACGGCGGGCACGACGGCCGTCAGGACGGCTGCGTCACATGTTGATCATGTGGCCGGCGAGGCCGTGAATGGCCTCCTTGACCGCCTCGCCCAGGGTCGGGTGGGCGTGCACGTTGCGGGCGACCTCGTGGACGGTCAGGTCCCACTGCTGGGCCAGCGTCAGCTCGGGCAGCAGCTCGGTGACCTCGGGGCCGATCAGGTGGGCACCGAGCAGCTCGCCGTGCGTGTTGTCGCTGATGACCTTGACGAAGCCGATCGGGTGGCCGAGGCCGTGCGCCTTGCCGTTGGCGGTGAACGGGAACTTGGCGACCTTGACGTCGTAGCCCAGCTCGCGGGCCTGCGCCTCGGTGTAGCCGAAGGAGGCGATCTGCGGCTGGCAGTAGGTGGCGCGCGGGATCATGACGAAGTCGACCTCCATCGTCTCCGCCCCGCCGATGGTCTCGGCGGCGATCACGGCCATCGTCTCGGCGGCGTGCGCGAGCATCAGCTTGGCGGTGACGTCGCCGATGGCGAAGATGTGCTCGACGCTGGTGCGGCCGCGGCCGTCCACGGCGATGGCGTTGCGGTCGGTGAGCTTGACGCCGGTGTTCTCCAGGCCGTAGCCGTTGACGCGCGGCGCGAAGCCGATCGCCTGGAGCACCTTGTCGGCCTCCAGCACCTTCTGCTCGCCGTCCTTGGTGACGGTGACGCGGACCTTGGCGTTGGCGTCGCTGTCGTCGATCGATTCGACGCGGGTGGAGGTCAGCACCTCGATGCCCAGCTTGCGGTACTGCTTGGCGAGTTCCGTGGAGACCTCGACGTCCTCCAGCGGCACCACGCGGTCGAGGAACTCGACGATGGTGACCTTCACGCCGTAGTTGTGCAGCACGTACGCGAACTCGACGCCGATCGCGCCGGCGCCCGCGATGATGATGCTCTCCGGCAGCTGCTCGGTGAGGATCTGCTCCTCGTAGGTGACCACGCGGTCGCTCAGGCTGGTGCCGGGCAGCAGGCGGGTGGTGGCGCCGGCCGCGATGATGCAGTGGTCGAAGGTGACGACGTCGAAGCCGCCGCCGCTGAGCGCGACCTGGATGGTGCGGTCGTCGACGAAGGTGCCCCAGCCGTCGTACTCGGTGATGCCGTTCTTCTTCATCAGGTAGTGGACGCCCTTGACCCGGCCGTCGGCCACCGAGCGGCTGCGGCGGAACGCCTCGCCGAAGTCGAAGGTCACCTGGCCCTCGACCTTGATGCCGAAGGTCTTGGCCTCCTTGGTGAAGATGTGGGCGAGCTCGGCGTTGCGCAGCAGGGCCTTGGAGGGGATGCAGCCGACGTTGAGGCAGACGCCGCCCCAGTACTTGGCCTCGATGACCGCGACCTTCAGGCCCAGCTGGGCCGAGCGGACGGCGGCGGTGTAGCCGCCGGGGCCCGCGCCGAGGACGACGACGTCGTAGTGCGTGCTCATGTTGCTGACTCCTCCGAGGGTGTCACGGTGTCGTGATCTCGGTCCCATGGTGGCAGGACCGGGCTCGGCGCACCCATCGGGTCTCGACGGATGCGCTCCGCGCGGCACCGTACAGGCCCGGGGGCCGAATTGTCAGTGGTCTCCGCTACGGTGACCGCACCGGCGCCCACCAGGGGCGATGACGGAGGGGAGGGAGCGGATGCCGAGGTCACGCAGGGTGTTCGCCGCGCGAGCGGCGCCTACGGCGGGCGGGTGGGCCCGCCGCCCGAGGACGGCAGCGGGCCCACCCGGGCGTCAGGCCGTCACTTCGTCGGCGCAGCCGCTCACGCCGCCGCCGGTGCCTGCGGCGCTCGCGTCGGCTGCTGCGGCCGCGGCCTTGCCGGCCGGGGACTGCGCCGGTACGGGCCGTTGCAGCGAGGAGAGGTCCCAGGCGTAGGTGCCGACGGCGTGGGCGATCACGTCGATGTTGACGTCGAAGGCCTCCATGTCGATGTTGCCCAGGTTGTCGCAGGCCTTGTGGTAGCAGGAGTCGTACGCGGCGCCCGCCGTGCCGCCGTAACGCTCTGCCTGCTCCGGGGACTTGATCTTCTCGGCGCCGGTGTCGGTGCCGCCGGCCGGGATGCCGGCGTCGATGAACGGACCGTAGTCCGAGCGGCCGTCGAAGGCGGTCGGGTCGTGCGGCCGGCCGAGGCCGTCCAGGTAGCCGGTGATGTCCCGTTCGATCTGCGCCGAGCCCTCGGGACCGGCGCCGCCGCCGGCGCTGCCGGAGCCGTTGTAGACGAACTGCGCGTGGTTGGGGGATGCGATCATGTCGAAGTTGAGGTAGAGCCGGATCTTCTTCCGATCCGCCTCGGAGAGTGACTTCACGTACGCCTCGGAGCCCTTGAGGCCGAACTCCTCGGCGGACCACCAGGCGAATCTGACCTTGTTCTTCACCGGGTGGACGTTGAGGTTCTCCGCGACCTCCAGGATGCCCGCCGAGCCGGAGCCGTTGTCGTTGATGCCCGGCCCGGCCGGGACGGAGTCGAGGTGCGCCCCGACCATCACGGTGTTCTCCGGGTCCCCGCCTCGGGTCTCGGCGATGACGTTCCAGGTCTTGCGCGGTTCCATGACGGTGCGGATGTCGAGGGTCACCCGGACGGGCCCGGCGGCCGCCGCGGCGGCCAGGGCCTCACCCGCCGCGCTGGTGATCCCGCCGGTCGGGACCTTCCCGGCCGTCGGGTCCCCGAGGGTCCCGTTGAGGTCGCCCTCGGCGTTGTTGTAGACGAGCGCCCCGATCGCGCCCGCCGCCGCCGCGGCGGCCTGCTTCTGGGCGAAGCTGCAGCCGCCGCGCCGGATCAGGGCGATCCTGCCGGTGAACCCGCCGGCCGGGTAGTCGGTGGACGCGCAACCGGTGGTGGCGCTGACCGGGGCGACCGCCAACTCGGCGGTCAGGCCCGCCTCCGGTCCGCCCACCGAGTACGTCATGGCGATCACCGGCACGGACTCCGCCGTCGGGGACAGCACGTCGAGGCGCTGCGTGCGGGCCTCGAAGAAGGTGTACTCGAACTCCTGCTTGGACACCTTGAGACCGGCGCGCCGTGCCCGCTCGTAGACGTACTGCGCGGACTGCTCGTGGCCCTTCGAACCGGCCACCCGGGTACCGCCGTTGCGGTCGGCGAACCGCTGCAGCGCGGCCAGGGTGTCGTGGGCGGACTCGGCATCGGCGGCGTCGACCAGCCGGGCGGCCAGCTTGGCGCCCTTGCGCGCCGGGTCCGGGTCGGCCGCCGCGCTCCCGGCACCGGCCAGCAGCAGCGGGGTGACCAGGGCGGCGACGGTCAGTGCGGCGCCCGCGCGACGCCCGGTGACGGCGGTGCGGGGGCGCCGTAACGGGGTGGCGGTGTCGTGCCGGGTGGCGTGGTCGTGCCGGGGCGAACGGTCGAGCGGGGCGGTCGAGCGACGGGTGCGCAGCTTCAAGGCGACTCCTTCCGACGGGCCGTGAACTCACGATTTGACAGGACCGGAATCGCCTTGCCAAGCCCGCCGCGCACCCGGCGGGATGCGCGCGGGGGGATGCGCGGTGATATTGGAGGAGTGGGGCCGTCTCATCCGGGAGTGTGACCACATGTCCATGATGGATAAGCTCAAGAACCTGCTGAAGGGCCACGAGGAACAGGCCGACAAGGCCGTCGACAAGGCGGGTGACGCCGTCGACGAACGCACGCAGGGCAAGTACAGCGGCCAGGTGGACGCCGGCCAGGAGCAGATGAAGAACCAGTTCCGCGACGAGCCGCCGCAGTAGGCAGGCCGTAGCGGACGCACGGACCGGGCCGTGGCCCTCCGTGTCCGCCGCCCCGGTCCGGCCCTCGGCCGGGCCGGGTTCGGGCTTCTCGGGGGGGGGCGGCGTCGGAGCGCCCGGGCGTCAGGTCGAACGCCGCGGCGGCGCGTCGTCCGTGCGCGGGGCGCCGTCCGTGCACGAGGTGTCGTCCGTGCGCGGGGCGCCGTCCGTGCACGAGGTGTCGTCCGTGCGCGGGGCGCCGTCCGTGCACGAGGTGTCGTCCGTGCGCGGGGTGTCGTCCGTGTGCGGGGTGTCGTCCTCGGCCGCGCCGCAGTGCTCGCACGGTGCCGGTCCGGGCCGCTCGCGCAGCCGTCCGCACTCCGGGCACACCCGCTCCAGCCAGCAGGCCGACTCGCCGCCTTCGTCCATGCCGCCGATTCTGCCCCGGGCTGCCCGCGGGGGCGAGTAGACACTGTCTACGAGCGCCTGGTAGACAGTGTCCATGACCGATCAGGACAGTGACCTCCGCGCCCGACTGGTGGCCGCCGGCGTCGAACTGGTGGCCACCGGGGGCGTCCAGGCGCTCGGCCTGCGCGAGATCGCCCGCCACGCCGGGGTCTCGCACGGGGCGCCCCGCCGCTACTTCCCCACCCACCGCGAGCTGCTCGCCGCCATCGCCCGGAACGGCTTCGGCAGGCTCACCGACGCCATGGCCGGCGCCGACGCCCTCGCGGTCGGCAGCGGCGCCGACGCCCGCGGCCGCCTCGACGCGCTCGCCCGCGCCTACCTCGGCTTCGCGGCCGCCAACCCGGGCATGTTCGAGCTGATGTTCCGTCACGACCTGCTGGAGGGCAGCGGTGCGGAGCTGCGCCGCACCACCGTGCCGCTGTTCCTCACCTTCGTCGGCCTGGTCGCCGAGCTGCACCCGGGCTCCGGCGATCCGGCCGTCGCCACCGCCGCCCTCTGGGCCAACCTGCACGGCCTCGCCCAACTGCGCACCTGGGGCAGCCTGCGGCTCATCACCGGCAGCGAGGACGTCGAACCGCTGCTGCGCGCCGCGCTGGACGCCCATCTCGGTCCGGCCGCCCGGTGACGCCGCGGCTGCACCGACGGCTCACCCTGGCCGCGAGCATCACCGGTGCCGTCCTGGTCGCCCTCGACGGCACCGCGCTGACCGTCGCCCGGCCCGTCCTCCAGCACGACCTGCACGCGTCCGTCGCCGCCGTGCAGTGGGCCGGGACGGGCTACCTCGTCACCGTCGCCGCCCTGCTGGTGTTCGCGGGCCGGCTCGGCGACCGCTACGGGCACCGGCGGGTCTTCGCCGTCGGCGTGACGGGCTTCGCCGCGGCCTCGGCCGGGATCGCCCTCGCACCCGGCATCGGCTGGGTGATCGCCCTGCGGGTGGTGCAGGGCGTCGCGGGCGCCCTGCTGCAGCCGGCCACCCTCGGCATGCTGCGCGCCGCCTGGCCCGCCGACCGGCTGGCCGGCGCGATCGCGGCGCGCACGGCGGCGATCGGGCTCGCGGCCGCGGCCGGGCCGCTGGTCGGCGGGGCGCTCACCGCGCACTTCGGCTGGCGGTCGGTCTTCCTGTTCGGCCTGCTGCCGGCCGGCGCCGCGCTGCTGGCGGCCCTCGCCGTGCCGGCCGCGGCACGCCCCGAGGCTGCCGTCCGGGGCGGCGGGCTCGACCTGCCGGGCGCGGCCCTGCTCGCGCTGGCCCTGGCCTGCCTGGTGCAGACCCTGGTCGCCCTCCCGGACTCCGGCTGGTCGGCCGGCACGGCGCTCGGGCTCGCGGCCGCCGCCGCCCTCGCCCTGGCCCTGGCCCGGCACGAGCGGCGCACCCCCCGTCCGCTGCTGCCGCCCGACCTGCTCCGCTCGCCGGCGGTCGCACCGCCGCTGGGCGTCCTGCTCGCAGCCTCGGCGGCACTCCAGGGCGTGCTCTTCCCGGCGACGTACTACCTGCAGGACGTGCTGGGGCTCGACCCGCTGCAGAGCGCCCTGCGGGCGGCGCCGCTCGCGGTGGCGATGATCGTGACGGCGGCGACCTCGGCCCGGGTGACGCGGCGTCACGGTGAACGGGCCGTGGTGGTGGCGGGAACGGCCCTGGTCACCTCGGGCGCGCTGCTGGCCGCCCGGCTCGGGCCCGGTTCCGGGACCGTCGCGATCGCCGGCTGCTTCCTGCTGCTGGGCGCGGGCTTCGGCGCGGTGATGGCCACCGCCACCGCCCTGGTGGTCCGGGGCGCGGCCGCCGCCGAGGCCGGTGTCGCGGGCGGGCTGCAGCAGACCGCGCTGAACATCGGCCCCGCCCTGGGCATCGCACTCGCCACCACCGCGGCCGGCCGTGCGCAGCCCGGCGCGGCGCTGACGCCCTCCGCGCTGGCGATGGCCGCGGTGGCGGCTGTCGGCATCCTGCTCGCGGCCCGGCTGCCGGGTCGAACGGCCGACCGGCAACGGGAGTTCGCCGCAGGCCCGTGACGCCGTCGGGGCGCTCGCGGGGCCGCCGGTCGGCGTGGCCGTGGTGGCGGGCGGGCTCCTCCGTCGGCGTCCGGGGAGGCTCCGGCGGTCGGCTCGCGCCCGTACGCGACCTCCGCCTGTCGTCCGCGCCGTGGCCCGGTGGTGCCTCTCGGCCGAAGAACGCCCGCTGGTGCCAGGTCCGTTCGACCCCGGCGAGGTGCTGGACCGGGCGCAGCAGGGTCGTCGTCGACGGCGGCACGGCCGTGCGGCGCGCCAGGCGTCGGCCCGGGCACGCGACCGGTCGTCGCTGAACGGCCGCGCCGTCGCGCGTCATTCGAGCGGCTGGAGCGACTGTGGTGCGTGGGCCGCCGACGGGAGCGGTGCTGCTTGCGGCTTCGGCTCCGGGTCCGGCTCCGGGTCCGGGTCCGGCGTTGCTGCGGTGCTCGGGTTCGGCGTCGGCGTCGAGTCCGGCTGCGCCCGGTCGCGGGTGAGGGCCGCCAGCAGGGCGAGCTGCAGAGCCGCACCCACCGCCGGCCCGAGCCACACGCCCGACACTCCCCACGGCCCCGACAGGGCTGCCGAGGTGGCGAGTTGGGCACCGAGGCCGAGCAGGACGGCGAGCACGACCGGGCGGCCGGCGCCGGCCGCCTGGTACGCACCGCCGAGCGCCACCACCAGGGCGTACGGGAGCAGGTAGAGCGCCGCCATCCGCAGGAACCCGACGGACTGCGCCGCCACCGCCCGGTCGTCGGTGAAGAGGGTGGTCAGCGGGGTGGCGAGCGTCGCGGAGAGCAGGGCCGCCACGGCGCCGACGAGTGCGGCGAGGCGTCCGGTGTCGCGGCGCAGCGAGCGCAGCGCGCCGTCCTCCCCCGCGCCGGTGAGGCGGGCGGCCTCGATCGCGGCGGCTTGGCGCAGCGCGTAGAAGGCCATAGTGACGACGAGCAGCACGCGGTAGCCGACCCCGTACCCGGCCACCGCCGCGACGCCGAAGCCCGCGACCAGCCCGAGCTGGGCGGTGCCGACGGCCATCCGGGCGGTGAAGTCCAGGCCGAACGGTGCTCCCGCACGCACGATCCGCACCGCCGCCGCCCGCGTTCCCCCGGCGGCTCCGGTGGCCCCGGTGGCCCCGGCCGAACCGGGCCGCGGCTCCGGCCGTCCCGACCGCCGTCGCGACCGCCACTCCGACCGCCGCTCCGGCCGCCGTCCCCGCAGTCGTAGCGTGACGGCGAAGGCGATCGCCCGCGAGGCGGCCAGGGCCAGCGCCGCGCCCGGTACGCCCAGGGCCGGCAGCGGACCGCCGCCGAGGATCAGCAGGGGGTCGAGGGCGAGCAGCAGCGCGTTGGAGAGCAGGGCGATCCGCATCGGGGTGCGGGTGTCGCCCGCGCCCTTGAACAGTTCGTCGGCGACGCGCTGGGCGAAGAACAGCACGAACGCCGGGAACGCGACGGTGAGGTACTCGGCGGCGCGGACGGCGGCCTCGCCGTCCAGGAAGGCGCCTGCCAGCCGGTCGCGCAGCAGGAAGCCGGGGACGGCGAGCGCGAGGCTGCCGACGGCGCAGAGCCGCCAGGCGGCGCGGGTGGTCCGGGCGGCCTCGGCGTGGTCGCCCGCGCCGAGGGCGTGGGAGAGCCGGACGCCGGCTCCGGAGCTGACCACCAGGACGAGCCCGAGCAGCAGGTTCTCGACGGTTCCGGCCAGTGTCACGGCGGCGACCGCGGCCCCTCCGAGGCCGGCCACCCAGAGCGTGCCGATCACCGAGGCGATCACTCCGGACAGCAGTTCCGCGTAGACGGGTACGGCGAGCGCCGTGAGTCGGGACGTGTGCCCGCGCATTGGTTCCTCCCCTGGTCCGCCGCCACCTCGACCCGGACCGCCCGGACGGAGGCCTGAACGGCGACCTCGATGAGAGATACATCGTTTCGAGGTACATCGGCAAGAGGTAATATGACGCTCCACCGGGCGCACTCCGACGGAAGGGCTTCGCCGTGCTGACCCTCGCGATCCTCGGCTTCCTGTACGACCAGCCGCTGCACGGCTACGAGCTCAAGTCCCGGATCACCGGCCTGACCGGCCACGTCCGCCCGGTCAGCGACGGTGCGCTCTACCCCGCCATCGCGCGGCTGGAGAAGGCCGGCCTGCTGTCCCGCCGCACCGAACCGGGCACTGGCGCCGCACCGCGCCAGACCCTGGAGCCGACCGAGGCCGGCCGGACCGAGCTGCTGCGGCGACTGGCGGACCCGGAGCAGGCGGAGATCACCGACCAGATGCGCTTCTTCGCGCTCGTCACGTTCCTGCACCACCTCGCCGACCCGCCCCGGCAGGCCGCCGTCCTCCGCCGCCGCCTGGCCTTCCTGACCGAGCCGAGCAGCTTCTTCCACGACGGCGACGGCCGGGCGGTCAGCGCCGAACGCGAGCCCAACCCGTTCCGGCGCGGGATGCTGCTCGTCGCCCGGGCGTCCACGGCGGCCGAGCGGGCCTGGCTGGAGGAGACCATCGCGGAGCTGGAGCAGTCCGGACGGCCCAGTTAGCCCCGGCGATCCCGACAACCCCCCTCGCCCCAGTGGCCCCAGTGGCCCCGGTCGCCCGGACGGCCCAGCGGACACCAGGAAGAGGGTCGTTCCACACCTGGCTCCACCGGGCCCCGGCGTGGCTATGATGATCCGCCTCACGTCCTCGGCGTCCCCTCCGCGGCGTGATCCGCCACCGCGCCCCGCCGTCCCCCTGGAGGCCGCCGTGCCCACTGCCGAGACCGCAGCCGCCCGCCCCGCGCCGCTGAAGCGGGACGACATACCCGGATGGTTCTTCAGTCTCGATCGGGCCGCCTTCGGCCACCTGCTGTCCAGCCAGAGCTCCACCGGGGTCACCGGCGACATCCTGGAACTCGGCAGCTACCTGGGCCGCAGCGCCGTCCTGCTCGGCGACCACCTGCGGCCGGGCGAACGGCTGACCGTCTGCGACCTGTTCGACTCCGAGGCGGACGACGACGACAACGCCGCCGAGATGGCCATGTCCTACCGCAAGACGCTGACCCGCAGCGCCTTCGAGTCCAACTACCTGGCCTTCCACCGCGAACTGCCCGAGATCGTCCAGGCCCCCACCTCCGTGCTGGCCGACGGCCGGATACCGGCGGGCAGCTGCCGGTTCGTCCACGTCGACGCCTCCCACCTGTACGAGCACGTGGCCGGAGACATCGCCGTCGCCCGGGCCGCACTCGCCGAGAACGGCCTGGTCGCCCTGGACGACTACCGCTCCGAGCACACCCCGGGCGTCTCGGCGGCGGTCTGGGAGGCGGTCTTCACCGGCGGACTGCAGCCGGTGCTGCTCACCCCGATGAAGTTCTACGGCACCTGGGGCGACGCCGCGGCGGCCCGGCAGGTCCTGCTGGAACGGGACTGGCGGGCCGAGGGCTACACGGTCGACGAGGACACCATCGCCGGAACGCCCGTGCTGCGCCTCAACTACCAGGTCAAGGCACCCGTCCACCGCTCCGCCTCGCGCCGGCTGGCGCTGGAGCTGCTGCCGCCGGTCGCCACCAAGGCGACTCGCCGGATGCTCCGGACGCTGCGCGAGCGGCGTGCCGCACCGCCGGTGCCGAGCACCTGAGAAAGTGTTGGGTAATCGGATGATTACTGGTTCTTGAGGTCGTCGGCGAGGCGGCGGGCTGCTTCGGTCTCGATGGGGCCGCGCGGTTCGACCT
>NZ_JBEOUW010000036.1:0-97626 GCF_040303045.1 Kitasatospora sp. NPDC096140
GCGCCGGGCCCCGGCGCGACGGGCCCCGGCGCGACGGGCCCCGGCGCGTCGAGCAGTCCGGCGGCGGCCAGACGGCGGACGTCCGCCGTGACGCCGAAGCCGGAGCGGCCGAGCAGGCGGGCCAGGTCCGCCGGGGTTCTTCGGCCGTCGGCGTGGTCGATCAGCTCCCGGCGCCGCCGACCGGGCGGACGGTGGGACGGCAGGCGGTTGTGCTCCACCGGGCGGACCGGGGCGGTGTCGAGCTGCGCCCAGGGCCAGATCCGGTCGAGCAGCCGGCCTCGGCGCTCCACCTCGCGGCGGAGCCGGTCCGGCTCGACCGTCGCGACCGGTCCGAGCCAGTGCCGGACGTCCGACTCGAACCGCCAGAGGCCGCCGCCCGGATCGGCGAGGACGAAGAAGGCGGCGTCGAACAGCGTTCCCAGGTGGCCGAGTTCGAGCTCTCCCCGGGTCAGCAACCGCCGTTCGACCAGGACGTCACCGACCCGGGCCTGCGGGCCGTGGACGCGGACGAGGTCCGCCCAGTCCTCGGGAGTGATCCGGCCGCAGCCGGTGAGCAGGTCGGCCAGGCCGGGTGCGCGCGGGGACTCGGCGCCGGCCACCGCGCCGTCGACGAGGTGGAGGGTGCCGAGCGGACCGTGCAGGGCGCCGGTGGCGCGACGGCCGGCGAGCAGGGCGAGCGCCTCGCCCGGGGTCTTCGGTGCGGCGTACTCCGTCGGGGGCGGGACGGTGCCGATGGCGGCGGTCACGCGGGCCACCGCCGGGAGGCGGCTTCAGGGGAGGATGCGGGTGCGGAGATGGAGGTGGATCCGGATCCGGGTGCGGGTACGGGTGCGGGTGCGGGTGCGGGTGCGGAGGCTGGTCCGGAGCCGGCGGCAGGACGCGTCGGCGGCCGAAATGCGACGGGCAGCCGGAGGGGTTCGGGTGTCACGGACGTCGGGTTCACCCCAGCACCAGCTCCTCGGCCAGCGCCTGGAGGCGGAAGCGGGCGACGGCGAGGTTGCCCGCCGTACGGTCCAGCCAGAGATGGAGGACGAGCCGGCTGTCGAAGACCGTGTCGATGAAGCGGATCAGGTGGTAACTCCGGCCGGCAGTGACGATGATGTCCTCCAGCGGCGACCGCCGGTTCTCCGCCGCCGTGAAGGTCTGGCTCTCGACGGCCGCTCGGACCAGGTCCGTTGCCTCGGCGGCGGAGGTCTCGTGCTCGCCCGTCGGGCTTTCTCCGACGCTGCCGAGGGCGAGCCCGCTACTCCAGTCGACCAGGCTCGCGGCGCGGGCTCCGGCGATTTCCATCGCTCCGGAGAGGCATTCGTCGATACCCGGCACACCGGCTCCTTCGCGGGGTCTGGGCGGCCGGGCGCTCTGCGGCACCGACCGGATCGCCACCAGCAGTGGCAGGTTCGACACGGAAGGCTACTGCCGGGGTTCAGTCTGACGAACGTTCCAATGGCATATTCACATCATTAGCGGCTGGTTCCAGCCAAGGTATGACGATTCATCAGACCGGCCCGGGTGGGCAAACCCGCTGGCCCGCCCACCGTTCGGGAACGGTGCTCATCGGCCACCTGGCACGGGACCTTGGCCGATACCGGGCCGACGGGGAGGGTTTCGAGCCCAGGAATGCGATAAAGGGACGAACGCGCGGGAGGCGAACACCTGAGCCCTGGCCATGAGCGGCGCTCATGTCGAACGCGATGAGGCACGCTCATGGGCAGCGCCATGAGGGGCGCTCATGGCGGCCCTCATGAGGAACCGCGATGAGGCAGGCTCATGGGCAGCGGCCATGAGCAACACGCATGACGAAGGGGCCCGTTCCGCTGGACGGAACGAGCCCCTTCGAGTGGAGCGCCAGGCCCGGATCGCACGGACTCTTCCTACTGAAAGTAGGACGTGCTCTGGTAGCACCGCTGACGCATGTTCGAGAGATTCGCTCTCCGGAAGATCACTTCCTCTCGACGGACAGAACAGTAGCAGGTCATCGGGCCTGCTCAGAAATCGAGCCGGACGGATCGTGGCTGGTCGGCCCGGTACCGCCCGAGGGGTGCCACCGGCTCAGGCCTGGCCGACCGCCTCGGCGAGCAGGCGGTAGGAGTCGAGCAGCGCGACACGGTCGTAGGTGCTGGTGGTGACCAGGAACTCGTCAGCCCCGCTGCGCTCGACCAGCGCGGCCAGCTCGGCGGCGGCATCGTCCGGGGTGCCCGCGATGTGGCCCTTGAGCGACTGCTCGTACGCGGCCCGCTCCCGCGCCGTCATAGCCCGCGCACGGATCTCCGCGGCCGGGGCCAGCGGCGGGAACTCGCCGTGGGTGCGGGAGTACGCGCCGGACCAGGCCTCCGGGACGAGGAGCTCCTGGGCCCGCTCGGCGGTCCCGGCGACCGCGACCGTGCCCGAGACCACCACGTACGGCTCGGCGGCCTGCACGGAGGGACGGAACCGGGTGCGGTAGCGGTCGATCGCCGCGAGCATCCGCTCCTCCCCGCGCGCGGCGGCGATGACCAGCGGCAGCCCGGCGTCGGCGGCCAGATCGGCGCCGGCCCCGGTGGCCAGCACGAAGGCCGGAACGTGCAGTCCCTCCGCGGGCCGGGCATGGACACCGCGGTGCGCCTGCTGCGACCCGTCGAAGTAACCGAGCAGCTCGGCCAGCTGGGCGCCGAAGTCGTCCGCCGCGCCCTTCTCCCGCCCGAGCGCCCGGCGGACACCGTCGGTGAAACCCACCGAGCGGCCGAGGCCCATGTCGATCCGGCCGGGGAACAGGGCCGCGAGCACCCCGAACTGCTCGGCCACCACCATGGGTTGGTGGTTGGGCAGCATCACCCCTCCGGTGCCGACCCTGATCCGCGAGGTGGCCGCCGCCACCGCGGCGGCGAGCACGGTGGGTGCCGAACCGGCCACCCCCGGCACCCCGTGGTGCTCGGAGACCCAGAAGCGGTGGTACCCGAGCCGCTCGGCCTCGCGGGCGAAGTCCACCGTGTCCCGCAGCGCCCGGGCCGGCTCCTCGCCCTGGCGGGTGCGGGAACGGTCGAGCACGGAGAGCCTGGTGGTGGGCGCGGTGCTGGTCACATGGGTGGACAACGCCTGCCTGCCGGGTGGGCATTCCCCTTCCCCCGGCCTCAGGGGCCGGCCGGCGGTATTCGCGGACGCGTGCTCCCGGCCGTGCGGCGGCGGCCCCAGGGCTTGTACACCGACAGCACCACCGCGAACAGGTAGAGCGACAGGGCGATTGCCGGAACGATCACCGTGGTGTAGCGGACGACGCCGAGCTCCGACGCCCGGATCGGGCCGGTCGGATGCGCATCCACCGCGCGCACCGCGTCGTGCAGCCGGGCGGTGAGGGCGAAGACCGAGGCCGTCATCGCCGCCAGCGTCAGCCAGAACTTGGTGCTCACCCAGTAGTACCGGAACAGGCCCCAGGAGGTGCCGAGCCCGAGCACCACCCCGCTCAGGAAGGTGAGCAGGCTGAGCGGCAGCACCAGGGCATCGCCGAGCAGACCCATCGCCCGGTAGGCGGTGCGCAGCCGGTCGGCGTCCCCCGTCGTCAGCGCCGTCACCGCCAGGGTGAGCAGGCAGAGCATCAGCGCCAGCCAGCTCACCGAGGCGACGACGTGCAGGACGACCAGGGCCTTGCGCGCCCTCGGCGGCAGGATGCGATCCACCGATCGCCGCCTGCCGCCGGGGGCCGTTCCGGACGTCGCGACGGCTCCGACCGCCGCGGTGGAAGCGCCGGCCGCGGCGGAAGCGGTCGCACCGACGGCCCCGCCGGCCCCACCGGCTCCGGTGGACGAGCGCACGGGGTACCTCCTTCGAGTCGTGGCCACGGACACGACCCCGAGACTGTCCCGCTCGCCCCTCATCGGGCATCTGCCGACGGAAGTAACATCGGCTACTCCCGGGCGAGTAGGCGTCCCCACTCCGGACGCGCCGACACACCTCCCCCGGGAGTACCCGAGCCGCTCCCCCGGAGCTCCGCGCCGCTCAGTCGGCCACCGAGAAGCCCTGCGCCGCGCCGAGCCGTTGCAGCGAGGCCTGTCCGGGGATGCCGTCCGCCGCGCCCGCCTGGTACCCGCAGCGCCGCTGCCAGGCCGCGTACGCGGCGACCGTGCGGGTGCCGAAGGAGCCGTCCGCCCAGCGCTGGTCGAGCAGCCCCTCGTCCACCAGCGCCTGCTCCACGATCGCCACCTCGGCCCCGTACGTGCGGTGGCCCTGCTCGGCGCCCGGGTCGGTGCGCGCGGCGGAGACCACGTGGGCGACCGACACCGTCCGCTGCCCGGGGACGTAGCCGAGCAGCCGGTTCAGCGAACCCTCGCCGGGCACGCCGTCCGCCGCCTGCCCGGAGTAGCCCAGACTCCCCTGGTAGTCCGCGTAGTTCTCGGTGTCCGCGTCCGTCCAGGTCGGCCCGGGGCCGGAGTGGTAGTGGGCCCCGAAGCCGCGTGAGACGAGCGCCCGCCCGACCGCCGTGACCTGGTAGCCCTGGGCGCCGTAGCCGTACGACAGGCCGTTGATGGAGACCTGGTAGCGGGCGGGCGCCGGGGCCTGCGGGGGCACCGGGTGCTGCTGCGAGGGCGGGGGGTCCGGGGTTCCGGAGCCGGCCGTGAGGTCGGGCCAGGAGCCGGGGTCGGTGTGGTCGTTGAACGGCACGTGGGCGTGCGCGTACCAGCCCCCGCGGGTCTCCCACACCTGTTCGTCGCGGTGGCCGGAGAAGTCGACGGGCCGGCCCATCGGCCACACGTCGGGGACGCCCCAGGAGGCGATCCAGGCGTGGATCCGGCCCCAGCCGGCGCACGGGGTGTCGACCAGCCGCGGGTAGACCCGGCCCTGGTAGCGGCAGTACGGGAAGAACACCGCCTCGATCTGGATCACCACCCGCCCGGCCCGGTTGGTGCGGGTCGGGCTCGCGGTCGGGCTGAGCAGGCTCTTCGAGCGGGAGTCGGCCGGGAACAGCTGCGCCGTGCGGCCGCTGAACGGGTCCCAGACCAGGTGCGGCGCGTCGCCGGCGCCGCTGCCGGTGAAGTAGCTCACCAGGTCCTCGTAGGGGCACCAGTCCTGCGGTGCGGCGGCGGTCGCGTTGCGGTCCCAGGTGATGTGGGCGATGGCCTTCGGCGGGTACTGCTGATCGGTCGGTGCGTGGTCGCCGAGGTCGTGGACCTCGGCACCGGGAAGCCACAGGTCGGGCATTGCGGTCTCCTCCGAACGACGTGAGGGCGTCGCATCCGGTATCGGCAGGTCCGCGGTCCGGATTGACCCTTACGGCGCAATGCGCGGCACTGAACCCCTCCCGCTCGCCCGGACGTTCGACCACACGGGGGGTGCTCGTCCTCACGTGCGAAAAGAGCGCCGGGGCGCCGGGGTCGGGCCGCGCCGGGGCGGGCGGCCGCCGGAGGAGGGTGCGCGCGAGCCCCACCGGAGCCGCGCTGTCAATCGTTGACATCACAAATGGTCTAGTCCACGGTAGTCCAGCGGACCGGCCGAACCCCTTTCCCGGGCATCCGTGTGCATCCAACTCGCCTTCGTGGCATCACATCTGACGACTCGACGGAGAACCCCAGCCATGCGGAGAATCTGCCTCGCCCTGCCCACCATGCGGCCCTGCGCCGGCACCATCGCGGACCTGGCCGAGGAGGCGGCCCACGCCGTCGCGAACTTCGGGGTCGAGGTGCACCTGCTCGTCCTCGACACCAACGACGCCGCCGGATTCGCGGAGAACGCGGGCGCCGTGGCCGCACTGGCCCCCGCCCCCGGCGTGGTCGTCCACCACCTCGGCGAGGCGCAGCAGCGGACGTTCCTGCGGCGGGTGACCGAGCGCTCCGGCGCCCCCGACCCCGACCTGCTGCTCGACCTGATGCTCCCGCCGGCCGTCGCGTACGGCGCCTGCACGAACCGGCTCTTCCTGGCCGCGGCCGCCCTCGGCTGCACCTCCGTGCACCAGCGCAACGACGACGCCGACTTCCAGACCGTCGACGGCCGCAAGGTCTTCCCGATCCACCACGAGCTGCTCTCGCTGGGACGGCCCGCGGGCGAGGCGGCGGCCGTGGTGACCCGGTCCGAGCTCGACCCGGCCGACGCCGACAAGCCGGTGGTGCTGGTCGGCGGCTCCTTCATCGGCGAACTGTCCGTGGACGTGGGCGAGATCCGCGAACTGGACCCGGCCGTCTACCACGACGTGGTGGGCCTGTGGGCCCCGCCGCTGTGGTCGGAGGAGGAGAGGAACGCGGTGGTGGAGGCCTCGTTCAGCGGTGCCGGCGCCGAGCCGTTCACCGCCGACGACTCCGTGCTCGGCGTGCCCGACATCTGGCACGTCGACATGTGCAACATCGCCCTGGACCGCCGGGTCTACGAACTGCTGCCGCTGCTGCCGTCGACCGAGACCATCGGCAGCGACTACTTCCTGTCGCACGTCGTGCTCGACGCCGGCCTGCCCGGCGTCGTCCACAACCGCCACATCGTCAACTACTACACGCCCGAGCGCCGCACCGGCCCCGGCTTCGTCGCCTACCAGCTGCGGTTCGTCAAGTTCCTGCTCTCGATGCTGTACCTCTACCCGGTCTACGGCGAGATGATGGACCTCGGCGGCGCGCTGCTGGACGACCGCCACGGGCTGCGGGTCGAGCCGATCCTCGACTCGGTGCGGCGCAGCGCCCACTGGGACCGGTCCCGGAACGAGCACTGCCTGGACGTCCTGGACCGCTCCTACCGCAAGCTGGGCGGCAAGTACGCCGAGCTCGCGGACGTGGTGGCCGGGCGGCGGCAGCGGCTCCTGGACGAGGCGCAGCAGGACGTCGAGCGGTGGGCGGTGCTGATCGAGGCCTGGGCGGCGCTGGTGGCCGCCGCCCGCGCGGAGGGGTTGCCCACGGCTGCGGAGGGGTCGGCCGCGGGTACGGAGACGGCGCGGTGAGCGGCGGCGCGGTGGGCGGTCCGGTGAGCGGCGGCGCGGTGAGCGGCGGCGCGGTGGGCGGTCCGGTGAGCGGCGGCGCGGTGGGCGGTCCGGTGAGCGGCCCGGTGAACGGCCCGGTGAGCGACGGGCTCCGGATCCGGCAGCTGGTCGACGACGACTGGGACGCCGTGGCCGAGCTGGAGCACGCCGCCTACGCCGCCGACGGCCTGTCCGAGGGCCGGGAGGCGCTGCAGTCCCGCGCCCGCAGCTCGCCCGCCACCTGCTTCGTGCTGGAGGAACGCGGCCTCGTGCGCGGCTACCTGCTGAGCCTGCCGTACCCGCCGCTGCGCTGCCCGGACCTCGGCCGGCCGGAGGTGGCGGCCTACGAGTCGCGCAACCTGCACGTGCACGACCTGGTGATCGCCGAGGAGCTGCGCGGACGGGAGGTCGCGCTGGGCTTCATGCGGCACTTCCGGGAGCAGGCGGTCGGGCAGGGGTACGAGCGGATCTCGATGGTCGCGGTGCGCGGGGCGGACATCCTGCTGCGGCTGCTCGGCTACCGGGCGCACCGGGAGGTCGCGGTGCCGGAGTGCTACGGGCGGCGGGCGGTGTACATGTCGATGCCGGTGGACTGAGGGCCGCCTTCCGGCCCGACTGCACGGCCCGGTCCAGTCCGGGCCTGCCTGGTCCCACCAGGTCCAGTCCGGGCCTGCCTGGTCCCACCAGGTCCAGTCCGGCCCTGCCCGGTCCGCCGCGATAATCGGCGGCGGGCCCGGCCGGTGGGCGGGCACAATGCCCGGATGCCGGAGCTCCTGTACGCCGTCGCCCTCAACCCCGCGCTGCCGAGCGGCCTCCTCGGCCGGCTGATCGACGCAGCCGACGCCGACGAGGAGCTGGCCCTGGCCCTCGCGGACCGGCCGGACCTCGGGCCGGAGCAGGTCCGGCGGCTCGCCGCACGCGACCGGGAGACCGCCGCCCGGCTCGCCTGGGGTGGTCTGCTGCGCGCGGAGGACGTCGACCCGGTCGCCCGGCCCCTCGTCGCGCTCGCCCTGCTGGACGAGGGACGCGGCGATCCGGCCTGGGCAACGGCGCTGGCCCGGCACCCGGACCCGTACGTCCGGATGCGGCTCGGGGCGTGCCCGGGGCTGCCGGACGAGGCCGCCGACCTCCTCGCGGAGGACGAGGACACCGACGTGGTGGGCGAACTCGGCCTGCACACCGGCCGGACGGACCTGCTGGCCCGGCTCGCCGGACACCCGGAGACCGAGGTGCGGCGGTGGGTCGCGGCGAACCGGGCCGCGCCGCCGGAGCTGCTGACGGCGCTGCTGGCCGACGAGGTCCAGGTCCGCCGCCAGGCGGCGGGCAACCCCGCGACCCCGGGTACGGCGGCCGCCCGGCACGTCGACGACCACCCGCTGGTCCGCCAGCAGCTCTCCGAGCACCCCGGACTGCCCGCCGGGACCTACCACCGGCTCGCGGAGGACCCCACCCCCTGGGTCCGGGGCAACCTCGCCGAGAACCCCGGGATCGACCTGGCGCTGATGCACCGGCTCGCCGAGGACGACGGGTACGACGTACGACGCCGACTCGCGCACCACCCGGCCGTCCCGCTCGACCTGCTCGAACGCCTGGCCGTCGCCGTCCGGATCGGGGCGACCCTGCTGCCCCGGATCGCCGGCGCGGAGCCGGCCGAACTCTCCCGGCTGGCCGGATCGGCGGAGCCCCGGGTGCGCATGCTCGTCGCCCGGCACCGCGACCTGCCCGCCCCCGTACGGGACGCGCTCGCCGCCGACGCGGACGCCGCGGTGGCGACGTCGGTCGCCCCGCACCCCGGCCTCACGACCGGGCAACTCATCGCGCTGCTCGACCGGTTCGGCACCAAGCTCGCCACCGCGGTGGCCGCCAACCCGGACGCCCCGACCGCACTGCTCGACCGCATCGCCACCACCGAGCCGGTGCCCGCCAAGGCCCTGCGCGCCATCGCGGCGCACCCCCACGCCGGCCCGGAGGCGCTGGCCCGCGGCCTCGCCTCCGCGGACCGGCGCACCGCCGAGGCCGCGGCGGGCAATCCGGCGCTGCCGCCGGAGGTCATCGCCGCGCTGGCCGGGGAGGCCTGGTCGGCCGGCACCGAGGGGAGCGGGAGCAACCGGTAAGCGGAGCCCGGGAGGAACCGGCAGCCGGAACCCGGGAGCAACCGGTGGCCGGAGCGCGGCCGGTGGGGGCTCCCCGAGCGCCTCGAACGCGGTTCCGGTCCTGCGGACGCCCGATCGGCCTGCAGCCCCGCCTTCCCCTTCCGTACCGGCTACGTCCGGGAGTGGTTGCAGTTGCGTCTCCGTTCCATCTCGGCGGGGGTACGAAGTACCGGCCGGTCCGGGATCGTGGAAGCTAACGACTGGTCCGGCAAGGGGAGTTGCCATGGGGGACGGCCGCGCGATGGTACCCGGCGTCGTGGAGGCGCTGCTGGTCGACGGGCCGCACCGGGCGGTGGCGGACGTGGTGCGGGCGCGGCTGCGGCTGGTGCCGGAAGGTGCGCGGGCACTGGACGCGGCCGAGGCGGACCCGAAGGACGGGCCGGCGCGTACGCAGCTGACCGCCGCGGTCGCCCATCTGCTCGCCTCCGACGAGGCGTTCGCGCAGTACCTGGCGACGACCGGGCTGGGGCGGCCCGCCGATCCGCCGACCGTCCAGCTGCGGAACGAACCCGGCACCGTGCAGCTGCGGACCGGCCCCACACCGCCCCCGGCGAGCCCGACCACCGTGCAGCTGCGGACCGGCGCCACCCCGCCGCCGTCCGGCCCGACCACCGTCCAGCTGCGGGTCGATCCGGTGGACGCCCGGGCTGCGGCTTTCGCCGCACGGCGCAGCAACACCGGGATCGTGCTGGCGCTCGTGGTGGTCCTGATCGCCGCCCTGGTCGCGATCGGGATCCACCTGGGATCCCGCCCGCTGCTGAAGCCGGGCGGGCCCGGTCTGGCGCACGCCGCGCAGCCGTTGCGCGACCCGGCGCTGGTGCAGGGCGTGCTGCCGGACGCGCGGGCGGTGCCCGGCGGCTGGCAGGTGCGCAGCGGGCCGCAGTCGGGGAAGGGGACGGGCGGCGACGTGCCGTGCCTGCTGCCGGACTCCTGCGACCGGCAACTCGCCTACGCCACCGTGACCTTCGCCGCAGCCGTCCAGAGCGTCGAGCTCAGCGTCGTCACCTTCGACTCCCCCGAGACGGCCGCCCGGGCCTTCGACACCACACTCGACCGCACGGCCGGCGAGGCCTCCGGGGCGGTGGACCTGCCCCGGATCGGCGACCAGAGCGCGACCCGTACCCGCGGCTCCTCGTCGGCGGTGGCGCTGGTCCGGGTCGGCAGCGTGGTGCTCCTCGTGCACGACACCGGGATCGGCGCCGCGGCCACCGCGCCCGTGCTCACCGTGTTCGCCCGGCTGCTCGCCGACCGCGCGCGGCAGGCCCAGGACGGCCGCACCCCGGACGCCGTCGCCCGGGACACGACCGACTGACGGTCAGGGCTTGTTGAGGTAGGCGAGGACCGCGAGCACCCGGCGGTTGCCGTTCTCGTCGTCGGTGAGGCCGAGCTTGCCGAACATCGAGGTGGTGTACTTGCCGATCGCGCTGTCGCTGAGGAACAGCCGTTGCGCGATGGCCTGGTTGGACAGCCCTTCGGCCATCAGGGCGAGCACCTCCGACTCGCGCGCGGTGAGCCGGTCGAGCCGCCGGTTCGAGGGGGCGGAGGAGACCAGCGCCGCGATCACCGCCGGGTCCATGGCCGTCCCGCCCCCGGCCACCCGCTCCAGGGCGTCGACGAACTGCTCGCCGTCGAACACGCTCTCCTTGAGGAAGTAGCCGATGCCGCCCGCGCCGTCGGCCAGCAACTCGCGGGCGTACAGCTGCTCCACGTGCTGGGAGAGGATCAGCACGGGCAGCCCGGGCACCTCGCGGCGGGCGGCGAGGGCCGCCTGCAGGCCCTCGTCCGACTGGGTCGGCGGCATCCGGACGTCGACGACGGCGGCGTCCGGACGGTGGGTCAGCAGGGCGTCCAGGGTCTCGGGTCCGGTGGCGGCCGTGGCGACCACCTGGTGCCCGTAGGCCTCCAGCAGGTGGACCATGCCGTCCCGGAGCAGGTAGAGGTCCTCGGCTACAACGATTCGCATGGCACCATCATCGTCGCACGGGTCGGCCCGCCCTCGGGGCTGGTGATCTCCAGGGTGCCGTCGAACACCGCGAGCCGGCGGCGCAGGCCCGCGAGTCCGCCGTCCTCGCGCACCACCACGCCGCCGCGGCCGTCGTCCTCGACGTCCACGACGATGCCGGTCTCGCTGTGGGCGACGGCGATCCGTACGGCCGTCGCCCGGGCGTGCTTGGTGGCGTTGGTGAGCAGTTCGGCGACCCCGAAGTACACGGCGGACTCGATCGGCGGCTCCAGCCGGAACCGCCGCTCCGCGGTGACGGTCACCTCCAGCGGGCTGTTCAGGGCAAGCGCGTGGACGGCGTCCACCAAGCCGCGCTCGGTCAGCACCGGCGGGTTGATCCCCCGCACCAGGTCCCGCAGTTCGGCCAGCGAGCTCGCCGCGCCGGCCCGGGCCGACCGCATCAGCGCCCGGGCCCGCTCCGGGTTCGTCTCCATCAGCTTCTCGGCGGTGGCCAGCGAGAGCCCGAGCGCGACCAGGCCGGCCTGCGCACCGTCGTGCAGGTCGCGTTCGATCCGGCGGATCTCGGCGGCCTGGGCGACCGTCACGTCCGCCCGCTGGGAGGTCAGTTCGTCGACCCGCTCGGCCAGCAGCATCGCGGCGGAGGGGCCGAGGAAGCGGACCGCGACCGGCTCGACCAGCCGCCAGGCGTACGGGGCGCAGGCCACGGCCGCGACCGCGGCGAGCACCCCCACCAGCCTGGCGACCGGCTCCGGCCGGACCAGTCCGAGGACCGCCGTGGCCGCGGCGGCCGGCGGGACGGCCGCCGCCAGGCCCGCCGTGAACGGCGCGATCCCGGTGAACCGCAGGTCGCGCCAGGTGGCCGGGTCGCCCCACCAGGTCCGCCACGACTGGTCCAGCACGGCGTCCCGGCGGCTGCGCTCGTAGGAGTGGCCGTTCCACCAGTAGCCGGTGGACATCCGGGTGACCGGCCCGGGCTCGCGGTACCCGGCGGGAACGACCGTGCCGGTCCACCGCTCGACCAGGAAGCGCACCGCCCGGCAGACGGGCCGGGCCAGGGCCGGCGAGCCGGTGCACACCAGCACCACCGGCAGCAGCCACGACCACGGGTTCGCCGGGCCCCACCCGATGCCCAGCGCCACGGCGGCGGCCCACACCGCCGGGATCAGCAGGGTGACGACCGCCACCGCGCACGCCCGGGCGAAGCCCACTCCAGCGCGCACCCCCCACGAAGCCAGTTGTCCGATCATCCCCGCTCCTCGACCTCCGTTCGATGCCCCCACTCTGCACCAAGCGGAGCCCGCCGCGGCGCTGGTCAGCGCAGAAGTGGGGCCGGCCCCACCCCTCGGTGCGTCCACGCCCACCCCTGCCTGCACCCGGGGCGCACCCGCCCGTCCGTCCCGGGGCCCACTCGACCGTCCGCCCGGGGCCTGCACCGCCGCCGGGGACGGGGTGGATCGGGGCCGTCGCCCGAATGCATGTATCGCTCTCTTGACTGGCGTCACCGACGCGCCATACTGGCCTCACTCCCGCTCGCACGACGAGGTGCCCGCCCATGGAGCTCTCCCCCTCAGCGCACGTGGACACATACTGCCGAGACCACCTCCCGCCCTTCGAGCAGTGGCCCGAACTCCTCTTCGAACTACCGGAGTTGGCCTACCCCGACCGCCTGAACTGCGCCACCGCCCTGCTCGACGACACCATCGACCGCCTCGGACCCGAACGCCGCTGCCTGCTCACCCCCACCGAGCAGTGGTCCTACGGCGAACTGCGCGACCGCGCCGACCGGATCGCCCGCCTGCTGACCGAGGACCTCGGCCTCGCCACCGGCAACCGGGTGCTACTACGCGGCCCCAACACCCCCTGGCTCGCGGCCTGTTGGCTCGGCGTACTGAAGGCCGGCGGGGTGGTCGTCACCACCATGCCGCTGCTGCGCGCCACCGAGCTCACCGAGCTCACCGGCATCGCCAAGCCCGTGCTCGCCCTCTGCGACCACCGCTTCCTCGCCGAACTGCGGCAGGCACGGACCCCTGGCCTGCGGATCCTCGCCTACGGCGGCAGCGATCCGCAGGACCTCACCGCCCGCTGCGCCGCCAAGCCGCCCGGCTTCACCGCCGTCCCGACCGCCGCCGACGACGTCGCCCTGATCGCCTTCACCTCCGGCACCACCGGCCGCCCCAAGGCCACCCTGCACTTCCACCGCGACGTGCTCGCCAACGCCGACACCTTCTCCCGCCACCTGCTGCGCCCCACCCCCGACGACCTCTTCGCCGGCACCCCGCCGCTCGGCTTCACCTTCGGCCTCGGCGGCCTGCTGGTCTTCCCGCTGCGGGCCGGCGCCGCCAGCCTGCTGCTGGAGCAGGCCACGCCCGAGCAGCTGGCCGAGCAGGTCCGGCAGCACCGGGTCAGCGTGCTGTTCACCGCGCCGACCGCCTACCGGGCGATCCTGGCCGCCGGGCTGGCCGACCGGCTGGCCGGGGTGCGGCGCTGCGTCTCGGCGGGCGAACCGCTGCCCGCCGCGGTCTGGCAGGCCTTCCACGCGGCCACCGGGCAGCGGCTGATCGACGGCATCGGTGCCACCGAGCTGCTGCACGTGTTCATCTCGGCCGCCGACGAGGCCGTCCGCCCCGGTTCCACCGGCCTGCCCGTCCCCGGCTACCGCGCCGCCATACTGGACGACCAGGGCCGCCCGGTACCGGACGGCGAACCCGGGCTGCTCGCCGTCAAGGGCCCGACCGGCTGCCGCTACCTGGACGACGAGCGCCAGCTGAGCTACGTCCGGGACGGCTGGAACCTCACCGGCGACACCTACGTCCGCGACCGGGACGGCTACTTCTGGTACCAGGCCCGCAACGACGACATGATCGTCTCGGCCGGCTACAACATCGCCGGCCCCGAGGTCGAACAGGCGCTCGCCACCCACCCCGACGTGGCCGACTGCGCGGTGGTCGGCACACCGGACGAGCGGCGCGGCAGCGTCGTCACGGCGTACGTGGTGCTGCGCCCGGGTATCCCGGCCGGGCCGGACACGGTGCGCGACCTCCAGGAGCACGTCAAGCGCACCATCGCCCCCTACAAGTACCCGCGGACGGTCGAGTTCGTCACCGAGCTGCCGCGCACCGCGACCGGCAAGCTGCACCGCGCCGAACTGCGGCGGCGGGCCTCGCGCACCCCGGCCAGCGTCGCCATCGAGCGCCGGGTCGAGTGGTCCGACACCGACGCGGCCGGGCACTACCACTTCTCCGCCGTGCAGCGCTGGGCCGAGGCGGCGGAGGCCGCGCTGCTGCGCCGCCTCGGCCTGGCGGAACTGTTCGGACGGATCCCCCGGGTGCACTTCGAGGCCGACTACCGCGAGCGGCTCTGGTTCGGGGACCTGGTGCGCACCGAACTGCGGGTCGTCCGGGTCGGCGGCTCCTCGCTGCACTACGCCTTCGAGGTGCACGGCCCGCAGGGCCTGGCCGCGAGCGGGCGGATGTCGGTGGTGCACGCCGCACCGCACACCGAGGGCGCCGAGCCGTGGCCCGCGCCGGTGCGCCGGGCGCTGACCGAGGCCGGTCCGCAGCAGCCGGAGGTGGTCGCATGAGCGGCACCCCGCACCCGGCGCCCGCCGGCGCCCGCCGCATCGCGGTGATCGGCGCCGGGCCCGGCGGGCTGTACTTCGCCGCCCTGGCCAAGCAGCTGGCGCCCGACCGGGAGATCACCGTCTTCGAACGGGACGGCCGGGAGGACGAGTTCGGCTTCGGCGTGGTCTTCTCCGACGAGACCCTGGACGGCATCGCCCGGGCCGACCCGCGGGTGTTCGCCGCGATCAGCGCCGAGTTCGCCCGCTGGAGCGACATCGACATCCGCTACGCCGGCGAGGTCCGCACCAGCGGCGGGCACGGCTTCGCCGCCCTGGACCGCAACCGGCTGCGCGCCGTCCTGCAGCAGCGCTGCGCCGAGCTGGCGGTGGACGTCCGCTACCGCACGCCGGCGCCACCCGTCGAAGAACTCGCGGCCGAGTACGACCTGGTGGTGGCGGCCGACGGCATCCACTCCGGCACCCGGGCGGCGTACCCGCAGGCCTTCCGCCCCGAACTCGACGAACGGCACTGCCGCTACATCTGGCTCGCCACCGACAAGGTGTTCGAGGCCTTCACCTTCATCGTCGAGCGCCACGACTTCGGCGTGCTGCAGGTGCACGCCTACCCGTACAGCGCCACCCGCTCCACCTTCATCGTCGAGATCGCCGAGGAAGCCTGGCGCCGCGCCGGTTTCGAGGCCCTCGCCGCACGGGAGTTCGCGCGCGGCGAGAGCGACGAGCGGAGCGTGCGGCGCTGCGCGGAGCTGCTCGCCGACCACCTCGACGGCCACCGGCTGATCCCCAACGCCTCCCGCTGGATCCGCTTCACCACGGTGCGGAACACGAGGTGGCGCCACCGCAACGTGGTGCTGCTCGGCGACGCCGCGCACTCCGCGCACTTCTCGATCGGCTCGGGCACCAAGCTGGCCCTGGAGGACGCCCTCGCCCTGGCCGCGGCGCTCAGCGAACAGCCCACCCCGGAGGAGGCGTCGGCCGCCTACGAGGCCGAGCGGCGCCCGGTGGTGGAATCCACCCAGCGCGCCGCGCAGGCCAGCCTGGAGTGGTTCGAGACCGTCGAGCGGCGCGCCGGGCAGGACGCCGACCGGTTCGCCTTCAACCTGCTCACCCGCAGCCGCCGGGTCACCTACGGCAACCTCCGGGCCCGCGACCCCGCCTTCGTGGACGCCGTGGACACCGCCTTCGGTGGCTCGCCCGGGGTGCCGCCGATGTTCCGGCCGCTGAAGCTCGGCGCGCTGGAGCTGCACAACCGCGTCGTGGTCCCGCCGCTCGCGACCTTCACCTCCCCGGACGCGCTGCCCAGCGCCTTCGACCGGGCCCAGCTGACCGGGCACGCGCTCGGCGGCGCGGGGCTGGTCCTCGCCGGGATGACCGCGGTGGCTCCCGAGGGCCGGGCCACCGACCGCTGCCCGGGCCTGTGGAGCGACCGCCAGGAGGCCGCCTGGCGCGAACTCGTCGAGGCCGTGCGGGCGGTGAGCGACACCCCGCTCGGCATCCAGCTGACCCACGCCGGCCGGCGGGGCGCCACCGCCGTGCCCGGGCCGGACGGCATCGGGCGCCCGCTCGCCGAGGGCTGGCCGCTGCTGTCCGCCTCGCCGATCCCCTGGGACGCCGACAGCCAGGTGCCGCACGAGGCCAACGAGGTCCACCTGGCCGCCGTCACGGCGGACTTCGCCGCGGCCGCCGAGCGAGCGGCACGCGCCGGTTTCGACGTGCTGGAGCTGCAGTTCGGCCACGGGCACCTGGTCTCCTCCTTCCTGTCCCCGCTCACCAACCACCGCACCGACCACTACGGCGGCCCGCTCGCCGGGCGGCTCCGGCTGCCGCTGGAGGTGCTCGGCGCCGTGCGCGCCGCCTGGCCGGCCGGCCGACCGCTGCTGGTCCGGATCTCGGCGAGCGACTGGGCGCCCGGCGGCACCACCGAGGCCGAGGCCGCGGCGATCTGCCGCGCGCTGGCCGAGGCCGGGGCGGACGCGCTGGACGTCTCCACCGGCGAGGTCGTGGCGCACCAGCGCCCGCCGTACGGGCGTGGCTACCAGACGCCGTTCGCCGAGCTGGTCCGCGCCGCCACCGGCCTGCCGACCATCGCGGTCGGCGCGATCTCCGGGCCCGACGACGCCGACTCCGTCCTGCTGGCCGGGCGGGCCGATCTGATCGCGGTCGGCCGGGCCCAGCTGTACGACCCGCTCTGGACGCTGCACGCCGCCGCGGACCAGGGCTACACCGGGCCGGGCGCCCGCTGGCCCGAGCCCTGGCGGGCGGGCAGCCGCAAGCCGCCCGGCCCGGGCGCCGACCGGGTCGCCCCGCGGCTGCACCTGCTGCGCGAGCCGCCCGCCCCCGTCCACCGCCGTTGGCGGCCGACCCCGCCCGAGGAGTGAGGAGGACCCGTGCTCCGTCTGCCCCGCTTCACCGCCGCCGCCGTCCAGGCCGCCCCCGTCTACCTGGACCCGGCCGCCACCGTCGACAAGGCCGTCGCACTGATCCAGGAGGCGGCCGGCCGCGGCGCCGAACTGGTGGTGTTCCCCGAGGTCTTCGTGGCCGGCTACCCGTACTGGAACTGGACGATGACCCCGGTGCAGGGCTCGCCCTGGTACGAGCGCCTGTACCGCGCCGCCGTGGACGTCCCCGGCCCGTACGTCGACACCCTGCGCGCCGCTGCCCGACAGGCCGGCGTGGTGCTGGTGATCGGCGTCAACGAGCGCGGCCGGCACAGCCTCGGCGTGCTGTACAACACCCTGCTGATCATCGACTCGGACGGCGAACTGCTCAGCGTCCACCGCAAGTTGGTGCCGACCTGGGCCGAGAAGCTGACCTGGACCCAGGGCGACGGCAGCACCCTGAAGGTGCACCGCACCGCCGTCGGCCCGCTCGGCGCGCTCGCCTGCGGCGAGAACACCAACACCCTGGCCCGCTTCACCCTGCTGGCCCAGGGCGAACTCGTCCACGCCGCCAGCTACATCGCCCTGCCGGTCGGCCCCGAGGACTACGACATGGCGGAGGCGATCGCGGTGCGCGCCGCGGCGCACTGCTTCGAGGGCAAGCTGTTCACCGTGGTCTCCTGCTCCACCATCTCGCCCGAGATCGTGGACCTGATCGCCGGCGAGGACCAGCAGGTCCGCAAGCAGCTCGCCCGCCCGCGCAGCGCGCTGTCCGGGATCTTCGGCCCCGACGGGCGCGCCGTCACCGAACCGCTGGTCGACGAGGAGGGCATCGTCCACGCCGAGATCGACCTCGGCCGCTGCATCCAGCCCAAGCAGATGCACGACATCGTCGGCCACTACAACCGCTTCGACGTCTTCCGGCTGCACGTGAACGACCGACCGCTGCGGCCCCTGGTGTTCCCCGAGGAGGAGGAGTCATGACCGGTCAGGACGATCGTGCCCGCGGCACCGGCCGCGAGGACGGCGACGACCTCGGCACCACCCTTGGCAATGACCTCGACAATGACCTCGGCGACGACCGGATCGGCCGGGCCCGCGTCACCGACAGCCCGGAACTCCTCGCCTACTACGAGGAGTTGGCCAAGCACGAGGCCGGTGCGCTGTGGACGGTGGCCAACGAGATCGAGCCCTGGTACCCGCAGCCGAAGTCCGTCCCGGCGCTCTGGCGCTACGCGGACCTGCGCCCACTGGTCCACAAGGCGCTCCCGTTGGTCAAGGCCGACGACGCCGGCCGCCGGGTGGTAATGCTGGTGAACCCCGGACGCCGCGAACTGAGCGCCGCCGTGGGCCTGTTGTACACCGGCCTGCAGATCATGGGCCCCGGCGAGGCGATGACCGCGCACCGCCACCAGGCCTCCGCACTGCGCTTCGTCCACGAGGGCACCGGCGCCTGGACGATCGTGGACGGCCAGAAGCTCAAGGTCGGCCCGCGCGACTTCGCGATCACCCCCAACAACACCTGGCACGAGCACGGCAACGAGTCCGACGACGCCCCGGTGATCTGGCAGGACGGCCTGGACATCCCGCTGGTCAACACCCTCGACGCCAACTTCTACGAGGTCCACCCGGAGCTGTACCAGCGCCCCGGCCCGGTGGTGAACTCCTCGCTGCTCAGCCACGGCGGCAACCTGCTGCCGTACGGCGTCGAGAAGTGGACCCGGCCGTACTCGCCGCTGCTCGGCTGGCCCTGGGAGCCCAGCTACCACGCGCTGTGCCAACTCGCCCGCGCCGCCGAGGGATCGCCGTACGACGGCGTCATCATGGAGTACACCAACCCCGCCACCGGCGGCCCGGTGATGCCGACCATGGCCGCCCACCTGCAGCTGCTGCGCCCGGGCCAGGCCACCCGCGCCCACCGCCACACCGGCTCGGTCGTCTACACGGCCGCCAAGGGGCGCGGCGTCTCGGTGATCGCCGGGCAGCGCTTCGCGTGGCAGCAGGGGGACGTCTTCGTCGTCCCGTCCTGGGCCTGGCACGAACACGCGAACCTCGACCAGGGCGAGGACGCCTGCCTGTTCTCCTTCAACGACTTCCCGGTGATGCACTCGCTCGGCCTGTACCGCGAGGAGGCCTACCCGGAGCACGACGGGCACCAGCCCACCACGACCCCCGCCTGACCAGGAGACCCGCCACCATGCACCTGTTGACCTACCTCGCGGACGGCGACGACACCCCGCGCCTCGGCGCGCTGCTCGCCGGGGAGCGGGTCGCCGACCTCACCGCCCTCGCCGGCGCCGCCGGGGAACGACTGCCGGACGGCCTCCTCGGGTTGATCCGCGCCGGGGAGCCGGCGCTCGCCACCGCACGCCGGCTGGTCGCCGGGTCGCCGGACACCCGGCCGCTCGCCGGGGTGTCGCTGCGGGCACCGCTGCGCCCCGGCAAGATCGTCGGGGTCGGCCTCAACTACGTGGAGCACGTGGCCGAGTCCCACCGCACCCTGGACACCGACCGCGAACTGCCCGACCGCCCGGTGCTGTTCGGCAAGCCGTCGACCGCCGTCACCGGGCCCGGCCAGCCGATCCGGCACAACGCGAACCTCACCAAGCAGCTCGACTGGGAGTGCGAACTCGCCGTGGTGATCGGCGAACCCGCCTTCCAGGTCGACGAACGGGACGCCCTGCGGCACGTGTTCGGCTACAGCATCGTCAACGACGTCAGCGCCCGCGACCAACGCCGCTCCGGCCAGTGGTTCTTCTCCAAGGGCCAGGACAGCTACGCGCCCTTCGGCCCGGTCGTGGTGACCGCCGACGAGATCCCCGACCCGCAGCGGCTCGACCTCTCGCTGAGGGTCAACGGCGAGCTGCGGCAGGACTCCAACACCCGCCACATGCTGTTCGGCATCGCCCGGCTGATCGCCGACATCTCCTCCGGCGTCACCCTGGAACCGGGCGACGTGATCGCCACCGGCTCCCCGTCGGGCGTCGGCGCCGGCATGGTCCCGCCGCAGTTCCTGCAGCCCGGCGACCTGGTCGAGGCGACCATCGAGCGGATCGGCACGCTCGCCAACCCCGTGATCGACGCCCGCTGAGCCCGCGCCCCCGCACCGCTCCGTCGCCCGAAAGGACCCTTCCCGCGATGTCGACGTACCGGATCGGCCAGATCGTCCCGAGCTCCAACGTCACCATGGAGACCGAGGTCCCCGCCCTGCTGCGGGCTCGCGAGGCGGTCGCCCCCGAACGGTTCACCTTCCACTCCAGCCGGATGCGGATGACCAGGGTCACCCCCGAGCAACTGCGCGCCATGGACGGCGAGTCCGACCGCTGCGCCGCCGAGCTCTCGGACGCCCGGGTGGACGTGATCGGCTACGCCTGCCTGGTCGCCGTGATGGCCACCGGCCCCGGCTACCACCGCGAGGCCGAACGGCGACTGCACCGGCGCACCGTGGAGAACGGCGCGCCGGCGCCCGTGGTCACCAGCGCCGGGGCCCTGGTCGCCGGGCTGCGGACGCTCGGCGCGGCGAAGGTCGCGATGGTCACCCCGTACCTGCGGCCGCTGGCCCGGACGGTGGTCGACTACCTCGCCGAGGAGGGCATCGAGGTGCTCGACCACGCCGCCCTGGAGATCGCCGACAACCTCGACGTGGCCGCCCACGACCCGGCCCGGCTGCCCGCGATCGCCCGCGGCCTCGCACACTCCGGGGCGGACGCCGTGGTGCTCTCCGCATGCGTGCAGATGCCCTCGCTGTCCGCCGTCGAGGAGGCCGAGCAGCAGCTGGGCAAGCCGGTGGTGTCGGCCGCGATCTGCACCGCCCACCAACTGCTCCGCGCCCTCGGCCTGCCCGCCTTCGCCCCGGGGGCCGGGCAGTTGCTCTCCGGCGCCTACGCGGAGGTCTGAACCGGCGGGGACCGACGCTATGATCACCACCGGTCACCGGGTCGCCACCCGGTGGCCCGGTCACCGCCGATCGCCGGGGAGGAGCGCCCACGCATGTCGGAGACCACGCCCCGGCCGAGTTCCCTGATCCACACCGTCTACGGCGAGTTCGTCCGCCGCCTCGGCGGCTGGATATCCATCGCCGACCTGATCGCGCTGATGGCCGAGCTGGACGTCGACGGCCCGGCGGTCCGCTCGGCGATGTCCCGGCTGAAGAAGGCCGGCACCCTTCACCAGGAACGCCGCGCGGGCACCGGCTACCGGCTCGCCCCCGCGATGGAGCCGGTGTTCGAGGAGGGCGACCGCCGGATCTTCCACAGCCTGGAACCCGCCGAGCTCGCCGACGGGTGGGTGGTGGCGGTCTTCTCAGTGCCCGAGTCCGAGCGCGCCCACCGCCACCAACTGCGCTCCCGGCTGAGCTGGCTCGGCTTCGGCAACGCCGCCCCCGGCGTCTGGCTGGCCCCCGCCCGGCTGCTGCCGGACGCCCGCCGCCTGCTGGAGCGCCTCGGGCTGAGCGCCTACGTCCACCTCTTCCTGTCCGCCGAGTACGCCGGCTTCGCCGATCTCCGGACGGCGGTGGCGGGTTGGTGGGACCTCCCGGCGATCGAGGCGCAGTACGCGGCCTTCACCGACGCCTGGCGCCCGGTGGCCGAGGACCTGCGCGAGCCGGGCCCGCCGCGGGCGGCGGGAGCAGACGGCCCGCCGATGACACCGGACACGGACGGCCCGCCCAGGGCAGCGGGAGCAGGCGACCGGCCCCGGATCGACCCGGCCGAGGCGTTCCGCGCCTACGTCCCGATGCTCACCCAGTGGCGCCGCCTGCCCTACCTCGACCCCGGGCTGCCCGCCCCACTGCTGCCCGCCGACTGGAACGCCGTCCCGGCCCGGGCGGTCTTCGCCGAGTTGCACGGACTGCTCGCCGAGCCCAGCCTGCGGTACGTCGAGAAGGTCACCGGTCTGTCCCACCCCCAGGAGCCGTCATGACCCCCCAGCCCCCCGCCGATCTGCTGATCCGTGCCGCCGCCGTGCACACCCTCGTCCCCGGCGAGCCGCCGCGGCGCGCGATCGCCGTGACCGACGGACGGATCACCGCGCTCTCCCCCGCCCCCGACGGCCTGGACGCCCTGATCGGGCCGGCCACCGAGGTCGTGGACGCCCCGGGCTCGACCGTGCTGCCCGCCTTCGACGACACCCACACCCATCTGATCCTGGCCGCCCAGAGCGTCCACGGGGTGCCCGTGCACCGGGCCCGTGACCTGGCCGGATTCCTCGACCTGATCCGCGAGCGCGCCGCCCGCACCCCTGCCGGGCAGTGGATCCACACCACGGTGAACTGGCAGGAGGTGCTGCTGGCGGAGCAACGGATGCCCACCACCGGCGAGTTGGACGGCGCCACCGCCGAGCACCCGGTGCTGGTGCGCCGCGGCGCCTACAACATGGTGCTCAACTCGGCGGCGCTGCGGCTGGCCGGGATCACCGAGGCCACCGAGGCCCCGCCCGGCGGCGTGATCGAGCGCGACGAGCAGGGGCGGCTCACCGGTCGGCTGATCAACCGGGCGATCGAGCTGGTCGAGCCGGTGCTGCCGAGCCCCACCCTCGCCGAGCGGATCGACGGCCTGCGCGCGGCCTCCGCGGACTACGCCGCCACCGGGATCGGCACCGTCCGCGACTGCCTCGTCCCGGTCGAGGACCTCGACGTGCTGGACGCGGCCCGGGCCGAGGGCGCCCTCGCCGTCCGGATGCGGGCGCTGGTCTCCGGCTTCGCCGCCCGGACGCCCGAGCAGGTCGACGCCCTGCTGGAGCGGATGGACGCCTGGCGCGCGGACGGCCGTGACGACGACCGACTCCGGCTCTGGGGCGTCAAGTTCGGCATCGACGGCGGCTTCGAGGCGGGCGCGATGGAGGAGCCGTACCAGGGGCAGCCCTGCTACCACGGCCGGCTGCTCTGGGAACCGGACGAGCTGCTCGCGGCGGTGGACCGGGTGGTCGAGCGCGGTTGGCGGGTCGGCGTGCACGCCTGGGGCGACCGCGGTCTGCGCGTCCTGCTGGACGTCTTCGAGCGGGTGCTCAAGCGCCACCCCGGCCTGCCGCCCGGCACGCTGGTGGTCGAGCACGGCGGCCTGGCCCGCCCCGACCAGCGGGCCAGGGCGATCGCGCTCGGCATTCCGGTGACCGTCCAGCACCCGCTGCTGCACGACGGCGCGCTCACCCAGCAGCGGGCCTGGGGCGAGGAGCGCACGGCCGCGCTCTTCCCGCTGCGCGAGTGGCTGGACGAGGGCGCGCTGCTCACCGGCGGCTCGGACTTCCCGGTCGGCCCGTACGGCGCGATGGTCTCGGTGTGGGGCATGACGACCCGGGGCACCACGGCCGGGATCGTCGGCCCGGAGCACGCGATCGACCGGTCCGAGGCGGTCGCGCTGCACACCGTGAACGCCGCCCGGCTGACCGGCGAGAGCGCCGTGCGCGGCAGCCTGCGACCGGGGGCGTTCGCCGACCTCACGGTGTGGCCGCTCGACCCGCTGGACTGCCCGGTGGAGGCGCTGCGCGACCTGCGGCCGACCCGTACGGTGGTCAACGGCCTTTCGGTTCACCTGTCCTGACTGTTCGTCAGGCAGCGACCAGCTCCCGCAGGTCGATGCCGCGGTGCAGCGCACGCAGGTCCTCGTGCAGGGTGGACGGCGGGACGACGAGCACGCCGCAGCGCGCCTGCTCCAGGCAGTGGCGGGCGACCGAGCGCCCGGTCATACGGCGCAGCCGGGCCCGCAGGCCGTCCTGCTCGCCGGTGCTGATCACCAGGAGGTCGCCCGGGCGGTCGGCCAGCTCGGTCAGCACCGCTCCGGCCTCGCCGCGCACGACCAGCGGGCGCACCGGCACCCCGATCGGGAGCCCGCCGAAGGCCTGTTCCAGCACGGCCGCCATCCGGGCGTCGGCGAGGTCCTGCCAGGCGCGCAGCAGCGGCGGGCACGGCCGCGCGCGGTAGTTGCGCTCGCCGCCGACCGGCGTCCAGGCGAGCACCGGGACCAGCACGGCCTGCCGGATCCGGGCCTCCTCCGCCGCTCGGTGCAGGGCGGTCAGGCTGTGCAGCGAGCCGTTGACTCCGACGATGACGCGGGCGCCGTCCGACATGATCCTTCACTTTCCGATGTCAAGCCTCAACAGTGTCTGCGATTATGCTGCCATGCTTTCGGGCTCGCCTGCAAATCGAAGGCATTAACTGAATGTCGCCTTGCATCATTCGGAAGGATCGGCAAACTCCGCGGGCCCGCCGTCCTCCCGCCGGACCTCCTGGAGCAGCCCCCAGGTGAAGTCCGCCGTCCACGCCCGCACCCGCCCGCCGGCGTCCGGAGCCTCGAAGTCCAGGCGGAACCTGGTCGGCGCACTCCCCTCCCGCGGTACGGCCGTCGGGAACGCTGCTCCGACGTCCCCCACCACACAGCCCCACGGCACCAGGTCGGCCACCGTACGCAGCTCGGGCGCCGGGACGCCGGGCGCCCGCACCAGCCACTCGTTCAGCACCGGGGAGCCGATCTCCGCCGGCCCGAGCAGGACCTCGAAGCGCAGCTCCGGCCAGAGCGGCAGCGTCCACTGCCGCGCGGTGCACGCAAGGTCCCCGATCCGGCGCGGCACGCTCGCCTCCGCCGGCCCGAGCACGGCGGCGTGGCGGGCCGCGCCGCGCGGGAACCGGGGCGCCCGGACCATCGCCTGCCACCGCTTGTTCGCCTCCCGCATCGAGGCCCGGTCGGCGCCCAGCCGCCGCACCGCGTCCTCGACCGAGCCCGGCCGGAAGTCCGCCATCCGGCGCAGCAGGACCAGCTGGAACTCGGTCACCCCGAAGCCGTTGATCGCCATACCCGCAGGCTACGACCCGGGGCGACGGCCCGAGGCGATCGCCGGAACCATTCGTTCGAGCACCTGTTCGAATGAAGGCGTACGCTGGCCCCATGCACGGCACCGTCCCCCTCCAGCCCTCGCTGTTCGACGACGCGGACCGCGAGGGCGTCCGCCTCGGCCCGATCGACGGCCTGCGGCGGCAGGTGCTCGGCGACGGCGCCTGGCTGGACGTGCTGCCGGGCTGGCTGCACGGCGCGGACGAGCTGTTCGAACAGCTGGCCGCCACCGTGCCCTGGCGGGCCGAGCGCCGCGAGATGTACGAGCGGATGGTGGACGTCCCCCGCCTGCTGGCCTCGTACCCGGCGGACGCCGAGCCGCCGCACCCGGTGCTCGGACAGGCCCGGGCAGCGCTGAGCCGGCACTACGCCGACGAACTGGGCGAGCCGTTCCGCACCCTCGGGCTCTGCTACTACCGGGACGGCCGGGACAGCGTGGCCTGGCACGGCGACCGGATCGGGCGCGGCGCCCGCGAGGACACCATGGTGGCGATCCTGTCCGTCGGCGAGCCGCGCGTCCTGGCACTGCGGCCCCGGCACGGCGGCTCGACGGTCGTCCGGCGCCCGCTCGGCCACGGCGACCTGGTGGTGATGGGTGGCTCCTGCCAGCGCACCTGGGAGCACGCGATCCCCAAGACCGCCCGCCCGGTGGGCCCGCGGATCAGCATCCAGTTCCGGCCGCACGGCGTCGCCTGAGCCCCCGGTCGGCCCGGCCCCCGGTCCGTCCGCCGGAGCCCCCGGTCCGTCCGCCCGCGACTCCGGCCGGTCCGTCCGCCTCCGGTTGCCGCGCACCTGCCCGGCGCGGACGCTGACCAGTGGGACCGGTGGCACCAGGAGGGCGGCATGCCGAAGGCGGGCAGGTACCGCGAGGGCGTCCCGTGCTGGGTCGTCCTGACGACCCCGGACGCCGCGAGCGCGCAGCGCTTCTACGGCGCGCTGTTCGACTGGGAGTTCGTCCCGACCGGCCCCGCCGAGTCGGTCGCCACCCGGTACGGTGCCCAGGTCGCGGCCGTCGGACAGGCCCCTGACCGGGCCCGGAGCGCCGCCTGGACCACCCACCTCGCCTGCGCCGACCTGCACCGCACCACCGCGCTCGTCCGCGCCGCCGACGGCCGGATCGTCCGCGAGCCGTACGAGGTGCCCGACCAGGGCCGGGCCGCACTGGCCGTCGACCCGCTCGGCGCCGCCTTCGGCCTCTGGCAGGCGGGCACCATCGAGGGCGCCGGCCTGGTGGACGAACCCGGTGCCCTCGCCTGGAACGAGCACCTCTCCCCCGACCCCGACACCGCACGCGCCTTCTACCGCCGCGTCTTCGGCTACACCTACGACTGGCCGAAGGCGGGCCACACCCTCGCCCGGGCCGCCGGCCACCTGGCCTGCAGCATCGGCCCGTCCGCCGCCGGCGCGGACCCGACCGACCCGACCGCCACCCGGGCACGCTGGCTGGCCCAGTTCGGCACCACCGACACCGACCGCGCGGCCGACCGGCTGCGCGACCTCGGCGGAACCGTCCTCACCGGACCCGAACCGACGCCGTACGGCCGCGCCGCGCTGGTCCGGGACGACGCCGACGCGGTGTTCGTCCTGGTCTCCGTCCCTTCCCACGAGTCCGCGGAGGCGGCCTGAGATGACCGGTGACCAGCTCGACCCCGAGCACCGCTTCGCCGCCCTGGTCCGGGAGACGGCCGGCCTCCCCGGTGTCACCACGCCGGGTCCGGGCCGCCGCTTCGGCTCCGACGCCCTGAAGGCGGACGGTCACATCTTCGCGATGCTGTCCGCGGGCCGCCTGGTCCTCAAGCTGCCGCGGGCCCGGGTGGACGAGCTGGTCGCGGCGGGCGAGGGCACGAACTTCGACGCGGGCAAGGGCCGCCCGATGCGCGAGTGGCTCGCCCTCGACCCGGCCTCCCCGCTGTCCTGGTCCCGACTCGCCCGCGAGGCGTACGCGTTCGTCCACCGGGAGGGCTGAGCCCGCCGCCCGCCGACGGCCCATCACCGCGCGCATCAGTCCTTCACCGCCCCCGCCAGCCCCGACACCAGCCTCCGCTGCACCGCGACGAAGAAGACCAGCACCGGCACGGTCATCAGCGTGGACGCCGCCATGATGCCGCCCCAGTCGTTCTCGTCCGGCTTGAAGAAGACCAGCAGCGCCGACGGCAGCGTCTGGTTCCGCGTGGCGCTGATGATGAACGTCTTGGCGAAGACGAAGTCGTTCCACGCCGTGATGAAGGAGAACACGCTGGTCGCGGCGAGGCCCGGGGCCACCAGCGGCAGCAGGATCCGCCACAGGATGCGGGCGCGGCCGGCGCCGTCGATCTGCGCGGCCTCCTCGATCGAGACCGGGACGGCGGCGACGAACCCGCGCATCATCCAGATCCCGAACGGCAGGGAGAACGCCAACTGCACCAGGACCAGCGAGGCCAGGGTGTTCAGCCCGATGCCGGGGACGAACCGCCCGGCGTCCCGGAACATGAAGAACAGCGGGATGGTCAGCGCCTCGACCGGAATCATCTGGGCGATCAGGAACATCACCATGACGGTGGTGCGGAACCTGAACCTGAAGCGGGTCACGGCCACCGCAGCCAGGAACACCACGACCGCCGAGAGCACCACCACCGACAGCGCCACCAGCAGGCTGTTCGCGAAGTACCGGCCGAAGCCGTCCACGCCGAGCACCTGGCGGAAGCTCTGCAGCGTGGGGTGGGCGGTCCACGGCCTCGGGTCCAGCGACTGCACCTCGCCCTTGGGCTTGAAGGCCGAGAGCACCATCCAGAAGATCGGGAAGGCGGTGACGACGGCCAGCAGGACCGCGGCCGCGTCAGCGCCGAGCCGCCACCGACTGCGGGCGTTGCGAAGGGAGTTCACAGCTCGTTCCCCGTCCGTCGCAGGCTGCGGATGTAGAGGACCGTCGGGATCACCAGGATCAGCAGCATGATCACGCCGATCGCCGCGCCCAGCCCGTACTGCGAGGAGGCGAACGCCTTCTGGTACGCGTACACGTTGAGCACCAGGTTCTGGCCGGCGATGCCGCCGCCCTCCGTCATGACGTAGATCTGGGTGAAGACCTTGAAGTCCCAGATCACTGACTGGATCACCACGATCGTCAGGATCGGCCGCAGCATCGGCGCGGTGACCCGGCGGAAGGTGGTCCAGGTGTTGGCGCCGTCCAGCGCGGCCGCCTCCAGGACCTCCTCCGGGATGGCGCGGATGCCCGCGTAGAGGGTGACCATCACGAACGGGAAGGAGTGCCACACCACCACGGCGCCGACGACCAGGAACGCCGTCCACTTGTCGTAGAACCAGTTGAACTCGTGGAAGCCCGAGAGCCCGATCCGTTCCAGGGTGTGGTTGACCAGGCCCAGGTTGGTGTCGAACAGGAAGCTCCACACCGTCGAGCCGGTCATCGCCGGCGCCGCCCAGGCGGCCATCGCCGCAGTGGTCAGCACCAAACGCGGCCACCGGCCGACCTTGGTGAGCAGCACCGCGAGAGCGGCGCCGACGGCCAGGGTCGCGAGCACGCAGAACGCGGCGAAGCCGACCGTCTGCAGCAGCACCGACCAGAACTGGTCGTCCTCCAGGATCTGCGTGTAGTTGCCGAAGCCGACGAAGGAGGTCGGTGCGCCGCCGGACGCCTGGGGCTGCCCGAAGTCCAGGACGGACAGCAGCCCGAGCTGGTAGATCGGGTAGCCGACCAGCGGGATCAGGATCACCGCGGCCGGCAGGAGCAGCAGCAACGGGGGCCTGCGGCGCCGGCCACCCGGGGGTGCGGCCGACGCTCTGCTCCCACGCCGCCGCTGCGGGGAGGGCGGCACCGGCGGCGCGGTCGTGGTGGATGCGGACACGTGCGGACCTGCTCTCTGTGACGAACCGGTAGGGGGACCGTCGAGGCGCGGCTGCCATGGCTCGGCTGTCGGCGCGCGACTGTCAGCGCGGCTGTCAGTGCGCGGCGAAGGCCGAGTCGATCTGCGCCGCGGCGTCGGCGGAGGCCCTGGCCACGTCCGCCTTGCCGGTGACGACCTGCTGGAGCAGCGTCGGGATCACCGACTGGGCGTCGATCTGCGCCCACGCCCGGTCCAGCGGCACGAACCTGGTGCCGGCCGCGATGGTGTCGGTGAACGGCTTCAGGAACGCGTCCTTGGCCGCGACCCTGCCGCTGACGGACGTCAGCGTCGGCAGGTTGCCCATCGCGTCGTACATCTGCTCCTGGTAGGCCGGACCCGCCAGCAGTTCGGCGAACTCGACGGCGAGCGTGCGGTGCCTGGCCGCCTTCATGACGCCCAGGTTGTTGCCGCCGGCGAAGGCGGGGGCGATGGAGCCGGCCTTCTCGCCGGGCAGCGGCACCACGCCGTACCTCCCCTTGGCCGCGCCCGCGTCCACCTTGCCGCGGTTGGAGTTGAGCAGGATCGCCATCGCCGACTTCCCGGACGCGAACAGGTCGACGGTCTTGCCGCCGGTCAGGTCCGCGCACTGCTGCGCGGGGCAGCCGTCGGCGCCGAACAGGTCGGTGTAGCGCTTGATCCCGGCCTGCGAGGCGGGCGAGCCGATGGCCGCCTTGAAGGCGGTGCCGTCCTTGGCGGCGATGTCGCCGCCCGCGTCCCAGACGAAGGGCAGCGCGCCGAAGGTGTACTTGCCGCCGACCGCGATGCCGAAGGTGTCCGGGTGCGCGGCGTGGATCTTCCGGGCGGCGGCGACCAGTTCGGCGTACGAGGTCGGCGGGGTGAGCCCGGCCTCGGTGAACAGGTCGGTGCGGTAGTACAGCGCCCGGACGCCGACCCACCACGGCAGTCCGTAGGTCCTGCCGTCCACCACGGCGGTCCTCGCGATGGCCGGGTCGAGGTCGCCCCGGTCCTTCCACCGGTCCAGCTCGGCGCCGATCTCGGCGAGACCGCCGGCGGCGACGTAGCCCGGCAGGTCGGTGTTGCCGAACTCCACCAGGTCGGGGGCGCTGCCGGGGTCGTTGAAGGCGCCCTTCATCTTGGCGGCGCGGGCCGAGGCGTCGGTGTCGATGTAGCTGACGTTCACGGTGACGCCCTGGTGGGAGGACTGGAACTCGCCGACCGCCTTGGCGATCACGGCCTCCTTGGCCGCGTTGCCCGCCTCGTTGTACAGCCAGACCTGCAGGGTGCCCGTCCGGTCGTCGCCGGCCCGGTCGCCCGCCGACGAGGCGGTGCCCGGCGCGCAGGCGGTGGCGGCCAGGCAACCGGCGGCGAGCACGGCGGCCACTGCGGTCCGTCCGGTGAGTCGCATGGTGGAGACCTCCCCTCCCGACAGCTGCCGCCGGGACGTGCGCCGCCGCGGGCCGCTGACCGCGGGACGGGCACGTCGAAGCAGGCCCTGACCGGGGCCGATGGTGGGTGAAGTGGTGGGGGTGGGGCAGGGCGCAGCGCCCGGGTGCGGCGACGTCGCCTGCTCGATGGCAGGGACGTTAGGCGCGGGCGATCGGCGCCAACAAGAGGGGGTCGGCGAAAGTTTTGCACTGCACAACGTTGTGTCGAGGATGCGGCGTTCCGACCGCGAACGGGTACGTTCTGACCACCGCCACGGCCGGCGCCGCCGACGACCGCGGAGGCAACGACGCCAACGACGCCGCCGACGACGGAAGGCGGAGGAGCGGCGGCAGAACCCACCAGGGAACACACCCGGGAACACACCAGCAGGGAAACGACCCATGACGGAGACGGCACCCAGGAAGCCCGCGACCGAACGCAACCAGTCCTCCTCGCTGCGCCGCGCGCTCGCCGTCCTCGGCCACGTCCGCGACCACGGCGACGGGCGCGGCGTGCCGCTGGCCCAACTCGCGGAAGCCCTCGGCCTCAACAAGAGCACCGTGCTGCGACTGGCCGGTCCGCTGCTGGACGAGCACCTGCTCGACCGCGACCGCGAGACCGGCTGGTTCCGGCTCGGCCACGGCTCCCTGCGGCTCGGCCAGGCCTACCTGACCACCCTCGACCTGCGCAGCGTCGCCGCCGAACACCTGCGCCGGCTCCAGCGCGAGGCCGGCGAGACCGTCCACCTGACGGTCTGGCAGGCGCCCGGGATCGTCTACCTGGACAAGGTCGAGGACGAGACCAACGTCCGGATGGCCTCCCGGGTCGGCAGCCGGGCCCCGGCCTACTGCACCGCCACCGGAAAGGCGATCCTCGCCTGGCTGCCGGAGGAGGCCGTCACCGAGGTGGTCACGGCCGGCCTGCGCCCGATGACCGCCTGGACCATCTCGGACGAGAGCCGGCTGCGCGCCGACCTCGCCCGGATCCGCGCCCGCGGCTACTCCATCGACGACCGGGAGAACGAGCCCGAGGTGCGGTGCGTCGCCGCGCCGATCTTCGACCACACCGGGGAGGTGACGGCGGCGCTCTCCGTCTCCGGGCTCACCTCCCGGATGACGGCCGCCCGGGTGCGGGCGCTCGGGCCGGTCGTGGCGCAGGTCGGCCTGCGGATCTCGCGCGAGCTGGGCTCCGACCGGCAGCCGTCGTGAACGCGTCCTCGCTCGCGTTCCCGCGTACGTCCTCGCTCGCGTTCCCGCGTGCCCTCCGGCGCTCCGTCAGTCCGAAGGCAGCAGCGCCCGCTGGTCCACCGGCGACGACAGGATCACCGAGGTGGTCGTCCGGCCGAGCACCGAGATCGCCTCGATCAGCTCCTCCAGGTGGGCGGTGTCCCGGGCGGCGACCTTGAACACCCAGCAGTCCTCGCCGATCACGTGGTGCACCTCCAGCACCTCCGGCCGGCTCAGCAGGTCCTGACTGCGCAGGTACTTCACCGTCATCCGGGCGTGCGGCGAGACCCGCACGAAGGCGCGGATGCCGTAGCCCAGCCGCTCCGGCGCGACCAGGGCCGCGTAGCCGGTGATCGTGCCGCTCGCCTCCAGCCGGCGCACCCGCTCGCCGACCGCGGCCGGGCTGAGGTTGACCCGCCGGCCCAGCTCGCTGAGCGTGATCCGCCCGTCGGACTGGAGCAGCTCCAGCAGCCCCAGGTCGACCGCGTCCAGACCCCCGCCGACGCCGCTCCGGGAGCCCACCGACGAATCGTCGGCCGAACCCCCGGACTGCCGTCGGTCTTTCGGTCGCAGCGCCTGAACTCCCATGATCACCCCTTCATCGAACCGCGCCGCACCATAACACTTGTGGGCATGGAAAACGTGCTCGTCATCGGGGGAAACCGCTACTTCGGACGGCAGTTGGTCACCCGGCTGCGCGACTCCGGAGTCCGGGTCAGCGTGCTCAACCGGGGCTCGACACCGCCGCCTCCCGGTGTCACCCGGCTCGTCGCCGACCGTACGGACGAGGCGGCGCTGACCAGCGCACTCGCCGGGCAGGACTTCGACACGGTGATCGACCAGGTCTGCTACACCCCGCAACAGGCCGAACTCGCCGTCCGCGCCTTCGCCGGACGGACCGGCCGCTACCTGATGACCTCCACGATCGAGGTCTACGACACCGGCGAGCCCCGCCCGGCGGACCGCCGGCTCGCCGAGTCCGCCGTCGACCCGGCCGAGTGGCCGGTCCGACTCGAACTCCCTTGGACTGAAGCCGAGTTCGTCGAGTCCTCGTACGGCGAGGGCAAGCGCCAGGCGGAGGCCGTGTTCACCCGCGGCGCGCCCTTCCCGTTCGTCACCGTCCGGCTCGGGCACGTCCTCGGCACCGCCGACTTCACCGGGCGGCTGGCCCACTACACCGAACGGATCGAGGCCGGCCTGCCCGTACTGGTGCACCCGGAGAACCTGCCCTCCTCCTACACCCACGAGGACGAGGCCGCCGCCTTCCTCGCCTGGGCGGCGGGCGAACGGTTCACCGGCCCCGTCAACCTCGCCTCGGACGGCGAACTGACCGCCACCGACCTCTGCGACCTGCTCGCCGCCGGCCGCCCGTACCGCACCGCCGCACCCGAACCCGGGCAGCAGGCCTCGCCGTTCTCCTTCGACCGCTACTACGGCATGGACAACTCCCGGGCCCGCCGGCTCGGCCACCCCCTCTCGCACACCCGCGACTGGCTGCCCGGCCTGATCGCCGCCACCCGTGGACAGGAGCTCCCCGCATGACCACCACCACGACGACCCGCCTCCTCGGCACCGTCCGGACCAGCGCCATCGGCCTCGGCGCGATGCCGCTCTCCGTCGAGAACCGCCCCGACGAGGCCCGCGCCATCGCCACCGTCCACGCCGCGCTGGACGCCGGCGTCACCCTCATCGACACCGCCGACTCGTACCACTGGCACGCCGACGAGTACGGCCACAACGAGGAACTGATCGCCCGGGCCCTCGCCGCCTACGGCCCGGACGCCGACCGGGTCCTGGTCGCCACCAAGGGCGGCCGCGGCCGCCCCGGCGACGGCACCTGGACCGTCAACGGCGACCCGGCCCACCTCAAGCGCGCCTGCGAGGGCTCACTGCGCCGCCTCGGCGTCGAGGCGATCGACCTCTACCAGCAGCACCACCCGGACCGGAACGTCCCGTACGCCGATTCGCTCGGCGCCGTCCGGGAGCTCTACGAGGAGGGCAAGATCCGCGCGGCCGGCATCTCCAACGTCGACGTGGCGCAGGTCCGGCTCGCCCGGGAGATCCTCGGCGACGCCCTGGTCTCCGTCCAGAACGAGTACTCCCCCGCCGTCCGCAAGCACCAGCCGGTGCTGGACCTGTGCACCGAACTGGGCCTGGCCTTCCTCCCGTGGAGCCCCCTCGGCGGCATCGGCCGCTCCGCCGAACTCGGCGGGGCCGGCCGGGAATTCGCCGCCGTCGCCGCCGACCGCGGAGTCAGCCCGCAGCGCGTCGCCCTCGCCTGGCTGCTGGCCACCTCCCCGGTCACCATCCCGATCCCCGGCGCCAGCCGCCCCGAGACGATCCGCGACTCGGCCACCGCAGGGGAGTTGGTACTCAGCAGCGAGGAACTGGCCCGCCTGGAAAACGCGAATGGGGCCCGGCACCTCTGAAAGGCACCGAACCCCATCCGAATGTAGAGCGCCAGGCCCGGGTCGCACGGACTCTTCCTACTGAAAGTAGGACGTGCTCTGGTAGCACCACTGACGCCTGACGAGGAATCATCTCCCTCGCGACAGGAGAAACATTAGCACCCCAACGAGCGAATACGGAATCCCGGGAAACACCCACCCGCAAACCCCACCCTCGGAAAGCACGAATGGGGCCCGGTACCCCTGAAAGGCACCGAACCCCATCCGAATGTAGAGCGCCAGGCCCGGATTGCACGGACTCTTCCTACTGAAAGTAGGACGTGCTCTGGTAGCACCACTGACGCCTGACGAGGAATCATCTCCCTCGCGACAGGAAGTACAGTACCAGCTCAGTGATCAGTCACCGAATCGGAGGCAAACCCTTCATGGACAGCGCACCATTCGAGGTCGTTCCGTACGCGGACGGGCGGTTGTCGGACGTGCACCGGCCGACCACGGGTGCCGCCGGGCCGGCTCCCGTCGTCCTGCTCTGGCACGGCAGCGGCCCGAACGAGCGGGATGTGCTGCGCCCGTTGGCCCGGAAGGCCGCCGCCCGCGGGCTGCTGGTGCTCGTCCCGGACTGGAGTTGCCGGCAGGCGGACGGCGGCGCCGCCGAACTCCGCGCCTCCCTCGCGCATGCCCGCCGGACCGCGGCCGCCTTCGGCGGGGATCCGGCGCGCCTCGTGCTGGCCGGCTGGTCGCTCGGCGGCCGGGAGGCGATCGCGGTCGCCACCCACCCGGACACCCCGGCCGAACTCCGCCCCAGCGCCGCCGTCGGCATCGCCTCGCAGTACACCGACCCGGCCGTCACCACCGGCGACGCCCCGATCGACCACCTGACCTCGGGCCCCTCCCCGGTCCCGATCTGGCTGGTGCACGGCACGGCGGACGAGATCGTGGACGTCGAGCACACCCGCAAGCTGGCCGCTGCCGTCCCGACCGCCGCGCTGCTCGAACTCCCCACCGACCACGCCGGCGTGGTGATGACCGCCTACAGCCCCGAGGCCCGGCGCTGCCTCCCCGCCACTGACGCCGACACCCTGGAGGCCGGCCGCCGCACCGCCGCCGTACTCGCCCAGGCGGCCGGTCTGTCGTGACACGGGGGGCTGTCGTGGCCGGACGGGACGATCGGCTGGTCCGCCGCCACCGCGAGGTGGGCGACGGCGGGTACGGCACGGACGGCTGCCCGCTCCGGCCGTTGCGGCGGATCGCGGGTCACCGGCTGTGATCCACCGGCCGTGATCCACCCGCCGTCACCCGCCGGTCAGTTCCGCGCCGCCGGCGCCCACCGACGGTACCCGTGCTCCAGCGTCCGCAGGTCCCGGAGCAACGGAGGGTGCGGGACCGCCAGCACCGGGCAGGTCGCGTGCCGGACGCAGTAGGCGGTGACCGAGGGGTGCACCAGTCGGGCGAGGCGGCCGCGTTCGCGCCCGGCGCCGAGGACGAGCAGGTCGCCGGAGCGGTCGGCGCACCGCACCAGGGTGTGGCCGGTGTCGCCCCGGACGGCCTGGCAGCGGAGTCGGACACCCGCGTACCGGCCGGCGAAGGCCTCGTCGAGGGCCTGCCGCAGCCGGGCCACGGCGTCGTCGCGACCGGCGGTGATGACCGGCGGGCAAGGGGTGCGGCGGTAGCCGAGTTCGTCGCCCGGCGGCGTCCAGCAGAGCACCGCGAGCACCTCGGAGTCCGTGCGCCGGGCCTCGGCGACGGCGTGGTGGAGGGCGGCGAGGCTGCCGAGCGAGCCGCTGAGGCCGACCACGATCCGGCCCTCGTCCGCACCGCCGACCTCGCCGGCCACGCCCGCCGTGCCCGCCATGCTGTCGACGCCGTCCGCGCTGTCCGCCATGCTCCGCCCTGCCTCTCCTGCCGCACCCTCGCCGCGGCCGAACCGGTCGAAGCGGCCCGACCGGCGGACCATCCGCGTGCGAGCGCTCCGTCGCACCTCAGCAAAACGCCCCGCGACCGCGCGCCCGCCGCCCGTTGACGAGGCCCTGACGCGGAGCTTGCCGTTCCGTACGCGTCCCTGATGCCGAGGAACCCCGCATCAAGGGAAGCCGCGCCGAAGAACCCCGTGCCGAGGGGACCGCGCCCCGGAGGCCGCTCGCTCAGGCCTGCGGGGGCTCCGCCTCCCAGAGGTCCGCGAACATCCGGTCGAGGTGTTCCTCGCCGATCGGCGGGACCGGCAGCGGGTGGGTGGCCTGGGTGCGGAAGCCGTCGAGGAGGAGGGCGAGGTAGCGGCGCCAGAGGTCGGGGCGCAGCTCGGTGGTGGCGGGCAGGGCGCGGCAGAGCGGGCCCAGCAGGAACAGCAGGTCCATGGTGCCCACGTCGCGGCGCATGGTGCCCTGTTCCTGGGCGCGGGCGATGAGGCCGCCGACAGTGGTGGCGTGCTGCCGACTGATCTCGATCATGCCGGGGATGACCGGAATGGCCTGGGTGACCAGGTCGTTGATGCCCTGGTCGGCGGCGACGAGTGCGAAGATCTGCTCGAAGTACCGTTCGAGGCCGGTCCAGGCGTCCTCGGCGGAGAGCGCTTCCTCCCCGGCGGCGGCCAGGCCGGCGCCGACGTCCGCGAACACCTCGCCGATCAGTTCCTCGCGGGTCGGGAAGTGCCGGTAGAGGGTGGCGTTGCCGACGCCGGCCTCCTTGGCGATCTGGTCCAGCGGCACGTCCAGGCCGTGCCGGGAGAACATGTCGCGGGCGGCGGCGAGCAGCAGGTCGCGGTTGCGCTGCGCGTCTCGCCGGAGCCGTCCCGGAGGGTTCGCGCTGCTCGGTGCCATGCACCCGACCCTAGCAAGCGCGTGGTCGGGGACGGCGTGCCGTCCGGCGGCTCCGCCCCCCGTCACCGCGTGCACGCCGCCGGGTCACACCCGCACCTCCTGTCACGTCTCTCAATTACCCTACGGAGTCGTCGAGTCCAGGATGATCGGGGGAAGTCATGGCGAGGGTGACGGAGTTGCGGTACTACCCGGTGAAGGGGTGTGCCGGGGTCTCGGTGGAGCGGGCCGAGTTGACCCGGGCGGGGTTGGCCCACGACCGGGCGTTCATGGTGGTGGACGAGGGGGGCGTGTTCCGTTCCCAGCGCCGGGACCCATTGCTGGCCGCCGTCCGTCCGGCGGTCGAGGACGACGGGCGTCTGCTGCGACTCGCCGCCGCGGGGGTGGAGCCGGTGGCGGTCGGGGTCGATTCCGACGGGCCGCGCCGCGAGGTCCGGTTGTTCGGCGCACCGTTCCTCGGCATCGACCAGGGCGACGAGGCCGCCGGCTGGCTGTCCGAGGTGCTGGGTGCGCGCAGCCGGCTGGTCCGGGTGCCGCCCGAGCACGACCGGGTGACGGACGGCCTGACCCCGGGCACCTCCGGCTACGCCGATAGCTGCGCCGTGCACCTGCTGTCCCGTTCCACGCTGGACGGCTTCAACGCGGTGTCCGGCGCTCCCGCGTTGTCCGCGGAGCGGTTCCGCCCGAACCTGGTGGTGGACGGCTGGTCGGAGCCGCACACCGAGGACCTGACCCGACGGATCGCGGTGGGCGGCGCCGAGTTGGGTTACGCCAAGCTGGCGATCCGCTGCGCGGTGACGATGGTGGACCAGTCCAGCGGTGCCAAGGTCGGCCCGGAGCCGTTGCGGACGCTGGCCCGGTACCGCAGGGCGGCGGCGGGCGGGGTGGCGTTCGGCAGCAAGTTCGCCGTGCTGCGGCCGGGCACGCTGCGGGTCGGGGACGAGCTGGTGGTGGAGGCCTGGGGGCCGTCGGAGCTCTGACCGGGGCTGCGCCCGCGACGGCCGGGCACCTCCGGGGTGCGGCAGGGCACGGCGGGCACGGCGGTGGTCCGGCGGGTCATGAGGGGTACGGCGGCGGTCCGGCGGGTCATGAGGGGTACGGCGGTGGTCCGGCAGCGGCGCCGCGGCGGTACCACGGTGACCCCGGCGGGGAAGTGCGCCGGGGCCACCGCCGTACCGGGAGGGTCAGCAGCTCTGGTCGACCAGGTAGAACGTGGCGTAGTGGTCGCCGGTGTAGTAGTCCTCCTGGTAGTTCTGGCCGGTCACGATCCGGCGGGCGCCGCGGGTCGGCGAGCCCGGGGTGACGACGGTGTACTCGTGGTAGTACCCGTAGTACTCGCTGGGCAGGACGTGCTCTCTGTTCTGGAAGACCACGCCGTCCTGGGAGTAGGGGAACGGCCCGTCGGAGGCGATCAGGTCGAGGGTGTCGGCGGCCTCGGACGGGAGTGCGGAGAGGCACACCGAACCACTGACGGCGTGCGCGTCGGTGGCGACGGCGACCGGCGCGAGGGTCATCAGGGCGACGGCGGTGACGGCGGCAGCGCGGGACTTCCACGCGCGTAGAGTGCGAGTCATGTCCCCCAGTGTGGCGATACACCGTCAACTCCGGAAGCCCTCCTTCCAAATGTTAACCAGCGGGTAACTCCCCTTTACCTGAGGCGACTTGGACCGTATCCCGACCGCATCGACTCTCCTCCAGCGCCGTCCACGAACCATCCCGACGGTTCAAGGGTCGACCGCCATCGAACTGGCGTCGAGGCCGTCCCGCCCCGTTCCGCGGGCTCTCGCCGCGCCCGGACCGCGCCGCATAGAGTGACGGATCACGACGGACCGGAACGATCTCTGACGGGGTGGGCATGGCGGCGAACGAGGACGACGACAAGGCGCGGACCACCCCTCCGGCGCCCGCCGCTGCGGCGCAGGCCGCATCGGCCGGACACACCACGCCGACCGCTCCCACCGCGCACCAGCTGATCGGCCTGCTGGTCGACCCCGGCAGCTTCCGCTCCTGGGACGAACCTCCGCCCGGCCCGCCCGCCGACCCCGACTACCGCGCCTCGCTCGACCGGGCCCGCGGGCGCACCGGCCTGGACGAGGCCGTCCTCACCGGCCGCGGCCTCATCGACGGACGGCCGCTCGCCCTGGTCGCCTCCGAGTTCGGCTTCCTCGGCGGCTCGATCGGCGTCGCGACCGCCGAGCGAATCACCCGGGCCGTCGAACGCGCCACCGCCGAGCGCCTGCCGCTGCTCGCCCTGCCGGTCTCCGGCGGCACCCGCATGCAGGAGGGCTCCGCGGCGTTCCTCTGCATGCTGCGGATCACCGCCGCCGTCCAGGCCCACCGCGCGGCGGGACTGCCCTACCTCACCTATCTGCGCAACCCCACCATGGGCGGGGTCTTCGCCTCCTGGGGCACCCTCGGCCAGCTGGTGTTCGCCGAACCGGGCGCCCGCCTGGGCTTCCTCGGCCCGCGGGTGTACGAGGAGCTGCGCGGCGTGGAGCTGCCGCCGGATGTCCAGCGGGCCGAGACGCTGGCCGCGCGGGGACTGGTGGACGCCGTCGTCCCGCCGCAGGAGCTGCGCGAGCTGGTGCGCCGCACGCTCGCTGTCCTCACCGCGACGCCGCCGCCTCCCCCGGGCGCCCCTTCCACCGACACCCCTTGTACGGACACCCCTTATACGGACACGGCCGCGGACACCGGCACGGGCACCCCTCCGGCGGAGGCCCCCGACGCCGCACCCGGGCGCCCGGACGCCTGGGACTCCGTCCGCCGTACCCGCCGCCCCGACCGCCCGGGCACCCGCGAGCTGCTGCGGCGCACCACCGAGGAGCTGGTGCTGCTGGATTCCCCGGGTGGCCGCGGCGGCGCCCTGGTCCGCGCGCTCGCCGTCCTCGGCGGCCGGCCCGTCCTGGTGGTCGGCCAGCAACGGCAGTCCGCGGAGCACGAGCGCCCGTTCACCGCGGACGATCTTCGGGCCGTCCGCCGTACCGCGCGCCTGGCCGAGCAGCTCGGGCTCCCCCTGGTGACCGTGGTGGACACAGCGGGGGCCGAGCTGTCCGCCGAGGCCGAGCGGGACGGCATCGCGGTGGAGATCGCGCACTGCCTGACCACCCTGCTCGCACTGCGCACCCCCGTCCTCGCGGTGCTGCTCGGCCAGGGCTCGGGCGGCGGAGCGCTCGCACTGCTCCCGGCCGACCGGGTGCTCGCCGCCGGCCACGCCTGGCTGGCGCCACTGCCACCGGAGGGCGCCTCGGCGATCGTCCACCGGGACGGCGTGCATGCCGCCGAGCTGGCCCGGGCGCAGGGGATCGGGGCGCACCACCTCGCGGAGGTCGGGCTCGTGGACGAGGTGGTCCCGGAGCTGCCGGACGCGGCCGACGAGCCGGAGGCCTTCTGCGCCCGGCTCGGACACGCGGTCGGCACGACGCTCGGCACCCTCGCGGCGTCCACCGAGACGGACCGGCTCGCGGCCCGGGCGGTACGGCACCGGCGGCTGGGCGACCTGCGCTGACCGGGCCCGCTCGGAAGTGGGTGTGACCTGCGGCGATCGCGCGCTCCGGGTGTGGTGCCGGTCTCAGCACCGGGTTGATCGTCTGTACCCAAAGTGCTCCCGCAGGACCCGCGGGTGACGGCTTCCGGGACTCAAACGGTGAGTGCGCTCACACGGAATCAACGTCCACGACGGACCGTAGTAGGCCTGCCCGAACCATCGGCCCGATCGGCCCGCCCCCCGAGCCCCTCACGTCGGCACACGTCAGAGCCGGTCCGCGCGCTCCGCGCGACCGGCCCTTCGAATCCACGGCGGCCGCTCGCCTACGACTGTCGGTCGTAACGAGAGGGTCTTGGCGGTGGCCGATCCGGTCTGTCAACAATGGCTCTCGTCGCCAGCCACACCGGCTCCTGTCCCGCCGGTGAATGGCTTGTCGCTGAGTCACGCCCCGCAACCGTTTCGGCCCCTGTCCGGCCGTGGTCCTGGGCGGGGCGTGACTCGGCCCAACCTGATTGAGGTCTTCTTCTTCATGCCCGCTTTCAAGCTCCGTATGCGTACTTCGGCCGCGATTCTTGCCGGCGCCGCCGGTCTGACCGCCCTGGGCGCCGGTGTCCTGCCCGCCACCGCGAACGCCGCCACCGTGTCCCCGAAGACCATCGCCGCCCAGATCGTCCCGGCGAGCCAGCTGGCCTCGTTCAACCAGATCATCTCCCACGAGTCCAGTTGGAACGTGACCGCGACCAACCCGAGCTCGGGCGCCTACGGCCTGGGCCAGGCACTGCCGGGCTCCAAGATGGCCTCGGCCGGTGCCGACTGGAAGACCAACCCCAAGACCCAGATCAAGTGGGCCTACGACTACATGAACTCCCGCTACGGCAGCCCGAACGCCGCCTGGTCCTTCTGGCAGAACCACCACTGGTACTAAGCCGGACCCCATCGGCTCACTGATTCCCTCCTGCCCCTGACCACTCCCCTCACCCCGGGGGTCGGACAGGGACCACCGGGGTGCCCGAGAGGGCCCGGACCCGCGCGATCCGCGGGCCCGGGCCCTCTCGTGGTTCCCCGGGCACCCCGGCCTGCCGCGACGACCCTTCCGCTACGGCCCGCCCCGCGTTGAGGCCGCAAGCCGGAAGCCGGAAGCCCGCCGGGCGTCACAGCTCCCCCGTCAGCCCCAGCAGCTCGCGCATCCGCGTGTACTTGGCGGCCAGCCGCTCGGCGGTCGCCCGGTCCAGCGAGGCCAGCCGGGCCGGGTCGGAGTTGTGGGCCAGATCGGCACGCTTGACCAACAGCGCGCCCGGCGTGGCCAGGATCCGCGCGGTGTACTCCTCCAGCGGCTCCTCCGGTCGCCGGGTGAGCGCGTCCACGATCGTCTTGGTCTCCTCGGACAACGCGGCCCCCGCCAGCCATTCCCGGCTCAACCGGTCGTCCTCGACCGTGTCGTGCAGCCAGCCCGCGGCGATCTGCGCCTCACTGCCCCCGCGGGCGGCCGTCCCGTGCGCGACCGCCGCGATGTGCTCGCCGTACGGGTGGCCGTTCTTGTCCACCTGCCCCCGGTGGGCGCGGCGTGCGATCGCCTCCACCTCGGACAGGCTCAGGTACTGGTCCTCCACGGTTCACCCCTCGCGTCGCCACTCGGCTGCTCGCCCATCGTAGGCCCGTGATCGCCGGGCCGGCGGCCACTGGTTTACTGCCCCGGGGGTTCAGCGGCTCAGGGGGTCCACCGGCTCGCGGGTCGAAGCCTCCGGCGGGCGATCCCCGCCGCACCCGGCAGACACGTCCGAGCGATCCGAGGAACCATGCCATCCCTGCATCCGCTGCTGTCCGGCTTCGCCCCGATCTGGGCGCTCACCGCGGTCGGTTACCTCGTCGGCCGCACCGGCCTGCTCGGACCGCACGCCGAGGCGGTGCTCAACCGGTTCGTCTTCCACGTGGCGATGCCGGCCGCGCTCTTCCTGATGATCGCCCGCACCCCGCTGGGGCGCTTCGCGAACCCGTCGATGCTGGCCTTCGCCGCCGGCACCGCCGTCGCGACCGGCCTCGGACTGCTCGCCGGGCACTTCCTCTTCCGGCGCAAGCCCGGCGAACTGGCGATCGGCGCGATGGCCTCGGGGTACGTCAACTCCGCCAACCTGGGCATCCCGGTGGCCGTGCAGGTCGTCGGTGACGCCTCCTTCGTGGCGCCCGTGGTGCTGTTCCAGATCCTGCTGGTCACCCCCGCCGTCCTCGCCGTGCTGGACGGTGGCGCGGCCGGCCGCCGGGCCCTGGTGACCCTGCCGGTGCGCAACCCGATCCTGCTCGCCACCGCACTCGGCGCCGTCGTCTCGGCGACCGGGGTGCACCTGCCCGCCGAGCTGAATCGTTCCTGCGAACTGCTGGGCGGCGCCGGCGTGCCGACCGCCCTGATAGCCCTCGGCATCTCGCTCCACAACCGACCGCCGGCGGACGGCCGTTCCCGGCGGGCCGAGGTCGGACTGACCGTCGCGATCAAGACCCTGCTCCAGCCGCTCGTCGCGCTCGCCGTGGCCGGCCCGCTGCTCCACCTGCCCGCCCACCAACTCCTCACCGTCGTCCTGTTCTCCGCACTGCCGACCGCGCAGAACGTGTACACCTACGCCCGCGAGTACGGGCAGGGCACGGTGCTCGCCCGGGACGCGGTGCTCTGGTCGACGCTGGCGTCGATGGCGACGCTGTCGGTGATCAGCTGGACCCTCGGGCCGGCGTAGGCCCCGCCTCCCCCTGGCGGTCCTACGCTCACCTGGCTCAGATGACCGCCAAGACGCTCCCTACCGGTCCTGGCGGGCGGCGGCGACCACCCCGGTCATGGCCTCCAGGAAGCGCCGGGCCGTGGCCAGTTCCGCCGGGTCGAACCGCCGCATCCCGGCGAGCAGATCGCCGATCAACCCGCCGAAGAAGCCCTGCCCCAGCTCCATCGCCCGCTCCTCCACCAGCAGCCGCACCCTGCGCCGGTCCTGCGGGTCGCGCTCGCGGCGGATCAGCCCGAGCCGCTCCAGCCGGTCCACCAGAGCGGTCGTGCCGGCCGAGTTCAGGTGCAGCGCCTCACCGAGCCTGCCCGGGGTGACCACCTCCCCGGCCCGGGAGGCGTCCAGCAGGTGGATCAGCGCGCGCAGGTCGGTCGGATGCAGACCGTTGCGGGACGCGAACTCGGCCCCGAAAAGGTCGAGTTCGACCGTCAGACCGCGCAGCAGGTGGACCAGCCGCATCGGTTCCTCAGCTTCGGACACCCTGTCGTCCTCCCTCGGGCAGGCCCGTGTCATGATTCTCTCGATCAGCGAGATAGTTGTTGAGCGAGACACTCACTCGGCGAGATACTTGCCGAGCGAGTGGTTCCGCACGCCATCACACCACACCCGCGGAGGCCCGACATTGTCCGCCCGCACCGCCACCTTCCTCGCCGCCTATGACACCCTGCTGGCCCGCTGGCCCGCCCCGGTCGAGGCCCTCACCGTCCGCACCGACCACGGCACCACGCGGATCAACGCCTGCGGCCCCCGGGACGGTCGGCCGCTCGTCCTCCTCCACGGCGGCGGCGCCACCTCCACCATGTGGTTCGCCAACGCGGCCGCCCTGGCCCAAGCCGGGCACCGCGTCCTCGCCGTCGACCTCATCGGCGACCCCGGGCGCAGCGTCCACGACGGCACCGCACTCGACGGCGTCCCCGGACTCCTCGGCTGGCTGGACGCCGTGCTCGACCGACTCGACGTCCCCGAGGCCGACCTCTGCGGCCACTCGTACGGCGGCTGGATCGCCCTGGAGTACGCCCTGCACGCCCCCGCGCGGGTCGGCCGGCTCACCCTGCTCGACCCCAACCTGTGCTTCGCCGGCTTCCGCCCCGGCTACCTGCTGCACGCCGTCCCCCTCTTCCTCCCCGGCCGCACGCCGGACCGCGCCCGTTCCTTCCTCGACTGGGAGACCGGCGGCGGTGCCCACCTCGACCCCGACTGGCGCGAGGTCTACGCCCTCGGCTACGCCGACTTCCCGGCCTCCCGGGTCGTCACCGGCCCCCGCCCCACCCCCGCCCGCCTCGGCGCCCTCACCGCCCCGGTCCTCACCCTCCTCGCCGCCCGGAGCCGCACCCACCACTCGGCCCGCGTCGCCGAGACGGCCCGCCGCGCCCTCCCGTCGGCGGAGGTCGCCGTCCTCCCGGACGCCACCCACCACAACCTGCCGATGGCCGCCGCCACCGAGGTCAACCGACGCCTCGTCGACTTCCTCTCCAGGGGCTGACGACCGACTGCTGCCCGCCGGCACCCACCGCACCCTCCCGTCGTCGGCAGCAGCAGCAGCGGGAGCGCCGACCGTACGCTGCCCGGCACCGGACACCCGGATGCCCTGCCGGCTCCGGGCCGGAGCCTCCGGTCGGCGGCCCCCGGTCGACGGCGCCCCGTCGGCCTGCCCCTCACCGAGCGGGCACCGGCGCGCGCCGGTTGAAGGTGCTGAAAGTGCGTCACGACCGCCCCGAGCTCGCCTGGGGCGGTCGGGGCGTGGAGGCCGGGGCCGGCGCTTCGCCGGTTCCGCGCCACCCGACTGGACACCATCGAGCGCTGAGTGCTGCGCCACCAGCCGGACCGGCTGGTGGCCGGTGCGACGACGCCGTGGGATGTGACGGCGGGGGCCTGGCGTCGCCGCCACCCGGGCCGTACCGCGGCCGAACGGACGACGCCGTGGGCGCCGTGGGCACGGTGGACGTCGTGGACGTCGTCGGCCGCGCGTATCGCGTCAGCATGTACGGCTGCCGAGCTGCCCGAGGCCTACCGGGCCGGGGAGGAGACGCTGCGCTCGACGGCGGACCGGCGCAGCCGCACCCCGTTCCCTACCTGGTGGACAGCCCCCGGTGGGCGAGCCACGGAGGAGAGCCCTACCACGCACGCCGCAGCGGGCCGCTCTGGGCGGGGACGGCCGTGGACCGTACGACCGCGCCGCCCGGACCGTGCCCGCCGTCGCCGCCAGTAGGTGCCGGCCGTGGCCACCGTCAGTAGATCAGGTACCCCGGACGGTGTCCTTCGTCGTCGATCTCCCCGGTGGCCTGCGCCCGCAGCTTGCGGGACAGTTCCTCCAGGGCGCGGGAGGCCGCGACCTCCTCGCCGATCCTGGCGAGCGGACGGTCGTCGGCGCTCTTCACGGCCTCGCCGTGCGCGCTCAGACCCGGCGCCCTCGCGCCCGTCAGCCTGGCGTCGCACGCCGTGTGCACGCCGTCCTCGTCGAATGTCAGCTCCACGTCCCACTGGTTGTGCATGCCACACCTCCTGGCGCCGGCCCCCGTCGCGCCTGTCCTGAGCGGCACGGACGGTGACCCGTGGCGGCCGCTCACACCAGCGTGCGCCTGCCCCGCCCGTAGCGGCAAGCGCGGCGGACGGCACCGGGCACGGCAGTACCGGCACGCGCCGTGGCACCGCCCGGCCGGCAGCCCGGCCGCCCGCAGCGGCTCGGCTGCCGGCCCGGCGGGCGTTCGGGGCGGCGCCCGCGCGTCGTGTCCGATCGGCCCGGCCGACGCCCCGGCGGTACGCTGACGGAAGCGGGCCGCGACCGCGTATCCACCTCGAACCCGTCGGCGCGGCGCGGGCAGCGACAACCTGGTGGTCCCCCTGTGGCGGTCTTCCTTCTCGCCCTCAGCGCGGCCTGTTGTCTGGGTCTCGGCTTCGTCCTCCAGCAGCACGCGGCGCAGCGGGCCCCCCGTGCCGACCTCCTGCGATGGCGGCTGCTGCTCGACCTGATGCGGATGCCCCAATGGCTGCTCGGCACCGGGTTCATGGTCAGCGGGCTGATCCTCTCCGCGCTCGCGCTCAACCAGGGCGAGGTCTCCCTGGTCGAACCGCTGCTGGCCACCAATCTGCTGTTCGCCATGGCGCTCGCCCGGATGCTGACCGGTCAGACCCTGGGCCGCTCGGGCTGGGCCGGGGTGTTGCTGCTCGGACTCGGGGTGACGGCCTTCATCGTGGCCGGGAAGCCGACGGGCGGTGGGGCGCCCGCCGGGGAGCTGCGGCACTGGCTGGTGGTCGGCACGGTGGTCGGACTGGTCGTGCTGTTGGTGTCGATGGCCCGGCGGCTGCCGCTGTTCGAGGAGGCGACGCTGCTGGCACTCGCGGCCGGACTGCTCTACGGCCTCCAGGACGCGCTCACCCGGACCACCACCCAACGCCTCGACCACGAGGGGCTGTCGGCCGTGCTGCGCAGCTGGCAGCCGTACGCGGTGGTCGTGGCGGGCGTGGTCGGCCTGCTGCTCGTGCAGAGCGCCTTCGAGGCCGCGCCGCTGCGGATGTCGCTGCCGGCGCTGACCGCCGCCCAGCCGCTGGCCGGGATCGCCTGCGCGGTCGGCTTCCTCGGCGACCGCCTGCGGACCACTCCGAGCGCGCTGGCCTGGCAGTCGGCCGGGATGCTCGCGATCGTCGTCGGGGTGATCGTGATCGGCCGACACCCGGCGATGCCCGGTACCGTCCGCGACACCTTGGAGAGCATCGGGGCGGCCCCTGAGACCGGTGCGGAGGCCGACGCGGAGAACGGCGCGGGGGGCGGTTCGGCGAACGGTACGGGCGGGCCTTCCGAGGGCCGGTCGGCGGACGGACCCGACGGCCGGTCCGAGGACGGCACCAAATCCCACGGCGGCCCCGACGACGGACCCGACGACACATCCGGCGACCCCGGCAGCGGGCCCCCCGGCGGCCCCGGCGACGGACACGGGAAGTCCGGCTAGAGGCCTCGATGTGCTGGAGCGCGCAGGCGGACGCCGTGGCCGGTGGGGTGGTCGCGGCGGCCGGGGTGGCGTGTCTGGTCCGCGCCCGTCGGGCGGGCCACCCGGAGCGGCTACTGCTCGCCGCGCTTCCTCTGGTGCTGGGTCTGCACCAGCTGATCGAGGCGCTGGTCTGGCTGGGTACGGACGGTGAGCTGTCGCCGGCCCTCGCCGGAGCGGCCCGGACCGCCTGGGCGGTGATCGCCCTTCCGCTGTTGCCCGTGCTCGTCCCGGCCGGGGTGTGGTGCGCGACCACCGGACCCCGTCGGCGCGTGCTCGCGGCGCTCACCCTGCTGGGCGCGGCCGTCGCCGTCCCGCTCGCCGTTGCTGTCGCCTCCCACCCGGTGGCGGCCACCGCACACGGCCACACCCTCGTCTACGCCGTCGGCATCCCGCACCCGGCCGTCCTCCTGACCGGCTATCTCCTGGCCACGGTCGGTTCCCTCCTCGCGAGCGGCGACCGGCTGCTGCGCCGCCTCGGCCTCGTCACCGCCGTGGGGGCCCTGGTCTGTGCCCTGTTCTGGCGGCTCGCCTTCATCTCCACCTGGTGCGCCCTCGCCGCCCTGGCGGGTGTCCTGCTGTTCCAGTGGGCGGGCCACTCGCCGGTCGCGGAGGGCGCCGAGCGGATCGCCCGACCGGTCCGGTGAACGGCCCCCCGAACGGCTCCCCGAATCGGCCCCGCGAATCCGCCCCGCCAACGGCCCGGCGAACGGCGCCTACGAGTGCGTCGGGACCGGCTCCCACCTGTCGTCCGCCACCTGCGTGCTCCCGGTGGCTTCGCCGCCCGAGCCTGCCGAGTGGCCCCGGAGCTTGTCCATCTCTCGCCACTCGGGCCGCAGTCCGGCCAGAGTCGTGGTGGCGAAGTAGAGGGCGCCCGCTCCGAGCAGGCTGGGTATCAGGCCGACCAGGGCCACCGCCGCACCGGCGACGAGGCCGCCGAGGGGGATCCCGGCCCAGGCGAGGGAGTCACCGAGGGCGTGGACACGGCCCAGCAGGTGGCGGGGCACCCGCTCGAAGAGCACCGCGCCGAGTATCGGGTTGAGGAAGCCGGAGCCGAAACCACCGATCGCGAAGACGGTGAGCACCACCCACATGGGCGCGCCCAGGGCGAGCACCACGAACCGGGGCGCGCCGCACAGCAGGAAGCCGACGAAGAAGACCGTCCGACGGGGCAGGCGGGAGGCGACGGCCGCCGCGATCAGGCTGCCGACGACGGCCGTGGCGCCCATAGCTCCGGTGGTCAGACCGATGGCGGCCGGTCCGTTTCCGGACTCCCGCGCCCAGACCGGGACGAGGACGGTGATGAAGCCCGCGTCGAGGAGGTTGGTGATGCCGACCATCACGGTCACGGCGAGCAGCAGCGGCTCGGACCGCAGGAAGGCGAAGCCCTCGCGGAACATCCGCCAGTAGCCGGTGCCCTGCTCGCCCTCCCCCGCCGACCCGGGCGACCCCGTGGCCGCGCCCGGGAGGGCCGGGCGCCCCATGCCGCGCGGCAGCGCGAGGGCGATGATCAGCGACCCGAGGGCGAAGGTGGCCGCGTTGACCGCCAGCCCGGCCAGCGGGCCCATCAGCGCGACCAGCCCGCCGCCCGCCGCCGGACCGATCGTGGAGGCCAGCCGCTCGGTGACGCCGGACAGCCCGGTGGCGCGCTCCATCGGCACCTGGGCGCGGTCGGCCGCCTCCGGGACCATGACCGACTTGGCCAAGTCCCCCGGGCCGCGCATCGCGCCGATCACCGCGACCATCACCAGCAGCACCCAGAAGGGGAGCAACCCCTGCGCGTGCAGCAGCGGGACCAGCCCGGCCGCGGTGGCGCTCAGCGCGTCCGTCGTCCAGGACACCACCCGCGGCCCGAGCCGGTCGACCACCGGCCCGGTCAGTGCCTTGACCAGCACGTACGGCGCCATCTCGGCGAAGGCGACCAGGCCCGTCATGGTGGCGCTGCCGGTGGTGGCCAGGACGAACCAGGGCAGGGCGATGGCCGAGACGCGCGTGCCCGTCACGGAGACGGCCGTGGCGGTCAGCACCCCGACCAGCGGCCGGAAGCTGCGCGCGGGCGGGTCGACGGTGCCGGCGGTGCCGACGTCGACGGTGGTGCTGGTCATGCGGATTCCCCCTCGGTGGTGGTGCCGCTCGGATCCGGCAGGACGTGGACGATCACGGAGACCTGCTCGCTGCCCTCCGGGAAGGGCCCGTCGGCGTCGATCCGGCGGTAGCGCCCGATCACCTCGGACAGCTCGCCGGTCAGCTGTTCCGCCTCGACGGGAGTGAGCTGCAGGATCAGGTCACTGAGATCCGTCACCCGGCGCCACTCGCGCGGCATGGTCTCGAAGGCGTCCAGCGCGCGCTGGCCGGTCAGGCTGTGCACCGCCAGGACGGACCGCAGGAAGGCGACGGCCGTGTCGGGCTCCTCGTCCGCCATGTCGTCCCCCGTCCAGAGCGTGAGCCGGTGGGCCGAACGCCACCAGCGCTCACGGGCGTTGCCGCGCTCACGGTCCTCCTCGACGAAGCCCGCGGCGGCGAGCTGGCGCAGGTGGTAACTGGTGGCCCCGGAGTTGAGCCCCAGCTGTGCGGCGAGCCTCGTCGCCGTGGACGGGCCCTGCTTGCGCAGCAGCCCGACCAGCTGCATGCGCACCGGGTGCGCCATCGCCTTCATGCCCCTGGCGGTGATGGCGATGTGCGGGTCGTCGCTGTGCTTCCAGCCGCTGTCCTCGGTCATGGCAGGAGCCTAGAACCACAAAGGATCCTTTGCAAAGGGTTTTCTGCGAAGAGTTCTTTGCGGTCGGCCCCGGGCCTCCCACGGATCCCGGAAGGGCCTGGTCACCGGGGGCCGCCCCGCCGCTCGGCGGGTGCCCCACCGGCCGCTCGGCGGGGGCGCGGGCCGGGTTCGCGTCCCGGGGCGGGATTGTCACCTGGGCGGGCGGGGCGCAGGCTGGCAGGAGGGCCGGGGAAGCGGCCCGCCCCGGTCGGCCGCGGAACCGATGACGGCCGCCGGTGAGGCACGAGGGGCAGGGCGATGGCACACGGGAGGCTGTGGGGCTACGTCGCGTCGGGAGCCCGGGCGCTCGCCGCGTTCGGCGGCGCGTCCGGCGCGGGCGGCGCCGGACGCAGGAGCGCCGTCGGACGCGCGGGCGGCCCGGTCGCCGTCGAGGCCGAGGAGGGCCCCGGGCCGTTCCAGTCCGGCACCATGACCGCGCCCAGGGCGCTCACCCGCGTGGAGCTGGAGCGGCTGCGGTGGACCGGCCGGCAGGCCGGCTGCGAGCCGACGGCCCGGCACGTCCAGGTGGCCGACGTGGTCCGCCGGGTGGTGCGCGGCGGCGGCCGCTCCGCGACCGTCACGGTCCGCATCGCACCCGGGCTGCCGGTGGTGGCCGGGGACGCCCGGCGCCTGGAGGCGGCCCTCGCAGGACTGGTCGACCACGCGATCCGGCGCAGCCCCATGGGCGGCCGGGTGCTGGTCCGCGCCGAGGTGGCGGGCGGCGGGCGGCGTCCCGGCCCGACCGCCTCGACCCGCGACCGGGAGCACGACCCGGACCGCGAGCGCGGCCGGGGCCGGAACCGCGCCCGGGACGGCGCCCGCGACCGCGCCCGGGACGGCGGCCCGTACGGCGGCGGGGGACGCGGCCGGGTGGAGATCCGGATCTCGGACCGGGGCACCCACGAGCCGCCCGGCGCCCGCGAGGGGCTGCTCGGGGGCGTTCGGCCCGGCGGCCCGGTGGGCCCGGCCCTGCACAGCCTGGTGCTTGCGGCGGGCGGCCGGCTCGCGGTCGAGTCCACCCCGGGCGGCGGACTGACCGTGGTCCTGCTGCTGACCGTCGCGCACGACTGACGGCGCTCCCGGCGCGACCGGCGCACCGGCCCCGACGGCCCCGACGGCCCCGACGGCCCCCGCGACGCCCTCCCCCGGGCGACGCCCCACACCCGGCGAACCCGCCCCGCCGAACCTAGACTTGCCCCATGCCCCGGCTCAACGACCAGGTCAGGGAGCTGCTCCAGGAGTACGCCGACCTGATCAACATCACCGGCGGGGACGCCTTCCGGGCCCGCGCCTACGAGAAGGCCGCCCGAGCGGTCGGCGGCCACCCGGAGGACCTCGCGGGCCTGGACGTCAAGGGTCTGCAGCAGATCCCGGGCGTCGGCAAGTCCACCGCCGAGAAGATCGCCGAGTACCTCGGCTCGGGCAGGATCACCGCCCTGGAGAACCTGCGCGCCGAGATCCCGGCCGGCGTGCGGGAGATGATGGCCGTCCCCAGCGTCGGCCCCAAGCGCGCGCTGGCCCTCTACCGCGACCTCGGCATCTCCTCGGTGGACGAACTCGCCGACGCGGTCCGCGCCGACAAGCTGTCCGACCTGGCCGGCTTCGGCGAACGCAGCGGCGAGAAGATCCTGCACGGCATCGAGCTGATGCGGCAGTCCGGCGGCCGGACCCTGCTCGACACCGCCACCGAGCTGGCCGATCAGCTCGTCGCCGCACTCTCCGCCGTCCCCGGCTGCACCCGCTGCGCGTACGCGGGCTCGCTGCGCCGGATGCGCGAGACGGTGGGTGACATCGACGTGCTCGCGACCGCCGAGGACTCCGCCCCGCTGATGGCCGCGCTCACCGAACTCCCGTACGTGGCCGAGGTGATCGGGAGCGGGACGACCAAGACCTCGGTGCGCACCACCCAGGGCGTCCAGGTGGACCTGCGGGTCGTGCCGGAGGAGGACTGGGGCGCGGCGCTGGTCTACTTCACCGGCTCGAAGGCGCACAACATCAAGCTGCGCACGATGGCCGTGCGGGCCGGGCTGAAGCTCTCCGAGTACGGGCTGTTCGAGGTGGACGGCGGCGCCAAGGTGGTCTCGGAGACCGAGGACGAGGTGTACGCGGCGCTCGGCCTGCCGTGGATCGCCCCGACGCTGCGCGAGGACCGGGGCGAGATCGAGGCCGCCCTGAACGGTGAACTCCCCGACCTGGTCCAGGAGTCCGACCTGCGCGGCGACCTGCACACGCACACCGACCTGACCGACGGGCTGGCCACCCTGGAGGAGATGGTCGACACCGCCGCCGCCCGCGGCTACTCCTACTTCGCCGTCACCGACCACGCGCCGAACCTGGTCATGCAGCGGATGACCGACGAGAAGATGCTCGCCCAGCGCGAGCAGGTGCGCCGACTGGCCGACCGGCACAAGAAGTTGAGGCTGCTGCACGGCACCGAGCTGAACATCGACCCGGACGGCGGGGTGGACTGGCCGCCGGAGTTCCTGGCCGGCTTCGACGTCTGCGTGGCCTCCGTGCACTCGCACTTCACCCTCGACCGCGCCGCCCAGACCCGTCGGCTGATCCGGGCCTGCGAGAACCCGTACGTGCACGTCATCGGCCACCTCACCACCCGGCGGATCGGCAGCCGCGGCCCGATCGACGTCGACCTGGACGCGGTGTTCGAGGCCGCCGCGCGCACCGGCACCGCGATCGAGATCAACAGCTCCCCGCAGCGGCTCGACCTCCGGGACGAGGACATCCTGCGGGCCAGGCGGCACGGCGTCCGGTTCAGCATCGACAGCGACGCCCACGCCACCCCGCACCTGGCCTACCCGCGGTTCGGCATCGGCACGGCGCAGCGCGGCTGGCTCACCGCCGAGGACGTGGTCAACACCTGGACGTGGCAACGGTTGAAGCACTTCCTCCGCAAGGACGCGCTGCGCTGACACCGTCGACGACGCCCACCCGGCCGGCACCCGCCCGGCCTCGAACGCCCCGCCGACACCCGCCCACCGTCGAACGCCCCCCGGGGGGAACCCCGGGCGGCCCCGGAAGCACCGGAGCCGCCCGGAGGCCCGCCCGCCGTCAGCCCTCGCCGCAGGAGGCCCCCGGTGACGCCAGCACCCGGGCCGCGCTGCGGTGCCCGAGCCCGGCCGCGTGCCGCAGGTCCCCGGTCTCCAGGAACCCGGCCAGGAACCCCGCCGCGAAGGCGTCCCCGGCGCCGGTGAGGTCGCGCACCACCGCCACCGGCGGTACCGGCACCGTGAACAGCCCCTCGCCCGGCACGTCGACGGTGGTCGGTGCGGGGCCCGCCTTGGTGATGACCGTGGTCTCCGCCAACCGGGACCGGTCGGGCCCGGGCAGTCCCTCCACCAGCAGGCCGAGGAAGGCGGACTCCGAGCGGTCGGCGAACACGAAGGTGGGCGCCGACTCGGCCAGCAGGGTGAGGAACCGCTCCCGACCGAACCGCTCCAGCATGCCGGTCGAGGAGGCGTCCACCGAGGTGGTGCCGCCCGCCTGCCGGACCCGTGCGAGGGCGTCCACCGCCGTGGCGCCGACCGGCTCGCCGTCGAAGGAGTAGGCCGGCACGTGCAGGTGGGTCAGACCGGCCAGCCACTCGTCCGGGACGCGCTCCAGCAGCGTGGCGGCGCCCCGGTCGGGCAGCATGGTCCGCTCGCCGTCCCGGTCGATCAGCACCACGACGGTGCCGGTCCGGCCGCGCCGGGACACCCGTACGTCGACGCCGTGGCCGCGCAGTTCGGCGACCACGGCGTCGCCGACCGCGTCCTCGCCGACGCAGCCGAGGAAGCGCGCCGGGCACTGCCCGGCGGCGAAGCGGGCGACGTTGGCCGCGCTGCCTCCGCGCCGCCGGAAGACCCGGGCGCCGGAGTCGGTGCCGTGCCGCAGCGGGCCGTCGACCCACACCACGACGTCCTCGACGAGGTCGCCGAGCACCCCCAGCACGGCTCAGGCCCCGGTCTGCGCGGCCGGAGCGGTCGGGGCGCCCGGCGCCTCCGACTCCCCCGAAGCAGCCAAGGTGGCAGAGAGGGCAGAGGCGGCCAGGGCGGTGGCGATCTCGCCGCCCAGCCTGACGTTGCCCCGGTACACCTCGACGTTGACCTCCAGGCTGCGGCCGCCGGTGTCGCGCCGGATCTGGTCCAGCAGGAAGGGGGTGGAGGCGTTGCCGGTGATGCCCAGGCGGTCGGCCTCGGCCCGGGCGCGGGCCAGGATGCCGTCCAGCTCCTCCGGCGGCAACTGCTTGGCCGGGTCGACCGGGTTGGCGATCAGGACGGCCTGCGGCAGGCCGAGCCGGTCGCGGGCGTCGATGACCTTCGCGGCCTCCTCGGGCGATCCGACGCTGAAGTTGACCTCGTGGCCGGAGTCGGTGACGTAGAAGCCGGGGTACTTGCGGGTGCGGTAGCCGATGACCGGGATGTTGAGGGTCTCGAAGCGCTCCAGGGTGGCCCGGATGTCGAGGATCGACTTCACTCCGGCGCTGACCACGGTGACCGGGGTGGCGGCCAGGGTGGTGAGGTCGGCCGACTCGTCGAAGCTCTCGGAGGCGCCGAAGTGGACGCCGCCGAGACCGCCGGTGGAGAAGACCCGGATGCCGGCGCGGTGGGCGAGGAAGGCGGTGGCGGCGACGGTGGTGCCGCCGTGCCGGCCGAGCGCGGTGACCACCGGGAGGTCGCGCAGGCTGACCTTGTCCAGGCCGTCGGCGGCCGAGAGTTCGGTGATCTGGTCGGTGCTCAGGCCGACCGTCGGAACCCCGGCGTGCACCCCGACGGTCGCCGGGACGACTCCCGCCTCCCGCAGCTGCCGTTCCGCCTCCAGGGCGACGGCCAGGTTGCGGGGGCGCGGCAGGCCGTGCGTGAAGATGGTCGACTCCAGGGCGACCACGGGCCGGCCGTCGGCGAGGGCCCTCGCCACCTCCCCGGCGACGTGGACGGCGGGGGTGCTGGGCGGAAGTCCGGTCATGATGCGCACTCTCTGTGAGATGCCGCCGCGGTGGGGGCGGCACGGTGTTCGGCGTACGGACGGGCACCACCCCGTCCACCACCCTTGGCCCTACCCCGTCCGCCGCCCTTGACGCTGGCATGCCACCGCCGGAAGGATGCCGGATCATCCCTCCGGCCCGTGGCAGCGCCACGGGCCGCCCGACCCCGGGGATCCGCCTTGGCCCTGCGCCCGCTGCTCCGCCGCGCCGCCGGCTTACTCGGTGCCGCCGTGCTCACCCTCGCCGGCACCCTCACCGCCGCCGGCCCCGCCCACGCCGACTTCGGCACCGACTACCACGACCCGGTCACCGCCACCAAGCCCCTCACCCGGCCCGGCACCCGCTCCTGCACCGTCGAGGCGATGCACCAACGCGAGTTCCGCAACGGCTACGGCAACCCGCCCGACACCCCGTACACCGCCACCCTCACCCCGCCCGCCGACTGCGCGGGCCCGTGGTCGGCGGTGGTGCTGGACCTCCACGGGCAGGTCGCGGGGCGGCAGTTCGACCGGATCTTCAGCGTCCGCGTCGGCGGCGTCCAGGTGATGCTCTCCTCCACCCCGGAGCCGTCCAAGGACGGCATCGAGTGGAACGTCGAACACGACGTCACCCGCTACGCCCCGCTGTTCGCCGCCGGTCCGCAGGAGTTCGACTTCGACCTCGCCAACGTCACCGACGCCACCTACACCGGTGTCTTCACGATCAGCGCGAGCCTGACCTTCTACACCGCGGACAACCACTGGCCGGCCGCCCGCAGCGCCGACCGACTGCTCACCACCGGCCCCTTCGCGCTCACCCGGGCCGCCCCCGCCGCCGGGCGCGAACTCGCCTTCCCGCAGAACCTGGAGCGCCTCACCGCCGAGGTCTACACCCGGGGCGGCGGCGCCTGCGAGGAGTTCGCGTACGCCTCCGCGCCCGACGCCTTCGTCGCCGCCAACCCGGGCCTCGGCCTCTGCGGCAAGGGCCCGTTCCGCGAACTGCGGCTCACCGTGGACGGCCGGGTGGCCGGCGCGGTCTGGCCGTACCCGGTGATCTACACCGGCGGCTGGGACCCGCTGCTCTGGCGGCCCGTCCCCGGCGTCTTCGCCTTCGACCTGCCCGCCTACCGGCTCGACCTGACGCCGTACGTGGGTCTGCTGCTCGACGGCCGCCCGCACACCGTCGGCGTCACGGTGAACGCGGCCGAGGCGCAGAGCAACGACGTCTGGACCGGCCAGGTCAACCTCTTCGCCGAGGTCGACCACGGCGCCGCCCGCACCAGCGGGCAGCTCACCGACTACCGGGTCGCCCCGGAGGCCGGCGCCGGCACCGCGCTCGCCGACCACGGCGGCGGCAGCGGCGACTGGACGGTCACCGCCGCCCGGCACGACGTCGCCCGGGGCTGGGTGCAGACCTCGCACGGCCGGATCACCACCGAGGTCCGCGACGACCTGACCTTCCGCTCCGGCCAGCAACTGCGCGACAGCGGCAACGACGTGACCCTGCACAACGGCACCGACCTCACCCGCACCACCTCGACCTGGGGCGGCGGGCCGCACCGCACCACCACCGTCCACGAGGGCGAACCGCTGGACGTCACCTACAAGGTGAGCCACGACGCAGTGGGCAACACCGACCAGACCACCGCGATGGACCTCGGCTACCACCGCGAGGCCACCACGGCGACCGGCGGCCACGTCACCGAGCGCGCCACCGTCGACCACACCCTGCGCCCGACCGCCCGGCGTCACGACGGCGACAGCACCGTGCGCACCGGCAGCAGCACGGAGGACTACCGCAGCACCGGGCCCGAGGGGCCGTACCACCGGACGCTGAGCTTCGTGGACGGGTGGCCGCGACCCTGAGCCCACCCCGGTGACGGGCCTGAGCCACCCCGGTGATCGATTTGCGAAAATTGCCCGGATTCATGCCGTTCACCCCTGGTGCACGCGGCGTGCGAGGCGCATGATGAGAGGTGGACCTGCGAGGTAGCTGAAGGAAGTTCGACCGCAGGAGGCAGTGGCGACAGATCGAGACGGATCAGGGTCTGCCGTTGTTCTACCTCGGTCGACGATCGAACTACCGGCCGGAGGACGTGACGTCCGGAGGCCACCCCCACCTCGTGGGTTCCGCGCGTCCACGGGACAATCCCCTCGGTCCCGTGGACGCGCTGTCCATGTCGCCCCTCGGCACTGTCCGGGCGGGCCACCGGGGTCGGAACCGGGACCCGCACCGGCGCCCGGGTCCGTTACGCCCGGTCCACCGCACCCGCGCCCGGTCCGCTACGGCCGGTCCGGTACGGCGTAGCCCATCTCCCAGGCGTGGACGGCGATCCCGACCCGGTTCGCCACCCCGAGCTTGCGCTGGATGCTCGCGACGTGGGTCTTCACCGTGCCCGGCGAGATGAACAGTTCCGCGGCGATGTCCGCGTTGGTGCGGCCCGCCGCGACCTGCCCGGCGATCTCCACCTCCCGCTCGGTCAACGGCACCACGGCCGCGGGCCCCCGGCCCTTCGCCCGACGCTCCGGCCGGCGCGGCGCCGTCACGTGCTGCAGCAGCCGGACCGTGACCGACGGGCTGATCAGGCTCTCCCCGTCGGCCGCCGCCCGCACCGCCTCGGCCAGCAGCGACGGGCCGGAACGCTTCAGCAGGAACCCCGAAGCACCGTGCTGCAGCGCCGGGTAGACGTACTCGTCCAGGTCGAAGGTGGTCAGCACCACCACCCGCACCGGCTCGGCCACCCCCGGACCGGCCAGCCGGCGGGTCAGCTCCAGCCCGTCCATCCGCGGCATCCGGATGTCCACCAGCGCGACGTCCGGCCGCAGTTCGGCCGCCAGCTCCAGCGCGGCCAGCCCGTCCGCGGCCTCCCCCACCACCTCGATGTCCGGCTGGGCGTCCAGGAGGCGCCGCACACCGCGCCGCACGGCCTCCTGGTCGTCCGCGATCAGGGTGCGGATCACCCGCGGGCTCTCACCGTTCGCACGCGTCACGCCCAGCAGTCTGCCACGAGCCGTACCCCGCACCGGCCGACGGGAAAGTTCACGTGTCGGCCCCGGCGCGGTTCACCTCCGTGCGGTGAGCTGACCGCCATGATGAACGCTTCCAGTGGACGTCTCCCCGTCAGCCGGCGCGGACTCCTGGCCGGCGCCTCCGGTCTCGGCCTCGGCGGCGCCGTGTCCCTCTCCGGCCTCGCCGCCACCCCCGCCGCCGCTGCCCCGGCCGCCTCCGCCGACTCGCCGCTGCTGTGGCAGCGGCCCGGGCGCTCCGGTGCCCCGCGGGTGGCCGGTCTGCACCTCCAGTTCGGCTCGGACGCCTCGCGCGAGGTGGTGGTGTCCTGGCACACCACCAGGTCCGTCGCCAATCCCCGGGTGATGTACGGGACTTCGAACGGAGGCTTCGGCCGCACCGTGCAGGCCGCGACCCGCACCTACCGGGACGCCGCCTCCGGCACCGAGGTCCAGGCGCACCACGCCCGGCTGACCGGCCTGCACCCCGACACCGACTACGTCTACGCCGCCGTCCACGACGGCACCACCCCCGAGCTCGGCACCGTCCGCACCGCCCCGCGCGGCCGCTCCGCCTTCACCTTCACCAGCTTCGGCGACCAGGGCACCCCCACCCTCGGCCGGAAGACCGCCAACGGCTACGTCAACGACAACCTCGGCAGCCCCGCCGCCGGCGACACCACCGCCGGGGTCGAGCGGATCGCCCCGCTGTTCCACCTGCTCAACGGCGACCTCTGCTACGCGAACATCGCCACCGACCGGATCCGCACCTGGTCCGACTGGTTCGAGAACAACACCCGCTCCGCCCGGCACCGCCCCTGGATGCCCGCGGCCGGCAACCACGAGAACGAGAAGGGCAACGGCCCGATCGGCTACGGCGCCTACCAGGCCTACTTCGACCTTCCCGGCTCCGGCTCGGACGAGGAACTGCGCGGCCTGTGGTACTCGTTCACCGCCGGCTCGGTGCGCGTCATCAGCCTCAACAACGACGACGTGGCCTACCAGGACGGCGGCAACTCCTACGTCCACGGCTACTCCGGCGGCGCCCAGCAGCGCTGGCTGGAGCGGGAGTTGGCGGCGGCGAACGCGGACCCGGGGATCGACTGGATCGTGGTCTGCATGCACCAGGTGGTGATCTCCACCGCCGACAAGTTCAACGGCGCCGACCTCGGCATCCGCGAGGCCTGGGTACCGCTGTTCGACAGGTACGGCGTGGATCTGGTGGTCTGCGGCCACGAGCACCACTACGAGCGCTCGCACCCGATCCGCGGCCAGCAGCCGACCGACACCCGCACCCCGGTCCCGGTCGCCACCGGCACCCGGACCATCGACACCACCAAGGGCACCGTCCACATGGTGATCGGCGGCGGCGGCACCTCGGCCCCGTCCAACCAGCTCTTCTTCGACCCGCCGAAGGCCCGGGTCATCACCGGCGTCGGCGCCGTCGACCCGGCCACCGGCAAGCGCCCGCCGGTGTACGTGATCGAGGACGCCCCGTGGTCCGCCTTCCGCGACGCCGACAACCCGTACGGCTTCGCGGCCTTCGACGTCGACCCGGGTGAGCGCGGCGGGCAGACCACCATCGATGTCACCTACTACTCCGTCAGCGGCCCGTACGGCGACCTCGTCCCCGTCGACCGCTTCACCCTGACCCGCCCGCGCGGGGCCCGCGGCGGCGGCCGGGATCGCTGACCCGCCGGCCTGCCGACACGCCGACATGCCGACCCTCCGGTACGGCGCCCGGAGGGTCGGCATGCACCGCGGCGGCGCCGGCCCGCGTCACCGCCCCGGCAGGGTGCAGGTGACCCGCCAGCCCGCGGGCTCGACCGGGCCCGCGCTCAGCGAGCCGCCGTGCGCGGCAGCGCGGGCCGTGAGGCCGGCCAGTCCGGTCCCGCCGGAGCCGGGGCGGCGGCGCAGCAGCGGCGTGCGGGCGGGGCCCCCGTTGTCGGTGACGGTCACCCGGACGGCGCCGTCCGGCGCGGGGGCCGCCCGGACGGCGACCTCGGTGGCCTGCGGCGCGTGGCGGCGGATGTTGGTGAGGGCCTCCAGGACGACGGCGTAGGCGGTGGCCTGGGTCTCGGCGGGGAGCAGGTCGGCGGCGCCGGGGGCGAGGTCGGTGTCGGCGTGCAGGCCGCCGGTCGCGCCGAAGCGGGTGACCAGTTCGGGGAGGTCGGCCAGGCCCAGGCGGCGCGTGGTCGCCCCGGCGGCCTGCTCGCTCCGCCCGTCCTGCCGGACCGCCCCGTCCGCTTCGCTCCGGCCGCCCTGCCCGCCCGGGGCGTCCGGGTCGCCGCCCTGCGGATCGCGCAGGGCCCCCACCATCTCGTCCATCGAGTCCAATGCCCGCAGTCCGGCCTCCTCCAGCCGGCGCAGCAGCGCGGCGGTCTCCGCCGGCTCCTGGCCCGGGAGTTGACCGGCCTGGGCCTCCAGCACGATGCCGGTGATCTCGTGGGCGACGAAGTCGTGCAGTCCGCGGGCCACTTCGAGCCGCTGCTCGCGCCGGGCCCGGTCGACGGCCCGCTCCCGGCGGGCGTCCAGGACGCGCAGGTAGAGCGCCGCGCCCGCGACCGCGAGCGTCGGCAGCAGGGAGAACAGCACGCCGATCACCGGGCCGGCCGCACCGCCCTGGGGAGTCCGGAGGGCGAACCGCAGTGGCAGCAGGACGGCCGCGAGCCCGACCAGGCCGCCGACCGGCCCCGCCCACCGGTCGGGCAGCCGGCGAACGGCCCGGAACAGCAGCCCGAGCAGCGCCGTCCACTCGAAGGGCAGCCAGAACGCGGGCAGCCGGTACGGCCCCGAGTAGAGCAGGTCGAGCAGCAGCGAGGCACCGGTCACCGCCGCGGCGGCCGGTGCGGGCGCGATCCGCCCGGCGGGCCACGGCAGCAGCGCCACCACCGCGACGAGCGCGGCCGTCAGGGCGAGCAGCGCGGCCGCGTCGTGCTCGCCCCCGTGGGCGAGCACGACGGGCACCGTCAGGGCCAGGACGGCGACGACGGCGAGCGGGCGCCGCAGCCGGGCCGAGCGCGGCCGGGTAGGGCGGGGCCGGGCGGGGCGGGGCGGGGATTCGGTGCGCACCCGGCCGAGCCTACGGGCAGCTCTCCAGGGGGAGGCGGGCCTCCTCCGCGGGAGGGAGGGGCGCACCGTCGAACTCCCCTCCGCAGCGTGAGGTGCAGCCGGGCCTGCTGCAGCAGACTCGTTGTCGCCGGAGCACCCGTCCCGAAGGAGAACGAACCGTCATGAACCGTCGACTCGCGACCGCTGCGACCTCGGTCCTCCTGCTGGTCGCGGCGGTGACCGCCACCGTGCCGGCCTCCGCCGCGGAACCGGCCTCGGCCGCGGACGACGCCCGGGCCGGGGCGGTGAGCGTGCGCGGCACCGGGGACACCGTCCTCACCTCCGCGTTCGGCGGCTTCGCGGGCGACCCGGTCCGGATCTCGGTCGACGCCCGCGCCACCGGCAACACGGACCCCGGTGCCACCCGCGGCCACTTCCACGTCCGTCACGTGCACAACGACGGCCGGCTGGTCGCCGACTTCGAGGGGGACATCACCTGCCTGGGCGTCGGCGGACGGGAGGCGATCGCCACCGGCGTGATCACCAAGGGCGAGGCTCCGTGGTTCCCGGGCCTGGAGGTGGTCGGCCAGAAGGTCTCGATCTCGGTGGAGGACAACGGCCGTCACGGGGACCGGCTCGGCTGGGTCTGGGGCGCGCTGGGCCAGCCGGTGGCGGACTGCCAGGGCACGGTACCGTTCATCCGCACGACCGCCGGCGACCTCACCGTGCGCGGCTGACACCCGCCCGGCCAGGGCCTTCCGGGCCTCCCGGGACTCCCGGCCCACCGTCCGTCCGTACGGGCCGTACGCCGCCGACCGGTCGCTGCCGCCCCGAGCACCCGGACACCCTGGAGGCCCCGATGTCGCCCGACCGCCCGACCGCACCCGGGCCACCCGAAGCCGGCGCGGGGTTCAACGACCCCACAGGGGAGGGCCGTTGAACCCCGCGCCCGGGCCGACCGGCCCGCTCGGCCCGGTGCCCGGATCGCCGGTCCCCGCGCCCGGCCCAGCGGTCCCCGACTACGGCCGACTCGCCGCCGTCGGCCCGTACTTCGCGCTGGACACCTCCTTCGGACCGCCGCCCGAAGGCTTCCGCCCGCTGCCCGAGCTGTACGGCACCGGCCCGGACGCACCGCTGGCCGACCGCCTGCGGGTGGTGGCCCGGCGACTCGGCACCCACGAACCCCGGGTCGCCGCCTCGATCCTGCACCTGGGGCTGGCCGCCCGGTTCTGGTCGGTCGGCCTCGGTTCGGCCGTCCTGCTCGGGACGGTCCCGACGCTGGAGCACGCCTGGGTGCGGATCCCGGACCAGGGCCCGATCGACCTCTGGACGCCGCCGGAGCCCGCCCGGCCGGAGGCCGGAACGCTCGCCGACCGGCTCCACGCCGCCGTGCTGACGGGCCAGTTGGATCCGTTGGCGGCGGCCGTCCGGGCCGCGGCGCCGCTCTCGCCGCGTCTGCTGCTCGGCAACGCCGCCTCCGCCCTGGCCGGCACGTTGCGGGTGCTGGACCCCCATGCGCCGGGCGCCGCACGGGCGTTGGTCGCGGAGCTGCTGGACCGTCCGCCGCTGGCGGGAACGGGCACGCTGCGCACGGGCCCGCGCGGCACGGCGTTCCGACGGAACAGCTGCTGCCTCTACTACCGGGTCGGGCCGGGTGCCGGGCTCTGCGGGGACTGCTGCTTCACCGCACCGCCCACGCGACGGGAAGACGGCCGGAACGGGTAGTGGAAGCGGGAGCAGGAGCGCAGCACCCGATACCTTTACAAATGAATGTCATACTCGACGCCGCACCGGTACCGCCCCGCGCCGGCCGTCACCACTGCACCACCATCCAGTCCACCGCCTCCGACGGCACCCGCACCCGCTCGACCGTCGGACCACCTACCGGCTCACCCGCCGGACCGCCGAGCAGCGCCCGCGCCAGCGAACCGACCGGCAGCACCGGGGTGGTGGCGGCCAGCACCCGCCCCTCGCCGTCGAGCAGTGCGGCCCCGCCGGGCAGCGCCCGCAGCGGCTGCACCAGCAGGCGCTCCAGCGCGGCCAGCGGGACGTCCCCGGCGACCACCCCGACGAAGCCCACGCCCGGAACCGCCACCGGCCGGGCGCAGCACAGGACGTAGCGGTCCGCGCAGAGCAGGTCGACCTGCGGCCCGGCGACCGCCGCGCACCCCTCGTCCCGGGGCCGGGCGAACCAGGGCAGCGTCCGGTAGTCGTAGAACTCGGCGTCCCCCGGGTCCAGCGGGAGCCGCAACTGCCGCTCCCCGGCGCCCCGCGCGCCGCGGTACCACCACTCCGCGTGCAGCTCGGCATCGGCGAGCGCGCCGGGCGCCACGACGGCGCCGCAGCCGAACCAGCGCGAGCCCGGCCGGGCCAGCAGCTCGCGCACCGGCCCCTGCAGCACGGCGAGTTCGGCCGCGACGGGCCGTCGCCCCGCGGCGGCCGTCCGGTCCCAGCACTCGGCGGTGGCCGCCCGCAGGCCGTCCAGGTCGGCGAGCACCGCGTCGACGGCGGCGGCGACCTGCCGGGCACAGGCCTCGGCGGTGGCGGGCAGGGTGAACGTGCTGGTCATGACGGCTCCGGCGGGCGGGTGGGGTTCCGGGTGCGACGGCACGACGCCTGGTCAGCCGTCGTCCGCCAACTCCAGGTGCCCCCGGACCAGGTGGTGCACGCATCCGATGACGTGCGCCTCGGCTGCGGAGCGGGCGCCGGCCGCGTCGCCGGCCAGGACGGCGACCAGGATCTCCCGGTGCTGCTCGGCCAGGCGCTCCTGGTCGGGGCCGTACGGGGCGGGCAGCCAGAGCAGCGGGCCGAGTTCGGCCTGCAGCCGGACGGCGAGCTGGGTGAGGCGCACCGACTGGGCGGCGACGGCGAGTTCGATGTGGAAGCGGGCGTCGGCACGGCGCTGCTCGGCGGGCCCGGCGGCGTCGCGCAGCTCGTGAACCAGGCGGGTGAGCCGGGGGCCGAGGTCGGCGGGGGCGCGTTCGGCGGCGAGCCGGGCGGCGGTGCCGAACACGGCCAGCTCCTCGTCCCCGAGGTCGCGCAGGTCCACCGTGGCGGTGTCCCGCAGCCGGGCGAGCTGGAGGGGCGCGGAGCCCTCGACGGGCGTGCGGACGAAGCTGCCGCCGTTGCGGCCCCGCCGGGTCTCGATCAGGCCGGCCTCGCGAAGCAGCGCGAGCGCCTCCCGGACGGTGCCGTTGGCGACGCCGAGTTGGTCGGACAGGTCGTTCTCGCTGGGCAGTTGGTCCCCGTCGGCGACCAGGCCGAGGGCGATCGCCTCGGTGATCCGGCGGGCCACGGCGTCGGCGCGCCCGAGGTCGGTGAGCGGCGCGAGCACGGCGCTGAGCAGCGGGGTCGCACTGCCGATGGTCGTCATGCCGTACCCCCTCCTCGATCGCCGCCGCCGGTACACCACCCGGCCGGGTGCTTCCGGCAGGGTACCGCCGGTCGGCGCGCACCCTTGCCGCTAGAAACCCAATCTCGTATGTTTTCCCGCAGCCTCGGCCCGAGCGCCGACCCCGCTCGGCCCTGCTGCAGAACACCGCACCGCCGCACGACACCGCACCGCCGAACAGCGTTCCCCCGACGCACGCCCGCAACGCACTCCCCCGAAGCATCACGACACGTTCCCAGGAGCAGGTCATGACCGATGCCAGTGCACGTGCCACCGCCGCCGGTCCACCCGGCGGCGCCCCCGACGCGGACGCCGAACGGCTGGCCGCCCTCGGGTACACCTCCGAGTTCAAACGCGACATGAGCCTCTGGGCGAACTTCTCCCTCGGCTTCACCTATCTCTCCCCCGTCGTCGGCGTGTACACGCTCTTCGCCTCCTCCCTCAGGACCGCCGGCCCGCCGATGGTCTGGAGCTTCCTGATCGCGGGTGTCGGCCAGCTGCTGGTCGCGCTGGTGTTCAGCGAGGTGGTCGCCCAGTTCCCGGTCGCCGGCGGGGTGTACCCGTGGGCGCGCCGGCTCTGGGGCCGGACCTGGGGCTGGCTGACCGGCTGGGTCTACCTGCTGGCGCTGATGTCCACCATCGCGGCCGTCGCCTACGGTGCCGGCCCGTACGTGGCCGCGCTGCTCGGTGTGGAGCCGAGCACGGCGACGACCGTCTGGTGCGCGCTCGGCCTGCTGGCGCTGGCCACCGTGATCAACCTCGGCGGCACCCGGGTGCTGTCGGCGGCGGCGGTGTTCGGCTTCGCCGCCGAGCTGCTCGGTGCGCTCGCCGTGGGTGCCTGGCTGCTGCTGACGCACCGCTACCACGGCCTCGGCGTGGTCTTCGACAGCTTCGGCGCGGGCGCCGGCGGCTCGTACACCGACGCGTTCCTGGCCGCCGGTCTGATCGCGGTCTTCCTCTTCTTCGGCTTCGAGGCCTGCGGCGACGTCGCCGAGGAGGTGCCCGACCCGGGTCGACAGATCCCCAAGTCGATGCGGCGCACCATCTACGTGGGCGGCGCGGCCGCGATCGGGGTCAGCCTGGCCCTGGTGATGTCGATCAAGGACATCGGCGCGGTGGTCTCCGGCAGTGACGAGGATCCGGTGGCCGCGGTGCTGCACGACGCGTTCGGCGCGACCGGCGCGCGGGTGGTGATCGGCGTGGTGCTGATCTCCTTCCTGTCCTGCGTGCTGAGCCTGCAGGCGGCGGCGAGCCGGCTGACGTACTCCTTCGCCCGGGACCGGATGATCGCGGGCAGCCGCCTGCTGGCCACCGTCTCGGTGCGGCTGCGGGTGCCGCCGTACGCGCTGCTGCTCGCGGCGGCGCTGCCGGGCGTGATCATCGTGGGGGCCTCGGCGCTCTCCGGGGGAGCCCTGACGAAGATCATCTCCTTCTCCAGCATCGGCATCTACCTGGCCTTCCAGATGGTGGTGCTCGCCTCCCTGCGGGCCCGACTGCGCGGCTGGCGCCCGAGCGGGGACTTCCGGCTCGGGCGCTGGGGGCTCGCGGTGAACGTCGGCGCGCTGGTCTACGGCGTCGCCGCGATCGTCAACATCTGCTGGGGCCGCACCCCGGACGCCGCCTGGTACGACGACTACCTCGTGCTGCTCTCGGCGGTGATCGTGCTCGCCGCGGGCGGGCTCTACCTCCTCCTGGCCCGCCCCCACCTGCGTGGCGACGCCCCTTCCGGCGACGCGACGGGCCCCGAGACGGGCCCCGAGACGGACTCCGCAGCAGGCCCCGCGACGGGCCCCGCGGCGGCCGCCAACAGCCCCGCCGCCGACCGGGGACCGGTCACATGACCGGGCTCCCCCTCGACGGCGTCCTGGTCGCCGACTTCGGCCGCGTCCTCGCCGCGCCCTACCTCACCATGCTGCTGGCCGACCTCGGCGCCGACGTGATCAAGGTCGAGAAACCCGGCACCGGCGACGACACCCGCGCCTGGGGCCCGCCCCACGCCCAGGGCGAGGCCACCTACTTCCTCTCCGTCAACCGCAACAAGCGCTCCCTCACCCTCGACCTGCACGACCCGGCCGATCTCGCCCGCGCCGTCGAACTCGTCCGCCGCGCCGACGTGTTGGTGGAGAACTTCCGCCCCGGCACGATGGCGCGGCACGGCCTCGGCCCCGCCCGGGCGCAGGCCCTCAACCCCCGGCTCGTCTACTGCTCGATCACCGGCTTCGGCTCCGGCAAGGGCGCCGAACTCCCCGGCTACGACCTGCTGGTGCAGGCGGTCGGCGGCCTGATGTCGGTGACCGGCCCGGCGCCCGACGAGCCGGTGAAGGCCGGGGTCGCACTGGTGGACGTGCTCACCGGGCTGCACGCGGCGGTCGGCGTGCTGGCGGCGCTGCGCGAGCGCGAGAGCACCGGGCGGGGCCAGCTGGTGGAGCTGAACCTGCTGTCCACCCTGCTCTCCGGTCTGGTCAACCAGTCCGCCGGCTACACCCTGGCCGGCGCCGTGCCCGGCATCCTCGGCAACCGCCACCCCTCGATCGCCCCGTACGAGGTGTTCACCGCCGCCGACCGCCCGCTGGTCGTCGCAGTCGGCAACGACCGCCAGTTCGCCGCCCTCTGCCGGGGTGTCGGTGCGCCCGAGCTGGCCGACGACCCGCGGTTCGCCACCAACTCCGAGCGGGTCGCGCACGTGTCCGTGCTCGCCCGCGAGCTCACCGCCCGGCTCGAACGCCGTACCGCCGCCGAGTGGTTCGCGGTGCTCACCCCGCTCGGCGTGCCCTGCGGCCCGGTCAACGACGTGGCCGAGGCCTTCGCCCTGGCCGACTCCCTCGGCCTCGATCCGCGCGCCCCGCTGCCCGGCCCGGACGGCGGCCCGCTGGACCTGGTCGCCAACCCGATCGGCCTGTCCCGCACCCCTCCGCGCTACCAGCTGCCCCCGCCCCGGCTCGGCGAGCACACGGCCGAGCTCACCGCCTGGCTGGACGCTCCCGTGCCCCCCGCACCACCCGGGGGCCGGATGGCCCGCACCGACCCCGAGGCCCCCGGAAGCCCTGAAGCCCCCGAAGGCCCCGAGAACCCCGGGGAACCGGCCTGAGCACGACCCGCGCGTCGGCCCGCGTCCGGCTTGTCCAGGGCCGGGCGCGGGCCGCGAATCCCCACCCGTGCCGATGCCCTGGCGCCGGGTGAAGCCTTCCGGGGGGCGGGGTCAGACCGCGACCGCCTCCGCCATCTCCTCCTCGGCCTCCGCCGGCGTCTCCACCGGACGGCGACCGCGTCGCTCGTACGCCGCCGCGGCCACCAGGGCGGCCCCGCCCAGCAGCAGCCAGACCAGCAGGGTCACGACGTGGCCGCCGAGGCCCGCGCCGCCGTCGAAGTACAGGAGGCTGCGCGCGCCCTCCAGGAAGCCGGCGCCGGTCCAGAAGCCGTGCAGGGCGCCGAAGAAGCCGTTCTGCAGCTCGGGCCGGTAGATGCCGCCCGAGGACGTGAAGTTGAGCATCACGAACAGCACCATCAGGGCCAGCGTGGTCCACTTCTTCAGGAAGCTGTGCAGGCCGATGCCGACCAGCACGATGCCCGCCGAGTAGAGCCAGCCCAGCGCCCAGACCGCGGCGAGGTCGTGGTCGACGACGTGGAACACCGGCCCGGCGGTGACGATCCCGATGACGCTGACCACCAGTGAGACCGCCACCCCGACGAGCGCCCGGACCGCCATGCCCAGCCCGGCCCCGGCGGCGCCGATCACCGCCACGCTCGCGTACGAGCCGATGCTCAGCGCGACCAGCAGGAAGAACAGGCCCTGGCCGGTCGGGTCGCCCTCGGCCGGGGTGGTGAGGTCGGTGACGTGCAGCGGGACGCCCTGCCGGTCGGTGACGTTCGTGAACACCGCCGTGGCGGCGACCACCGAGGTGTCCGAGTTCCCCTTGGCCACGATCAGCTCGGGGCTCCTGGCGTCCGGGACGAAGGCGCCGACCAGGTCGCGGTCGCGCAGCTGCCGCTCGGCGGCGGACCGGTCGTCGACGGTGCGGACGTCGAGCGCGTCACCGGCCTTCTCCCGGATCGTCTGCGCCAGGCCGTGCGCCTGGTCGGTGGTGCCGACGACGGCGACCTTGAGGTGGTGCGGCTCGGGCTGGTGGAACGCGCTCTGGTAGGCGAGCGCCATGCCGAGGCACATCAGCAGCGGGGTGATCAGATGGACGGCGAGGTGCTTGAGCGAGTGCCCCGGGGTGGGCGCCGCGGCGGGGTTCTGGGGTGTGCTCATGGCGTTCGTACCGTCCTCCGGTGGTGTCTCGCACGGGGCAAGAGGGTGGTAAATGCAACCAATGTAGGTGGCAAATGCAACCATCTATGGATGCAGCTTACAACCATCCGACATCGGACGGAAGCCGGCCCCGGGACCGGTCCCGAGGACGAGCCCCCAGGACCGGCCCGAGGGACCGGTTCCCGGGACCGGCCCCCGCCGCCCGCGATCAGCCCAGGTCGAACACCCCGTAGGAGAACCCGTCCGCCAGCAGCTCCCCGTCCGCCACCCGCACGCCCTGTACCTGCAACGGCCGGACGCCTGCCGGCACCACGCCCCGCACCTGCTCCGGCAGCACGTCCGACAGCCGTACGGCCCCCGGCTCCCGGCGCGGGTTGACCGCCACCAGGTACCGCCCGGCCCGGGTGTACACCAGCGGGTAGCCGGCCTGCCGGACCTCCACCCCGCCGGCGGAGCCCAGCCCCCGGTGCGCCCGGCGCAGCGCGATCAGCCGCCGGACGGTGTGCAGCAGCGAGGTCGGGTCGGCGCGCTGGGAGAGCACGTCCGGGCGGTGCGGGTCCGGGTCCACCGGCAGGTACAGCCGCTCCGCCGGCGCACCGGAGAAGCCCGCCGTGGGGCCGGGCGTCCACTGCATCGGGGTGCGCGAGCCGGCCCGGTTGAAGCGCGGCCCGAGCACGCTGCCCTCGGTGTCGGGCAGGCCGGCCAGGTAGCGCATGCCGATCTCGTCGCCGTAGTAGACGGCCGGGAGGGTGGGCCAGGTGAGCAGGAAGGCGAAGGCGGGCGCGAGCTGCTCGGCGGTGCGGTGGCCGGCGGCCAGCCGCGAGAAGTCGTGGTTGGCGGTCGGCAGCACGATGTGCCCGTTGCCCTCGGTGAGTTCGGCGGCGGAGCGCCAGGCGTCCAGGAAAGGCTGCGGGGTGCCGCGGCCCTCGGCCTCGAAGTAGCAGGCCTCCTGCTGCCAGAACTCCTCGACCGTGCCGCCGTTGTTGTTCCACAGGGAGCGCAGCGGCAGGCCGTGGTCCTCGCCGCCGAAGTGCAGGAAGAAGTCCGCGTGGAAGCCGGCCGCGACGGCGGCGGCGGGCTCGCCCCACTCGGCGAGGAGGGCGGCCTGGGGGTGGGCACGGTCCAGCCAGTCCCGCAGCTCGGTCCAGAGCTTGGCGGTCTCGGCCTTGCCCGGATCGTCCTTGACCAGCGAGTACGCCATGTCCACCCGGAAGCCGGACACGCCGAGGCCGAGCCAGTGCGCCATGATGTCGCGCAGCGCCGCCCGGTTGGCGCGCGGCCCCTCGGCGTCCACCGGCTGACGCCAGGGCTCGGCCGGACTGCTGCGCGCGTAGCCGAAGTTGAGGGCGGGCTGGCAGTCGAAGAAGTTCGGCCGGTAGCAGCCCGGTCGGCTGCCGGGCGAGGCCACGAAGCCGTCCACCGGCCGGTCGGACCAGATGTAGCGGTGGTCGGACGCGTCCTCGGCGGCGGCCAGGAACCAGGGGTGGCGGTCGGAGGTGTGCCCGGCGACCAGGTCCAGCAGGATCCTGATGCCGCGGCGGCGGGCGGCCTCGACCAGCCCGACCAGGTCCTCGGTGCTGCCGTAGCGCGGGGCCGGGGCGAGGTAGTCGGTGATGTCGTAGCCGGCGTCGCGGAACGGCGAGGCGAAGCAGGGGTTGAGCCAGACGGTGTCGACGCCGAGCCAGGCGAGGTGGTCGAGGTGCTCCGCGATGCCGGCGAAGTCGCCGATGCCGTCGCCGTCGGAGTCGGCGAAGGTCTGCGGGTAGATCTGGTAGAGGACGGCGTCGGCGAGCCAGTCGGGGCCGGGGCGGGTCGAGGTCATGGGTGGGTTCCTCCTACCGGGTCCGGGGCCCGGGGTGCACCGGGCGGGGCTGAGCCGGGCCGGACTCGGCCGGGGGCCGAACCGGGTGCCACCGATTCTCGTCCGTTCCCGGCCGTCCCGACAGTCCGCCTCGCCCCGCCACCGCCGCTCCCGGCCCCCGCGCCTCCCGGCGTGTCTCCGCCGCGCGTCGCGGCCCACTCCCGGCACACCTCCCGGCGTCCCTCCGCGCCCCTCCGCCGCGGTGTACCGCCGCGCGTCGCGGCACGACGCCGCTACGCCTCGCCGCACGCTTCCGTGAACGCCCGGGCCCGCCGGGTGATCTCCGCCCAGTCCCCCGCCGCGACCGCCTCCGGCGGCACCACGTCCGTCCCCGCGCAGACCGCGAGCGCGCCCTGCCCCAGGAACTCGGCGGCGTTGCCCGCGTTCACCCCGCCGGAGGCCACCAGCGGCACGCCCGGGTACGGGCCGCGGAGGTCCCTGAAGTAGCCGGGCCCGAACGCCCGGGCCGGGAAGATCTTGACGGCGGCGGCACCCAGGTCCACCGCGCGGGCCACCTCGGTCGGGGTGAGCGCCCCGAGCACCACCGGCACCCCGGCGCCCTTCGCCGCCGCCGCGACCTCGGGCCGGCAGCCGGGCGTGACCAGGAAGGAGGCGCCGGCCGCGACCCCGCGCTCGGCCTGCTCGGAGGTCAGCACGGTGCCGACGCCGACCCGGTGCCCGGCCTGCGCGGCGTGCCGCAGATGGCTCGTCACATCCGGTGTGGTGTAGGTGAACTCGGTCCACCGAATGCCCCCGGCGGCGAGTGCGGCGCACAGCGCGGGAGCGTCCGGGATGCTCGGTGCGCGGACCACCGCGATCACCCGGTCGGTCTGCAGGGAGGCGAGGGGTGTCATGCGGCTCGGGTTCCTCGGTCGGTGCGGCGCAGGGCGCGCCCGGGGCGGGCGCCGGTGGTGCGACCCTGCCGGACGACGGCGGTGCCGTTGACGTACACGGCCTCGATGCCCTCCGCGGGCCGCCGGGGGTGCTCGAAGGTCGCGGTGTCCCGGACCCGTTCGGGGTCGAGGAGCACCAGGTCGGCGTGGTGGCCGGGGGCGATCCGGCCACGCCGGTGCAGGCCCAGCCGGGCGGCGGGCCGGCCGGTCATCCGGGCGACCGCCTCCTCCAGCGTCAGCACGCCCGACTCCCGGCTGTAGTGGCCGAGGTAGCGCGGGAAGGTGCCCCAGGCCCGCGGGTGCGGCCGGGCGCCGACCAGCAGTCCGTCACTGCCGACGGTGTGTACCCGGTGGCGCATGATCGCCCGGACGTTCTCCTCGTGCCCGACGTGCTGGAGGATCGTGGTGGCCAACTCGTCCCGGCGCAGCAGGTCGAGGAACACCTCGGTGCCGGTGCGTCGCTCCTCGTCGGCGATCTCGGCGACGGTCCGGCCGACGGCCGGGGCCAGCTCCGCCGACCGGACGCCGGAGACCTGGATCGTCGCCCAGTCGGTGACCACGCCGTGGCAGCCGTCGCTGCCCTTCTCCTCCACCTCGTACCGGATCCGGGCGCACTGCGCCGGGTCGGTCAGTCTGGCCAGTGTCGCCTCCGGTCCGCCCTCGGTGGCCCAACTCGGCAGCAGGGCCGCGAGGGTGGTGGAGCCGGGGAGGTAGGGGTAGCTGTCCAGGGTCAGGTCGACGCCGTCGGCGAGCGCCCGGTCGACCAGCTCCAGCAGCTCGCCGGCCCGGCCCCGGTTGACGCCGAAGTTCATCGTGGCGTGGGTCAGGTGCAGCCCGCAGCCGCTCCGCCGGGAGATCTCCACCATCTCCGCGTAACCCTCCAACGCTCCCTCGCCGTACGACCGTTGGTGCGGAGCGTGGAAGCCTCCGTAGGCCGCGACGATGGTGCACAGCTCGACCAGTTCGGCGGTGTCCGCGTACGAGCCGGGGGTGTAGCTGAGGCCGCTGGACATGCCGACCGCGCCGTCCAGCAGGCTCTTCGCCAACACCTGGCGCATCCGGTCGAGTTCGGCCGGGTTGGGCGGCCGGTCGGTCCAGCCCATGACGAGGGTGCGCAGCGTGCCGTGCGGGACCAGGTAGCAGGCATTGACGGCGACGCCGGTCCGGTCGATCCGGTCGAGGTAGCCGGCGACGTCGCGCCAGTCCCAGTCGAGGTCGGCCGGATCGCCGTTCCAGCCCGCGAGTTGACGGCGCAGCGCGGGCAGTGTGGTGTCGTCCACCGGGGCGTAGGACAGGCCGTCCTGGCCGAGGACCTCGCAGGTGACGCCCTGGGTGACCTTGGCCGGGTGCTCGGGTTCGAGCAGCAGGGCGAGGTCGGAGTGGGCGTGCATGTCGATGAAGCCGGGGGTCAGGACCAGCCCGTCGGCGTCCACCACCTCGGGCGCGTCGAGGCGGTCGCCGACGTCGGTGATCAGGCCGTCGGCGATCCGCACGTCCGCGCGGTAGCGGTCCGCACCGGTGCCGTCCACGACGGTGGCGCCCCGGAAGACGGTCGGGCCCGCCGGGTTCACCCGGTTCGCCGTCCTCGCGCTCGCCGTCATCACACCGTTCGCCGTCCTCACACTGCTCGTCGCGCTCTTCCCGACCGCCCCTGCCGCTCTCTCCCCGGCCATCAGAAGAACGTCCTGACCAGGCCGGTGACCTTCGGCTCGGCCGCGTCCGCGGAGTCCAGCACGGGGATCGCCGTCCACTTGTCGAAGGCGGTGCACGGGTGCGACACGCCCAGGCGCAGCACCGCGCCGATCGGCGCGAGGTCGCCCGCGTCCCGCAGGAAGGCGTGCTGGTCGTTGAGCGCACTGACCCGGGCCGCCGTTCCGGTCAACTCGGCTCCGCTGCGCACCCGTTGCGGCTCGGGCAGGCCCTCGTCGAAGGGCAGGTCGCGCTTTCCGGCGTCCAGCAGGGCGAGTTGCGGTTCGGGCCGGGAGACCACCCGGGCCCAGCCGTGCAGCGCGCCGCGGAACGGCGCCACGCCGTCGGCCCGGGCGAGCGGTGAGACGCCGCGGTAGAAGCCGTCGTCGTGGGCGACGTACGCACCCGAGCGCAGGACGACCAGGGCGTCCGGCAGGCCGGTCGTCTCCTCGGCCACCAGGTCGAAGTAGGCGCTGCCGCCGGCCGTGACCACCGGTGGCGCGTCGTCCGGGTAGGCGCGCGCGAGCCGGCCGTGGAGCCCGGCCAGGGCCCGGAGGTAGCCGCGGACGGTGGCCAGTCCGGCGGCCGTGGCATCGTGCGCGAGCGCGCCCTCGTACCCGCCGACGCCGGCGAGGCGCAGGGTGGGGGCGCGCAGCACGGCGGCGGCGACCTCGACGGCGGCGTCCTCGCCGCGGGCGCCGGTGCGCCCGCCGGGGCCGCCGAGTTCGACCAGCACCTCGACCTTCCGCTCGGCCCCGGCGGCGCGCAGGGCCGCATCCATCAGCCGCACGCTCTCGGCGGAGTCGACCCAGGAGAGGAAGGCGAAGTCCGGGTCGGCGGCCAGTTCGTCGGCGAGCCAGGCCAGTCCGGCCGGGTCGAGCAGGGTGTTGGCGAGCAGGATCCGCTGCACCCCGAAGGCCCGGGCGACCCGCACCTGGGGCAGGTTGGCGAGGGTGATGCCGTGGGCCCCGGCGTCGAGCTGCGCCTGCCACAGGGCGGGGGCCATGGTGGTCTTGCCGTGCGGGGCGAGCGCGACGCCCGCCTTGGCGCACCAGTCGGCCATGGTGCGGACGTTGTGCGCGAGTGCGGCGCCGTCGAGGGTGAGCAGCGGGGTGCCGAACGAGGAGAGGGTCGGGCCGCCGGCCAGCCACTCCCGCACGGTGCGGCCCCGGGTGGCGGCTCCCGGCCGCCGGTCCGGGTGGGAGTCCGGCGGAGCGGCCTTGAACCGCCGGTCCAGCGGCTCGTCGGCCAGCGCCGCCACCGCGTCGCGGGCGATGCCCGGCCCGGTGCCGCTGCTTGCGAAGGTCTGCTGCACGCTCCTCCTCCATCCGCCAGGTTGCAACATGTGCAACGAGGGTTGCGCATGCTGGCAGCACGGTTCTAGCATCGGCGCCGGATCACGGTCAACGGAACTGACTCACGCTCAACGGACCAGGCCCGCACCCGACCAGGCGGACGGTCGATCGACGGAGTGGGCCCGCTCTCGACGCAACGGCCACAGACGAGGAGCCCCGCACATGCCGCGACAGGACACCCCGGGCCCGGCCCGCCCGGGCCCTCCTCCGACGGCCGTGTGCGTGGGCGAGTCGATGGCCGTCCTGCTCCCGGACCGCCCCGGCCCGCTGGAGTCGGTGGAGACCTTCCGGCTCTCCGTCGGCGGCGCCGAGTCCAACACGGCCGGCGTGCTGGCCGCACTAGGCGTGCCGACCGCCTGGATCAGCCGGGTCGGCGCCGACGGCTTCGGCCGGCGACTGCTGGCCGAGCTCGCCGCCCGCGGCGTGGACGTCTCGGCGGTCGCGGTCGACCCGCACCGCCCGACCGGCCTCTACTTCAAGGAAGTCGGCGGCTCCACCGGCCACGACCACGACCTCGGCCCCGGGCGCAGTCGGCTGCACTACCACCGGCGCGGTTCCGCGGCCGCCGCACTGTCCCCCGCACTGCTCGCCGACCCGGACGCCGCCCGGCTGCTGGCCGACGCCCGACTGCTGCACCTGTCCGGCATCACCGCCGCGCTCTCCGACGACTGCCTCGCTTTGCTGCGCGCCCTCGTCGTCGAGCGCCGCCACACCACGGGGGCCCGGCCGGGCGGGGGCCGGGGGCTGGTCAGCTTCGACCTCAACTGGCGCCCGTCGCTGTGGCGGGACCGCGACCCGGCCGTGCTGCCCCCACTGCTGGACGCCGCCGACCTGCTGCTGCTCGGCGCGGACGAGGCGCAGGCCGCGTTCGGCACCGGCGACCCGGCCGCGCTGCGCCGTCGCTTCCCGTCCCCCGCGACCGTCATCGTCAAGGACTCCGCCCGGCACGTCACCGCCCTGGGGCGCGACGGCACGGCGGTCACCGAACCGGCTCTCGCCGTCCAGGTGGTCGAGGCCACCGGCGCGGGCGACGCCTTCGCGGCCGGTTACCTGGCCGGCACCGTCCGGGGCCTGGACCAGCGCCGCCGCCTGCGGCTCGGTCACCTGAGCGCCGCCTGCGCCCTGACCGCCCGCGGCGACCAGGCCGAGCCGCCGCCCGCCGCCGTGGTGGCGGCGCTGCTCGACGCCTCGCCCGCGGACTGGGCCGCCACCCGGGTCACCGCGGACGGCATCACCGGCCCTGCCCTGCCCACCGGCCGCACGCACCTCACCGGCCCGGCCGGCCCCACCGATCCGGCCGGCCCCACCGGCCTCACCGACCACGTCCCGCCCGCCGACCGCACCCGGGCACAATGAGCAGCAACCCCGGCCCTCGAAGCGGAGCACGATGAGCCAGACCGTCACCCGCGCCCTGCGCATCCTCGCCCAGCTCGGCGAGGGCGAACGTTCCCTCGACCAGCTCGCCGAGGTGCTCGGCGTCCACAAGACGACCGTTCTCCGGCTGCTCCAGAGCCTCGAAGAGGAACGATTCGTCTATCGCGACGCGGCCTACCGCTACCACCTGGGCGCGGGCCTCTTCGCCCTCTCCGGCCTGGCCCTGGAGCAGCGCGGCATCCGCCGGATCGCCGCCCCGCACCTGGCCGAGCTGAACGCCGCCACCGGCCAGACCGTGCACCTGGCCGCGTACGAGGGCGGCGAGGTGGTCTACATCGACAAGTTCGACTCCCGCCACCCGGTCCGGATGTACTCCCGCATCGGCCTGCGCGCCGCGCTGCACAGCGCCGCCGTCTCCAAGGTGCTGCTGGCCGACCTCCCGCTGCCCGAGCGGCGCCGGGTGGTGGCCGGGATCGACTTCACCCCGCACACCGAACGCACCCTCACCACGCCCGAGGCGCTGCTCGCGGAGCTGGAGAAGGTCGCCGCGCAGGGCTGGGCGCAGGACCACGCCGAGCACGAGTCCTTCATCAACTGCGTGGCTGCGCCCGTCCGGGACGCCAGTGGCCGGGTCGTCGCCGCCGCCTCCATCTCCGTCCCGGACGTCGTCCTCCCGTACGAGCAGGTGCTGGACCTCCTCCCGCACCTGCTCGCCACCGCCCGCGCCGTCTCGGCCGACTGCGGCCGCCCCGACCATAACTGACAGACAGTCACCTGACGCACTTCTCGCACTTCACGTACTTCACGCCAAGGAGCCCCATGCCCGCCGAGCGCCCCCAGCCCGCCGAGACCGCCCAGGCCGCCGAGCACACCCAGCCCGCCGAGAAGGTCGAGATCCGCACCGACGGCGCCCCCGCCCCGGCCTGGACGTTCTCCCAGGGCGTCCGCAAGGGTCCGATCCTGCAGGTCTCCGGCCAGGGCCCGCAGGACCCGGCGACCGGCGAGTACCTCCACCACGGCGACGTGAAGGCGCAGACCCGGCGCACCCTGGAGAACGTCAAGGCCGTCGTCGAGGCCGGCGGCGCGACGATCGAGGACGTGGTGATGTTCCGCGTCTACCTCACCAAGCGCGCCGACTTCCCGCTGATGAACGAGGTCTACGCCGAGTTCATCGAGGAGAACGTCAAGCCCGGCGGGGTGAAGCCCTGCCGCACCACCGTCTTCGTCGAGCTCCCGCAGGAGCCGATGCTGGTGGAGATCGACGCCCAGGCCGTCGTCGTCTGACGCTCCCGCCCCCGACCGCACCCACCGCAGGGCCCGGACGCCTCCCGCGCGTCCGGGCCCTGCGCGCTTGCCACACCCGGACAGCAACATTAGGTTAGGCTCACCTAACCAACTGGAGGTCCGTCCATGAGCCTGCCCACCGGCGACACCGAGGTCCCCGAGCCCACCACCGCCGAACGGATCCTGAGCCTGCTCGGCACGACCTCCTCGCTCGCCGTCCGCGCACAGGGCGAGCACCACGACCTGGACACCCCGGTCTCCGTCCACGGCTCCCGCCTGCGACTGCGCGCCCCACTGGACGCCCCGCTCACCGCGGCCGCGGCCCGGGCCACCGACGGCCTCGCCGTCGTCCTCGACGTCACCGACGTCTCCCCCGTCGCCGTCCGCGACCGCGTCCGCGCCCGCCTCACCCTGGCCGGCCGGCTCCGGCTGGCCCACCTCGCCGACGACGGCCTCAGCGTCCACCTGCGCGTGGACGTCGCCCACGCCGTCCTCGCCACCCCGTACGGCACCGGCGCGGTCACCGCCGCCGACCTCGCCCACGCCACCCCCGACCCGATGGCCCGCCACGAGGCCGCGATGCTCACCCACTTCGCCGACGACCACGCCGACGCGCTCGACGTCCTCACCCGCCTGCTCGACCCGGTGCTGCTCGCCCGGAACCCGGACGTCCGCCCGCTCGCCCTGGACCGCCACGGCCTGGTGCTGCGCCTGGACCACCCCGACGGGCACCGCGACGTCCGCCTGGTCTTCCCCGAACCGGCCCGCGACGTCGAGGACTTCGGCCACCGGATGCACGACCTGCTGACCGCCGCCCGGTACGGCCAGCCCGCCCACCGCGGCTGACTCCCGATCCCCTTCAGCGCGTTCAGCAGGCGGACCGTCCGACCGGGTTGACCCACCGTCCGGCCGCACCGACCGCCCCCGGAGCGAACCCCCGTGCCGTACCGGCCCCGGAAATGGCAGCGGCCGGCCCGGCTCGCGAGGGAGGTGTGTCCCGCGAGCCGGGCCGGCCTGGGCGTGTCCCGCGCCCATGTCCACTGTGCGGCGATCACCCGGTCGAGCGGTCACCCGACATGACCATCCCGGAGGATCGATTCGCTCCGCAGCAGCGGTGGTTCCTGAAACCCCGGAAGGGTCAGAGCGCGACGCCGTGCGCGCGCAGGTAGGTGACCGGGTTGATGTCCGAGCCGTACTCCGGGGTGGTGCGGATCTCGAAGTGCAGGTGCGGGCCGGTCACGTTGCCGGTGGCGCCGGAGAGGCCGAGCTGCTGGCCGACGGTGACGGTCTGACCGATCTTCACGCCGATCGACGAGAGGTGCGCGTACTGCGCGTACTTGCCGTCGGCGAGCTTGATCTCGACCTCGTTGCCGTAGGCGCCGCCGTTGCCGGCCTTGACCACGACACCGTTGGCGACGGCGCGCAGCGGGGTACCGGTGGAGCAGACGAAGTCCTGGCCGGTGTGGTGGCCGGAGGCCCACATCGAGCCGGCGACACCGTAGGCCTCGCCCAGGACCGGGTTGGCCAGCGGCGCGACGTAGCCGGCGGTGGCGGCGACCGGAGCGGCGGTCACGGCCGGGGCCGGAGCGGCGGTCTGAACCTGGGTCTGCACCGGGGCGGCCGGCTTCGCGGCCTCGGTCTTGGCCTGGACCTTGACCTGCGGCTTGGCCGGCGTGGCGGGCTTGGCCGGAGCGGCCGGCTTCGCCGGGGCGGCGTCGGCGGACGGCGCGGCGGCGTGGCCGGCGATGGTGAGCTGCTGGCCCGGGAAGATCAGGTTCGGGTTGGCGCCGACGACCGAGCGGTTCTGCTCGTACAGCGCGTGCCAGCCGCCCTCGACGTTCTTGACGTCGGCGATCTTGGACAGGGTGTCACCGCTGACGACGCGGTAGCTCTCGTGCGCGGCGGCCGGAGCGGCCTGCGCGGCCGGCTTGGCGTCGGCGGCGGGGGCGACAGCAGCGGCAGCGGCGGGGGCGGCCTGCGCGACCGGGGCGGCCGGGGCGGTGTGGGCCTGGGCGCTGATCGCGGTCACGAGCGGGAGGGCGAAGGAGGCGCCGGTGACGGCGGTGGCGATGCCGATGCGGGCGGCGCGGGGCAGGGCGATACGACGAGCCTGAGCAGGCATGGAAGTTTCCTCTCCGACGCCTGCGAGGTGAGCTGTCGGGTTCGGGCTGGAGTTGCCCGGCCGCATGCGCGGCTTCACCCCAAGCCGGCCCTGGACGCCCGCGCCCTGAGGCGCGAACTCCGGTCCGGCGACTTACCTGTGGGTCCCCCGCTCCTGCCGTACAGAGTTCAGTTCGAACCACCCGGGCAGCGGCAGGACTCGGCGTTCCACCCGGTGGATCCGTCCGGGCTGGCCGGGCGGTCGCTGAACTAAAACCCATCCGTTCGGGTGAAGCAATGTCGATCTCTTGAATCCGCAACGACCCCCGGGGATCCGGTCACCCTCCGAATGATCCGCGGCACCGTGTGTACACAATCCATTCACCCCGTGCCACTGATCCACGACCCTGCGCCGACGACGACGGCGCTGCGCAGTCGTCCGCTCACGCACCGACAGCCTCCAACACACCCACCGGTGAGCCTTGTCACGTACGCCCCACAGGGCCAGGATCGGGCCGTGGCCACCTCCGAAGCAGGCCCCCTGCGCCTGGGCACCGCGCAGGGTCGCTGGGTACTCCTGGCAACGGTGCTCGGATCCAGCATGGCGATGCTCGACGGCACCGTGGTGAACGTCGCCCTGCCCCGCATCGGCGCCGACCTGGGCGCCTCCCTGGCGTCCCTGCAATGGACGCTGAACGCCTATCTGCTCACCCTGGCGGGCCTGATCCTGCTCGGCGGCGCGCTCGGCGACCGGTACGGCAGACGCCGGGTCTTCCTGATCGGCGTGGTCTGGTTCGCCGTCGCCTCCGCGGCCTGCGCCGCCGCGCCGAACATCCAGGTGCTGATCGCCGCCCGCGCCGTCCAGGGCATCGGCGGGGCCCTGCTCACGCCCGGCTCGCTCGCCATGCTCCAGGCCGTCTTCCACCCTGACGACCGCTCGGCGGCGGTCGGCCTGTGGTCCGGCCTCGGCGGGGTGTCGGCCGCGGTCGGCCCCTTCCTCGGCGGCTGGCTGGTGGACGGCCCCGGCTGGCGCTGGATCTTCCTGCTGAACCTGCCGCTCGCGGCCGCCGTCATCGCGGTCACCACCCGGTCCGTACCGGAGAGCCGGGACGAGAGCGCCACCGGCCGCTTCGACGTGCTGGGCGCGGTGCTCGCCGCGCTCGCGCTCGGCGCGATCACCTACGCGCTGACCGCGGCCGGCGAGGGCGTGTCCCCCGCGGTCTGGGTCAGCGGCGTGATCGGCGTGGTGCTCGGCGTCGCCTTCGTCACCGTCGAGCGCCGCGCGCCCGAACCGATGCTGCCGCTCGGCCTCTTCTCCTCCCGGCTGTTCACCGCCGTGAACCTGGTGACCCTCTGCGTGTACGCGGCCTTCAGCGGCGTGTTCTTCCTGCTGGTGGTGCAGCTGCAGATCGTCGCCGGGTTCTCACCGCTGGTCTCGGGCTTCGCGCTGGTGCCGATCACCATCCTGATGCTGCTGCTGTCGGCGCGCGCCGGCCGGCTCGGCAAGCGGATCGGCCCGCGGATCCCGCTCACCGTCGGCCCCCTGATCTGCGCCGCCGGGGTGCTGCTGATGCTCCGCATCGGCTCCGACTCGTCGTACTGGACGGACGTGCTGCCCGCCGTCACGGTGATGGGCTGCGGGATGACCCTGCTGGTGGCGCCGCTGACGGCGACGGTGCTGGCCGCCGTCGAGGTCCGGCACGCGGGCATCGCCAGCGGGGTCAACAACGCCGCCGCCCGCGCGGCCGGCCTGCTCGCGGTGGCCGCCCTGCCGGCCCTGGCCGGGCTGAGCGGCAACGCCTACCAGGTGCCCTCCGAGGTCGACTCCGCCTTCCACACGGCGATGCTGATCTGCGCGGGCCTGCTGGCCTCCGGCGGGCTGATCGCCTTCGCCACCATCCGGGGCAACGTGCTGGCGCCCGAGGAGAAGCCGGTCGCCGAGCCGAACTGCGACTGGCCCTGCGGCACCACCACCCCGCCCTTCGACCCGGGCCACGTCCACACGCGCGAGGGCCCCGCCACCGGTCCGGCGGCGGGGCCCACGCCCGAGAGCTGACGCGACGTCACCTCACCGGGACGTCACGGGACATCGACCTCAGAGGATGTCACCCGGCGCGTACTTGGCGGCCTCCGGGTAGGCGGCCGCGACGGCCTCCACCAGGCGGACCACCTCGGCGACCTGGGCGCCGGCCGCACCGGTGAAGGAGAGCTTGTCGGCCAGCAGCGCGTCCAGCGCGGCCCGGTCCAGCGGGATCCGCTCGTCTGCGGCCAGGCGGTCCAGCAGCTCGTTCTCCCGGGCGCCCGCGCGCATCGCCAGTGCCGAGGCGACGGCGTGCTCCTTGATGACCTCGTGCCCGGTCTCCCGGCCGACGCCGGCGCGCACCGCGCCCATCAGCACCTTGGTGGTGGCGAGGAACGGCAGGTAGCGGTCCAGCTCGGTCTCGATCACGGCGGGGAAGGCGCCGAACTCGTCGAGAACGGTCAGGAAGGTCTCCAGCAGGCCGTCGAAGGCGAAGAAGGCGTCCGGCAGCGCGACCCGGCGCACCACCGAGCAGGAGACGTCGCCCTCGTTCCACTGGTCGCCGGCCAGCTCGCCGGTCATCGAGGCGTAGCCGCGCAGGATGACGGCCAGGCCGTTGACGCGCTCGCAGGAGCGGGTGTTCATCTTGTGCGGCATCGCCGAGGAGCCGACCTGGCCCTCCTTGAAGCCCTCCGTGACGAGCTCGTGGCCGGCCATCAGGCGGATGGTCTTGGCCAGGCTGGACGGCGCGGCGGACAGCTGGACGAGGGCGGTGAGCACCTCGAAGTCCAGCGAGCGCGGGTAGACCTGGCCGACGCTGGTCAGCACGTTGTCGAAGCCGAGGTGCCCGGCGACCCGGCGCTCCAGCTCGGCGAGCTTCTCGGTGTCCCCGCCGAGCAGGTCCAGCATGTCCTGGGCGGTGCCGACCGGGCCCTTGATCCCGCGCAGCGGGTAGCGGGCGATCAGCTCCTCCAGACGGCGGAAGGCGACCAGCAGCTCGTCGGTGATCGACGCGAAACGCTTGCCCAGGGTGGTGGCCTGCGCGGCCACGTTGTGCGAGCGACCGGCCATGACCAGCTCGGAGTGCTGGGCGGCCAGCTTGGCCAGGCGGACCAGCACGGCCACCGTGCGGTCGCGCACGTGCTCCAGCGACTGGCGGATCTGCAGCTGCTCGACGTTCTCGGTCAGATCCCGCGAGGTCATGCCCTTGTGGATCTGCTCGTGGCCGGCGAGCTCGCTGAACTCCTCGATCCGGGCCTTCACGTCGTGGCGGGTGATCCGCTCACGGGCGGCGATCGAGCCGAGGTCGACCTGGTCGATCACCCGCTCGTAGTCGGCGACGGCGTTCGCCGGCACCTCGACACCGAGGTCCTGCTGGGCCTTCAGGACGGCCAGCCACAGGTGGCGCTCAAGGACCACCTTGTGCTCGGGGGACCACAGCTGGGCCAGGGTCGCCGAGGCGTACCGGGAGGCCAGGACATTGGGGATCTGGGGCTTCGCGCTCACGCTTCGCAAGAGTAACAGCCGAGGTCACGCCGGACGTCGGCGGATGGGGTAGGCTGGGTCAATTGAGCACCCTTCAGGTGACGCACAAAAACCTTCTCGCCGCAAGGATACCACATCGATGAACGGACTTCCACCGGCCGCCCGAGACTCCAGCGGTGTCCTCGCCGAGGCCCTGCGCACCGAACAGCACCGCCTCACCCGGCTCTACGACCGGCTGGACACCGTCCGCGAACGCGCCCGCCGCACCGTCGCCGGGGCCCACGACGCAGCCGCACCCGGCGGCACCCACCAGGCCCGGTTGGAGCGCGAGGTCCGCGCCCGCGAGGCCACCCGCCACGCCGCCCGGCTCGACGCCGTCGAACGCGGGCTCTGCTTCGGCCGCCTCGACGAGCGCGACGGCACCGTCCGCTACATCGGCCGCACCGGCCTGACCGACGACGCGTACGAACCGCTGCTGCTCGACTGGCGCACCCCGGCCGCCCGCCCGTTCTACACCGCGACCCCCGCCGACCCCGGCACCGTCGTCCGCCGCCGCCACCTGCACACCCGCGGCCGCACCCTCACCGGTCTGGACGACGAGGCGCTCGACCTCGCCGGGCTCGACGACTCCGGCCGCCGCGCCCTGGTCGGCGAGGCCGCTCTGCTCGCCGCCCTCGACCGGGAACGCACCGGCCGGATGGGCAGCGCCGTCGCCACCATCCAGGCCGAGCAGGACCGGGTGATCCGCTCCCCGCTGCGCGGCGCCCTGGTCGTGCAGGGCGGCCCCGGCACCGGCAAGACCCTCGCCGCCCTGCACCGCGCCGCCTACCTGCTGTTCACCCACCGCGCCGCGCTGGAGCGCCGCGGCGTCCTGCTGATCGGCCCCAACCCCGGGTTCCTGCGGTACATCGACGAGGTGCTGCCCGCCCTCGGCGAGACCGAGGTGGTGCTGCGCACCGTCGGCGAGCTCTACCCCGGTGTCACCGCCGCCGGCACCGACGCCCCCGCCACGGCGGTCGCCAAGGGCGGCCCCTGGATGGCCGGGGTCCTCCGCCGCGCCCTCGCGGCGCACCAGTCGGCGCCCGCCGAGGGCCTCGACCTCGGTGAGGGACTGACCGTCTCCGCCCGGGCCTGCGCCCAGGCCCGGGACGCCGCCCGCGGCCTGCGCGTGCCGCACAACCGGGCCCGCGCCTTCTACCTGCGCACCCTGCTCGACGCCCTCGCCATCGCCCAGGCGCTCTCCCTCGGCCGCCCGTACGACGCGGAGGAGGCCCACTACGCCCCGCGCGAGCTGTGGGCCCGGGCGGACGTCCGCGCCGCCCTCGACCCGCTCTGGCCCCTGCTCACCCCCCAAGGGCTGGTCGAACGACTGCTCACCGACGGCGAGTTGCTCACCGAAGCGGCCCCCGAGCACGCCGCCGCCCTGCTCCGCCCGCCCGGCTGCCCCTGGACCGCCGAGGACGTCCCGCTGCTGGACGAGGCCGCCGAACTCCTCGGCGAGGAGCGGCCGTCCGCGACCACCGACCGGCAGACGGACAACGATGCCGACGAACTCTCCTTCGCCCAAGGCGTGTTGACCATCACCGGGCAGACCGACGACGTCCTGATGGACTCCGCCGCCCTGGCCGAACGCTTCCGGGACGACGGCCCCCAGCGCTCGACCGCCGAACGCGCGGCCGACGACCGCACCTGGGCGTACGGCCACGTCGTCGTCGACGAGGCGCAGGAGCTGTCCGCGATGGCCTGGCGCGCCGTCCTGCGCCGCGTCCCGGCCGGCTCGCTCACCATCGTCGGCGACCTCGCCCAGACCGGCTCCCCGGCGGGTGCCCGCAGTTGGGCCGAGATGCTCGACCCGCACCTGCCCGGCCGCTGGCGCGAGGAACGCCTGACCGTCAACTACCGTACGCCGGAGCCGATCATGGCGCTCGCCGCAGCCGTCCTGCGCACCGTGGCGCCCGACCGGCAGCCGCCCGAGTCCATCCGCCCCGGCACCGAGCGCCCGCACGTGGTCCCCGTCCCGGACGCCGACTTCGCCACCGCGCTCGCCCGGCTCCCCGGAACGCCGGGCACTCTGGGCGTGATCGCCCCGGACGACCTGGCCGCGGAGCTGGGCGCGGTGACCGTCGCGGCCGCCAAGGGGCTGGAGTTCGACGCGGTCGTCGTGGTCGAGCCGGCCGCCCTCCGCCCGCGCGACCGCTACGTCGCCCTCACCCGGGCCACCCGCACGCTCACCCTGCTCCACCACCGGCCCCTGCCGCCGGAACTCGCGGCACTGCTCTGACGACGGCGGGTGCGCCCGGCGCCGGCGGCACGGGCGGCGCCGGCGGCACGGGCGGCGCCGGCGGCACGGGCGGCGCGGGACCTACTGCGCGCCGCCCGTCCGGCCGGCCAGCACCGGCAGGACCTGCGAGCAGATCGAGTGCAGGGCGATCCGCTGCTCGTCGGTCATCTCCTGGAAGGCCTGGTGGGTGCGGGCCATCTCGCCGCGGATACGGGCCAGGATCTCCCGGCCCTCGTCCGTGATCACCACGATCTTCACCCGGCGGTCACCGGCCGCCGCCGCCCGGTTGGCCAGGCCCAGCGACTCCAGCCGGTCCACGATCCCGGTGACGTTCGACGCGTCGCAGCCCAGCCGCCCGGCCAGCGCGCGCATCGGCACCGGCTCCTGCACCGCGCCCAGCGCCTTGGCCTGCGAGGAGGAGAGCCCGTGCCGGGCCGCGGCCGCCGCGAAGTCCTGGAAGTAGGCGGCACCGACGGCGGCCAACACCTCCATCAGCTCGGCGTTGGTCGGTACGGTCGTCGTCGCTGTCGAACCCATGGGGTCAGGGTACGACCAGGTGCTTCAGCAACTCAAGCTTTGACCAGGGCAACCGTCCGCGAGCCTGCTCACGCCGCCGCCCGTCGGCCCCCGATCCTGCCCGTCGGGCAGGCCGGCCCCGTCCACCGGGCAGGCGGGCAGGCGCGCAGCAGCGCCGCTCAGAGCACCAGCTGGTCGAACAGCCGCCGCAGCTCCGCGTCCGGGTTCGCGGTCAGCCCCGTGTGCACCGGCCCCGGCTGGACGATCGCACTGCGCGGCGCGGTCAGCCAGCGGAACCGCTGCCCCGGGCTGTCCCCCGCCGCCGGACCGGCCTGCGGCCCGCCCAGGCAGACCGCCTCGATCCCGTGCAGCGCCCGCCGCACGCCCTGCACGTCCGCGACCGGGTCCAGCGCCAGCAGCCGCGCCTGGTCCAGGTGGGTGCGCGCGGCCAGGTGCGAACTCTGCCGGCAGTACAGCAGCACCCCCACGTTCACGCACTCGCCCCGCTCCACCCGCGGCACCGCGCGGATCACGGCGTACTCGTAGTCGTGCAGCTCGACGATGGCCGGCAGCGCGGACGTCGACGACCCGGTCATGCGGGCACCTCCGGGAGCCAGTCACGCGGACCGGCCAGTCGCTCGGTCAGCTGGGCACGGTACGCGGCGCGCACCTCGTCGGGCGAGTCGAAGCCGAACTCGTCCGTCAGCCAGATCTCGGGGATCTCCGCGACGGCCGCCTCGATCGCCGCCTCCGCAAGCGGGGCGAGCGCCTTGTCCGCCGCCTCCACGTCCGGCCCGGCGCCCAGCAGCGCATGGTCGGACGCGTCGTACGGGCGGCGCACCCAGGCGGCGGCGCCGGGCCAGTTGTGGTGGAAGATCAGGCTCGCACCGTGGTCGATCAGCCGCAGCCCGCCGGTCGCCACCAGCAGGTTGGGGTTGCGCCAGGACCGGTCCACATTGCCGATCAGCGCGTCGAACCAGAGCACCTGGCCCGCGAGTTCCGGATCCACCTCGAAGCAGAGCGGATCGAAGTTGAGCGCACCGCTGACGAAGGCCATCCCGAGGTTGGTCCCGCCGCTGGCCCGCATCTGGTCCTGGATCTGGTGGTCCGGCTCACTGCGTGCGAGCACCGGGTCCAGGTCGACGGTCACCAGCTCCGGCACCGGCAGCCCCAGCCGCCGCCCCAGCTCCCCGGCCAGCACCTCCGCGACCAGCGCCTTGCGCCCCTGCGCCGCACCGACCCATTTCAGCGCGTAGAGCCGCCGATCATTGGCCTCGACCAGGCCCGGCATCGAGCCGCCTTCTCGCAGTGGCGTCACGTACCGGATCGCCGTCACCTCGGGTAGCACGCCTCCCACCCTATCGGTGCCACCACCCGCACACCCGCCGCCCCCAGCTGCACGGACGGCCCCTCCCACCCCGTCTCCCCCATCCACCCCACCCCAGTGGCAGCCCCCGCTGCTCCGTGCGAGTGTGGCGGACAGTAACGGGGACCTTCACGGCAAAGGGATGAGCGATGGAACGACCTCGGATCCTGATCGTGGGCGGTGGCTTCGCCGGCCTGGAGTGCGCCCGCCGTCTCGAACACAAGCTGTCACCGTCGGAGGCCGAGATCTCGCTGGTCACGCCGTTCAGCTACCAGCTCTACCTCCCCCTCCTCCCCCATGTCGCCGCCGGCGTCCTCACCCCGCAGTCCGTGGCCGTCTCCCTGCGCCGTTCGCTGCGCCGCACCCACATCGTCCCCGGCGGCGCCATCGGCGTGGACCCGGCTTCCAAGGTGTGCGTCGTCCGCAAGATCACCGACGAGGTGATCGCGCAGCGGTACGACATCCTGGTGCTCGCCCCGGGCAGCGTCACCCGCACCTTCGACATCCCCGGCCTGACCGACTACGCCCGCGGCATGAAGACGCTCGCCGAGGCGGCCTACGTCCGCGACCACGTGATCGCCCAACTCGACCTCGCCTCGACGTCGCTGGACCAGCGGGAGCGCGAGTCCCGGCTGCAGTTCGTGGTCGTCGGCGGCGGCTACGCGGGCACCGAGACGGCCGCCTGCCTGCAGCGTCTCACCACCGCGGCCTCGCACCGCTACCCGCGGCTGGACGCCCGGCAGATCAAGTGGCACCTGATCGACATCGCCCCGAAGCTGATGCCCGAGCTCGGCGACCCGCTCGGCGAGGCCGCCCTGGAGGTGCTGCGGGCGCGCGGCATCGAGGTGTCACTGGGTGTGTCGGTGGCCGAGGTCGGCGCCGAGTCGGTCAAGTTCACCGACGGACGGGTGCTCCCCTGCCGGACGCTGATCTGGACCGCCGGCGTGGCCGCGAGCCCGCTGATCGGCACCCTGGACGCCGAGACCGTCCGCGGACGGCTGGCGGTGACGGCGGAGATGCGGGTGCCGCAGTTCGAGGGCGTGTTCGCGCTCGGCGACGCCGCCGCCGTTCCCGACCTCGCGAAGGGCGACGGCGCGGTCTGCCCGCCGACCGCCCAGCACTCCGCCCGCCAGGGCCGCGTGGTGGCGAACAACGTGATCGCCTCGCTCCGCAACCAGCCCCTGGAGCCTTACTACCACAAGGACTTGGGCCTGGTGGTGGACCTCGGCGGCAAGGACGCGGTCTCCAAGCCCCTCGGGGTGGAGCTGCGCGGCGTACCGGCCCAACTGGTGGCGCGCGGTTACCACTTGATGGCGATGCGCACCAATGTGGCCAAGTTCCGGGTGGGTGCCAACTGGCTGCTCAACGCGACCGCCGGGGACGACTTCGTCCGCACCGGATTCCTGGCCCGCCAGCCTGCCCGGCTGCGCGACTTCGAGTACACCGACGCCTATCTGACGAAGGATCAGGTGCGCGCCCACGCCCAGTCCTTGCTCGCCAAGGGCTGAGCGAGCCGACGCCGGTGCCCCCGCGGTCAGGTCCGCGGGGGCACCGGAGCGGTGCGGTCGGTCGGCACGCGGTCGGCGTGCGGTCAGCGCGTTGTCGGCGTGCTGCGGTCGGCGTGCTGCGGTCAGCGCGCGGTCAGGTACATCCCGCTCGCGTCCTGCCCGGCCGTGTTGTGGCACGAGTAGTCACCGCTCGGACGGCCCCACAGCAGCGTCAGGCAGCGCCCGACCGCCTGCTGGCCGTAGTAGTTGGGGTGCATCGACTCCTGCAGCGCGCCCTGCGTGGAGTTGAGCCCGCCGTCCAGGAAGCGCGCCCACTCGCTGGTGGTCGCGGACGGGCCGGAGCTCGCGGTCGGCTGCTTGGTGGCCGTCGAGCAGACCTCGCGGCCCTGCAGCATGTCCGACAGGTCCAGGAACTGCGCGCCCTTGGACGCGGCGACGCCCGCCAGCGCCTGGGAGATCTGCGGCACCATCGAGTCGCGGGCCCAGTCGGCGTCCCCGTCCCAGAACGGGCAGCCACCGGTGTTGGAGCGGGTCCATCCGCTCTCCGGGTACCGCATCTCGGTGCTGCGCGGGATCGGCGACGGGTAGGACTGCAGCACCAGCCGGTAGTCCGACTGCGCGTAGCCCGCGCCGGCCATCACGGCGCGGATCTCGTCGATCGCCTTGCCGACGCCGGCCATCGCGGTGGGCATCTTGTCGTCGATCTGGGACTGCGCGGAGTCGTGGCAGTACGAGTACCAGATCAGGTAGTCCTGGACGCAGCTGGAGATGACGTCCGCGAAGCCCAGGTCGTTGCCGCCGATCGACAGGGTGATCAGCTTGACGTTGTTCTGCCGTGCCACGGTGGCGAGTTGGTCGGCCTGCGGGGCCTCGCCCTTGTACGACTGGCCGCCGTTGGAGGCGCGGAAGACGTTGTCGGTGACGGCGCCGGAACAGGCCAGGTTGATCTCGTTCTGGGCGCCGGTCGAGGCGCTGAGCACCTCGGCGACGTCGGAACGGTCGCAGCCGCTGGACGCCGTGGCGCCGTAGACCCGCGAGGGGTCGTACGAACTGCCGGTCCAGGCACGGTCGGAGCCGTTGCGGCTGCCGCTGGTGCCGGCGGAGTTGCCCTTCCAGCGACCGGCCTCGCCGGAGATGTAGCTGTCGCCGAGCGTGACGCTGGCGGTGGGCCCGGAGGGCACGGCGGTCAGGGCGGACGGGGCGGCGTAGGCCGGTGCGGCGACGGCCAGGCCTGCGACGGCGAGCGGGAGGGCGAGGGCTGCGGTGAGCAGCCGTCGGCCGAGTCGAGGCGTGCTGCGGGTGATGCTCGAACGGATTTCGGGCACTGCGGAACTCCTGCGGCTCGGTCTCCCCGTGGCATGGGGAACGGGAAGACGCGTAAGTGAGGGTGGGCCGCCGGCCGGTGGCGCGATGAAGATGACATGCCCTCTCCCGTTACCGCTAGGTATCTGCAGCAGGTTTCCGCTTTTGTTACCGGCGGGTTCAGACCAGACCGGCAACGACGCCCGGATGCCGCCCGCGATTCACACCCGCCACACCCACCCCGCCCGTCCCACGAACCGCCCCTCCGACGACCCCCCCGACGACCCCTCCGACCGCCCTCCGCACCACGCCGACGGTCACACCAGCCGCGAGCCGCCCCCGCCCGTCCCCAGCACCGCCGCCAGGTCCTCCGCCAGACCCCTGGCCTGCGCCGCTTCCAGCCGGGCCGTCGTGAAGCGCAGCCCGGGCGGCGACTGGATCCGGTACCGCGCGCCGGGCGCCGCGACCCATCCGCGCTGCACCAGCGCCGCCAGCGCCGAGGTCTCGTCCGGCACCGGCACCCAGACGTTCAGCCCGCTCTGCCCGTGCGCCTCGATCCCGCGCGCCGCCAGTTCGTCCAGCAGTGCGTCCCGCCGGGCCCGGTAGGTGGCGGCCACGTGCGCGACCGGCGCGGCGTCGGTGCGCCACAGTTCGGCCACGGTGCGCTGCAGCAGGTGGCTGACCCAGCCGGCGCCCAGCCGCAGCCGCCCGACGACCCGTCCGATCGTCTCCGCGTCGCCGACCGCCACCGACACCCGCAGGTCCGGCCCGTACGCCTTGGCCGCCGAGCGGACCACCGCCCAGTGCCGCGAGCCGGCGCCGGCCAGCGGGTGGTACGGCTGGTCGACCATGCCGTGCCCGTGGTCGTCCTCGATCAGCAGCACTCCGGGGTGCTCGGCCAGGACGGCCCTCAGCTCCTCGGCCCGGCGGGCGGTGAGCGCCGCGCCGGTCGGGTTCTGCGCCCGGCTGGTGACCACCACCGCCCGGGCGCCCTCGGCCAGCGCCGCCGCGAGCGCGTCGGGCAGCGGACCTTCGTCGTCCAGCCGGACGGGCAGGTGCTTCAGGCCCATCGCGGGCAGCAGGTCGAACAGGCTCCCCCAGCCCGGGTCCTCGACGGCCACTGCGTCGCCGGGGCGCAGCCGGGCGCCGAGGATGCGCTCGATGGTGTCGAGCGAGCCGGAGGCGACGGCGATCGGGCCGCCGGGCAGGCCGTCGGCCTCGAAGGAGGCGCGGGCGAGCGCGAGCAGCTGCGGGTCGGCGGCCGGGTGTCCGTACAGGACCGGTTCGGCGCGCGCGGCCTCGGCGGCGGCCGCGAGGGCGGGGCCGAGGTCGGGCAGCAGCGCCGGGTCGGGGTTACCGGTGGACAGGTCCCGCGCGTGCGGCGGGACGGGGATGCGGATCTGGTCCCGCGGGGTGAGGGCGGGCCTGGGGAGGATCCGGCTGCCCTTGCGGCCGGCCGTCTCGATCACGCCGCGGTCGCGCAGCAGCCGGTAGGCGGCGGCGACGGTGTTGGGGTTGACGCCCAGTTCGGCGGCGAGGTCGCGCAGCGGGGGCAGCGCGGTTCCGGGGGCGAGCAGCCCGCTGCTCACGCCCTGCTCGATGTGCGCCGCGATTTCGCTGGCGCGTCGCCCTTTCAGCGGATAGTCTCCTAGCACAAACCAAATTATGCACTAGTACATAGAGGTTGTCATGTCAGACAGCACGGAAGGCTCGCCGACCTACTCCCGCACCCCCAGGACCACCCCCACCCGCTACAAGGACCGGGCCACCTGGGAGCAGGAGGCGATCCACGCCATCCTCGACAGCGCCTACATCTGCCACCTCGGCTTCGTCGCCGACGGCGCGCCCGTGGTCCTGCCGACGATCTACGCCCGGGTCGGCAGCCGACTCTACGTCCACGGCTCGACCGGCAGCCGTCCGATGCGCGGCGCCTCCGGCGAGCAGGGCATGCCGGTCTGCGTCACCGTCACCCAGGTGGACGCGCTGGTGCTGACCAAGTCCGCGTTCAACCACTCGGTGAACTTCCGCTCGGTCGTCGCCCACGGCACCGCCCACCAGGTCACCGACCCCGAGGAGCTGGACGTCGCGCTGGCCGCCCTGGTCGACCACGCGATCCCCGGCCGTTCCGCCGAGGTCCGCCCGGCCAACGCGAAGGAGCTCGCCGCGACCGCCGTCCTGCGGCTGGAGCTGGACGAGGTCTCGGCCAAGACCCGCGACGACGACGCCGGCGACGACCCGGCGGACGTCGACCTCCCGTACTGGTCCGGCCTGATACCGGTCACCACCGTGCACGGCACGCCCGTTCCGCACGACGACCGCACCATCCCGCTCCCCGCGCACCTGCGCGGCTACCCCCGCTGACGAGGAACACCCGATGCTGATCAGGTCCTGGGACCGCGGCGACGAGGACGAGTGGCGCGCCTGGCTGGCCGAGGGCCGCGACTTCGGCCTGCTCGCCGCCAACGGCGGCCCGGGCGAGGGCCCGGTGCTCGTCCCGACACACTTCCTGCTGGACGCCGAACGCGGCGAGATCCTGCTCCACCTCGCCGCGCCCAACCCGCTGCTCGCCGCCGTCCGGGCCGACCCGCAGGTCACCCTCGCGGTCACCGACGGCTACGCCTTCGCCCCGGGCCACTGGCGCGGCGCCCCCGGCACACCGACCAGCTACTACGCCTCGGTGCACTTCCACTGCACCGCCGAGGTCGTGGAGTCCGCCGCCGGCAAGGCGGAGATCCTCAACCGCCAGCTGGCGCACTTCCAGCCCGAGACGCCGGAGGTCCGGGTGGTGCCCGGCGACGGCGAGCTGGCCCGGCAACTGCCCGGGCTGCGCGGGCTCCGGCTGACCGTGAACGAGGTGCGGGCCAAGTTCAAGTACGACGACAAGAAGCCCGCCGAGACGCAGCACGCGATGGCCGACCGGCTCGCCGAGCGGGCGGACGGCGGCGGGCGCGGGCGCGACCAGTACGCCGCCGCCCGCATCCAGCTGCTCCGCCGTCACCAGCGGCGCACCACCGCTCCGCGCGGCGTCGGCCCGCGCACCGCCGCAGCGCGCACCATCGCACCGTGCACCACCGTGCCGGGCAACGACGGCTGACTGCGCGTCACCCGTTCGGCCCCGCAACACGGGCGGCGCGGCCCCGGCGCTGCTGCAATGTGACACGAGCCCTGCCCACTCCGCGTCAGAGCAGGCCCGTCCACCCCGGGGAGCGCGCGTGTCCACAGCCAACGGCCAACGGGCGGCCGGCGAGGCCCATCTCGGCCACGTGGTGTTCATCTCGGCGGCCGCCGCCATGGGCGGCTTCCTGTTCGGCTACGACAGCGCAGTGATCAACGGTGCGGTGACGGGCATCCAGAAGCACTTCGCAGTGGGCCACGGCACCACCGCCTTCGTGGTGGCGATCGCGCTGCTGGGCTCGGCGGCCGGTGCGGTGATCGCCGGCCGGCTCGCCGACCACATGGGCCGGGTGCGCACGATGCTGCTGGCCGCCGTGCTGTTCGCGGCCAGCGGCATCGGCTCGATGTTCCCGCCGAACATCGAGGTGCTCGCCATGTGGCGCGTGATCGGCGGCGTCGCGATCGGCATCGCCTCCGTGATCGCGCCCACCTACATCGCCGAGGTCGCTCCCACCGCCTACCGAGGCCGGCTCGCCTCCTTCCAGCAGATGGCGATCGTGCTCGGCATCACCGTCTCGCAGCTCGCCAACTGGGCGCTCAACCAGGCCGCCGGCGGCGAGTCCACCAACCACCTCGGCGGCATCCAGGCCTGGCAGTGGATGCTCGGCGTCGAGACCATCCCGGCCCTGGTCTACGGGCTGATGGCGCTGGCCATCCCGGAGTCGCCGCGCTTCCTGATCGCCGACCACCGCGAGGAGCAGGCCCGCAAGGTGCTGGTCGAGGTCGAGGGCGAGGGCGTCGACCTCGACTTCCGGGTGACCGAGATCCGCGCGGTGCTGGAGTCCGCCCACAAGCCGCGGCTCAAGGACCTGCTCGGTGGCCGCTTCGGCCTGCTGCCGATCGTCTGGGTCGGCATCGGCGCCTCGGTGTTCCAGCAGTTCGTCGGCATCAACGTGATCTTCTACTACTCCTCCCTGCTCTGGCAGTCGGTCGGCATCAACGAGGCCAACTCGCTCCTGATCAGCCTCTCCACCTCGATCGTCAACGTGATCGGCACGGTGGTCGCGATGGTGCTGGTGGACCGGATCGGCCGCAAACCGCTCGCGCTGGCCGGCTCGGTCGGCATGGCCGCCTCGCTCGGCACCGCCGCCTGGGCGTTCTCCTACCGACACGGCACCGGCGACAGCGCCACGCTGGACAACACCCACGCCGTCGTCGCCCTGGTCGCGGCGCACGTCTTCGTGTTCTGCTTCGCCTTCTCCTGGGGCGTCGTGGTCTGGGTCCTGCTCGGCGAGATGTTCCCGAACCGGATCCGCGCGCTCGCCCTGTCCGTCGCCGCCTCGGCCCAGTGGATCGCCAACTGGGCGATCACCGTCAGCTTCCCGGACCTCGCCGACTGGAACCTCTCGGCGACGTACGTCATCTACGCGTTCTTCGCACTGCTCTCCATCCCGTTCGTGGCCTTCTGCATCAAGGAGACCAAGGGCCGCGCCCTGGAGGAGATGGGCTGACCCGTCCCGCCCCACCGAATCCCAGCCGCACGCGGCCCGACCCAGCGAGAGGAAGCCATGTCCGACCAGGGCGGCTCCCGGCAGAACGTCACCTTCCCGAGCAACGGCCGCACGGCGCACGGGTACCTGGCCCGCCCTCCGCTGGGCGCCGGGCCGGGCCTGGTGGTGGTGCAGGAGTGGTGGGGGCTCACCTCGCACGTCGCCAGCATGGCCGACCGCTTCGCCGCCGAGGGGTTCACCGTCCTCGCCCCCGACCTCTTCGGCGGCGCGACCACCCACGACAGCGCCGAGGCGGCCCGGCTCAAGCGCGAACTCCCGGTCGAGCGGGCCGTCGAGGACCTCTCCGGAGCGGTCGACCACCTGCTCTCGCTGGACGGCGTGGTCGGCGACGCCGTCGGGGTGGTCGGGTTCTGCATGGGCGGCGGCTTCGCCCTGCTGCTGGCAGCCCGGGCCGGTGACCGGGTGGCCGCCGCGGTGCCCTTCTACGGCCTCCCGCCCGACCCGGACTTCGACTACCGCGGCCTGACCGCCCACGTCCTCGGCCACTTCGGCGAGTCGGACCGCTCGATCCCGATGGCCGCCGTGGACGAGGCCGCGATCCGGATCGGCGAGGCCACCGACATCCGCCCCGAGATCCACTTCTACCCGGCCGGGCACGCCTTCATGAACGACGAGAACCCGCTCGGCACCTACGACCCCCTCCAGTCCCGGATCGCCTGGGGCCGCACGGTCACCTTCCTCCAGGGTCACCTCGGCTGATCCCGCCCCACCCTCGCCCCCGACGATCCCCCGGCCCGCGCCCCGGCCGATCCCCCGACTCCCGCCCCGGCCGACCGGGCCGTCCCGGCAGGTGCAAAAACCCGATGGACACCTGTCCGAAGTCCGGCGATAGTCGCCAGGTGCCGACCCGACCGCCACGCCCCCGCCGCTTCGCCTGGGCGAGCCGCGACTTCCGCATCCAGACCGCCGCCACCGTGATCAGCGGCCTGGGCAATGCCGGCGCCCCCATCGCCACCGCCTTCGCCGTCCTCGGCAACGGCGGCACGACCACCGAGGTCGGCTACGTCACGGCCGCCCGCCTGCTGCCGACCGTGCTGCTCCTGGTGCTCGGCGGCGCCCTCGCCGACCGCATGCCGCGACACCGGATCATGGTCGCCGCCAACGTCTTCAGCGGTGCCTCCCAGGCCGTGCTGGCCGCGCTGGTCCTGGTGGGAGACGCGCAACTCTGGCAGCTCCTGCTGCTGTCCGCGGCCGGCGGCGCCGGCTACGCGCTCTACTCCCCCGCCTCCGGCGGCATGATCATGCAGGCCGTCCCCCAGGAGCACGCGGCCCGCGCCTTCTCGGTCTTCCGGATGGGCCAGAGCGCCGCCCAGATCGGCGGCGCCGCCCTCGGCGGAGCCCTCACCGCCGCCCTCGGCCCGGGCTGGGTGCTCGCCCTGGACGCCCTCTGCTTCCTGATCGCCGCCGTGCTGCGCTTCTTCCTGGAGCCGGAGCAGGCCCCCGCCCCCGCGGGCAGCAGCATGCTGCGCGACCTGCGGGAGGGCTGGCGGGAGTTCGTCTCCCGCCGCTGGCTCTGGGTGGTCGTCCTGCAGTTCTCCGTCCTGGTCGCCTGCATCGGCGCGGTCGAGTCGGTCTACGGGCCCGCCATCGCCAAGGAGCGGCTCGGCGGCGCGGGCGCCTGGGGCCTGGCGATGTCCGCCTACGGCGTCGGCCTGGTCGCCACCGGCCTGCTGATGGCACGCTGGCGGCCGCGGCGGATCCTGCTGGTCGGCAACTGGGGGGTGTTCCTGTTCGGCGTACCCGCGCTGGCCCTCGCCGCCGCCGCGCCGCTGCCCCTGCTGGTCGCCGCCATGTTCCTCTCCGGCGTCGGCGTCACCGTCTTCGGCGTCAACTGGATGGTCGCGCTCCGGCAGGAGATCCCGGAGGAGATGTTCTCCCGGGTCTCCGCGTACGACGAGCTCGGCTCCTACTCGCTGGCCCCGGTCGGCACCGCACTGGCCGGCCCGGCCGCCGTGGTGCTCGGCCTGAGCGGCGCGCTCTGGACCTGCGCCGTCGTCTGCCTGGTCCTCAGCGCGGCGGTCCTGCTGGAGCCGCAGGTGCGCCGGCTGACCCGCCGGGGCACCACCGACGCACCGGTGCCCGTCGCGGAGCCCGTACCCGCGTCCTGAGCGCCCCGTGCGCCGTGCGTGCGCCCACCCGGTCGCAACCGGTGGGACGGACGGGTCGTCCGAGCGGGTAGGAGACACGACCGCCCTGGGGGGCCACCGGTGCCGAAGCCACTGCTGTTCCTGGACGTCGACGGTGTCCTGAACCCGGTCTGCCCGCATCCGGACGCCGGGTTCGACACCCACGCCCTGTTCGGCCACGCCGTGCTGCTGTCCACCCGGCACGGCGAGTGGCTGCGCGAACTCGCCGGCACGTACGAGCTGGTCTGGGCCACCACCTGGGAGGACCACGCCAACACCCACATCGCCCCGGTGATCGGGCTCGACTCGCTCCCGGTGGTCCGCTTCAGCGGCTAGGTCCCGCAGCCCGGCGACCCGCGCGTCCCGCTGATGGAGCTGTTCTCCGCCGCCAAGTGGGCCCCGCTGCTGCGCTACGCCGGGAGCCGCCCGTTCGCCTGGGTGGACGACGTCATCCCGTCCCGGCTGGTCCGCCGGTCCCGCTGGCGCCGCGGGCGCCTGCTGCTGCCGATCGACCCCGGCCAGGGCCTGGAACGCCGGCACGTCGACCGGCTGCTCGCCCGCCCCCCGCGCGGCCGGGCGAGCAGGGCGCTCAGGGGGTCGGCAGCCAGCTGACGTGCCCGGCGAGCAGCGCGTACCCGACGAAGGCCACGGTGTCGATCAGCGCGTGCGCCACCACCAGCGGCATCACCCGCCCCCAGCGCCGGTACAGCAGGCAGAACACCGCCCCCATCACCATGTTGCCGACCAGCCCGCCGACCCCCTGGTACAGGTGGTACGAGCCGCGCAGCACCGAACTCGCCACCACCGCCGCCGGCCAGGACCAGCCCAGCTGCCCCAACCGGCGCAGCAGGTAGCCGAGGACGACGACCTCCTCCAGGATGGCGTTCTGCCAGGCCGACAGCACCAGCACCGGCACCCGCCACCAGACGTCCGGCAGCCCCGAGGGCGCCACCGTCAGGTTGTACCCGGCCGCCTGCGAGGCCAGGTACAACGCCAGCCCCGAACCGCCGATCGCCGCGGCGACGGCCGCGCCCCGGCCGAGGTCGCGCAGCTTCTGCCCGAGGTCGAAGCCCAGCACCCGCAGCGTGACACCCTCGCGCACCAGCAGGTACCCGACCAGCACCACCGGCATCAGGCCGCGCCCGATGTAGTACAGCTGCCACACCAGGTCCAGCCAGGGCCGGCCGGGCGCCCGCGACCCGTTCAGCGTGGCGACCTGCTGGCCGAGCTTGATCGGTTCGGTGAGCGAGCCGGCGAAACTGATCAGCGCGCTGATCCCGCTGGCCCCGAGCGAGAGGCCGAGGACGATCAGCAGCTCCGCCCCGAACAGGCGGCGGGTGGGCTGCTCGGTCTCCGACGCGGTCGGGCGGGTGGTCACGGGCGCTCCAGCGGACGGGCGGTCGCTCCGGCCGTCGGCCGACCGCCGGAGCGATCATCCTGACACAGCGGCCCGGTCGGCCGACCGGCCAGGTGCGCCTCCGTCACCGGGTGCGCCTGCATCACCGGGCGCTCTCCGGCGGCACGGTGCGCTCCGGCTAGCCCCGGACTTCGCACATGGGGAGTTAGGTCTCCAGCCAGCGGGGTCGGGTTTCGTCGATGCCGAGGAGTTCGAGCAGGTGTGCTTGGACT
>NZ_JBEOUW010000037.1:0-21272 GCF_040303045.1 Kitasatospora sp. NPDC096140
GAACTCCACCACCCCACCGCCGACACCGTCCTGGACCGCATGCGCCGCTTCGACGCCAAGGGCCGCACCAGCTAGAGCACACCCCCTCACGGCCCACCGGCCGCGAGCCGCCCGAGGTCCCGAAGCCACCCGTCCCCACGAGCACCCCAGGACTGACAACCCCTCATGTTCCGCACCGCATTGCGCAATGTGCTGGCCCACAAGGGCCGACTTCTGATGACGACGCTGGCCGTCATGCTCGGCACCGCCTTCGTCGCCGGCACGCTGGTCTTCTCCGACACCCTCGGCGAGGCGCTCAGGACCCAGAACTCCAAGAGCTACACCGACATCGCCGTCACGGTCAGCGACCACGAGGCCGGCTTCCGCGGTTACGACCACGGCGCCCGGGTCACCACCGGCCCGACCCTCACCGAGGAGTCCCGTGCCAAGGTCGCCGCGCTGCCGGGCGTCGCCGACGCGCGCGGCGTGGTGAGCGGCTTCGCCGGCATCGCCGACAAGAAGGGCGCGCTGATCGGCAACGGCTTCTCCACCACCGGCACCAACTACGTGCCGGGCACCGACGGCACCGACCCGCGCTACCCGCTGGTCGAGGGCCGCGGCCCGAAGAACGCCACCGAGATCGCCCTGGACGCCAAGACCGCCGACAAGGGCGGCTACAAGGTCGGCGACACCGTCCGGGTCGCCGTCAACGGCCCGGTCATGGAGCTCAAGCTCACCGGCACCCTGCGCACCAACGACCCGCGGGTGTCGGCCGGCGGCTCGCTCGCCGCCTTCGACACCGCCACCGCCCAGCAGCTCTACCTGAGCCCGGGCCGCTTCGGCGAGCTGGACGTCAAGGCCAAGCCGGGCACCGACGACGACGCGCTGCTCGGCGCCGTCAAGCAGGCCGTCCCGCAGGGCGACAACATCGAGGCCCGGACCGGCCGCGAGCTCGCCGCCGAGCAGGACCGGATGATCAAGCAGGGCACCAAGTTCCTGAGCACCTTCCTGATGGCCTTCGCGGGCATCGCCCTGTTCGTCGGCATCTTCATCATCGCCAACACCTTCACCATGCTGGTCGCCCAGCGCACCAAGGAACTGGCCCTGCTGCGCGCCGTCGGCGCGACCCGGCGCCAGATCACCCGCTCGGTGCTGATCGAGGCGTTCCTGGTGGGCCTCACGGCGTCGGTGGCCGGCCTGCTGGCCGGCATCGGGATCGCCGTCGGCCTCAAGTCGTTCCTCAACGGCCCGATGGACGCCAACCTGCCGGACGGCCCGCTGATCATCGCCCCGAGCACGGTCGTCGCCGCGATCGCGGTCGGCGTGCTGGTGACGGTGCTGGCCGCCTGGCTGCCCGCCCGCCGTGCCTCCCGGATCGCCCCGGTGGCGGCGATGAGCTCGGCCGAGCAGCCCGCCACCCAGAAGAGCCTGGTGATCCGCAACACGATCGGCCTGCTCTTCGCCCTGGCCGGCGCGGGTGCGCTGGCGGCGGGCGTGGCCGGCAAGGAGGTCAAGACGGTCGGCCTCGGCGCGGGCGCGCTGCTGATCGGCGTGTTCGTCCTGACCCCGCTGCTGTCGCGGCCGCTGATCAACCTTTTCGCGCCGCTGCTGCGCGCCCTGTACGGCACTCCGGGCAAGCTGGCCAAGGAGAACGCCATCCGCAACCCGCGCCGCACCGCCGCCACGGCCTCGGCGCTCACCATCGGCGTCACCCTGATCACCTCGCTGACGGTGATCGGTGCCTCGGTGAACAAGGCCGTGGACGACGCGGCCGCGACCGACCTCAAGGCCGACTACGCGGTCACCATGGAGAACTTCTCCATGCTCTCCCCCGAGGTCTCCACCCAGATCGCCAAGGCTCCCGGCGTCACCGCGACGAGCGTGGTGCGCACCATTCCGGTGGAGACCGGCGCGGACGGCTCGGACAGCGACTGGGTGACGGCGGTCGACGCCACCACCATCGACCGGCTGGTCACCGTGAAGGTCAAGGACGGCTCCGCGGACGCCCTCAAGGAGGGCAAGCTGATGGTGAGCGCGGGCAGCTCCGGCCAGAGCCGCTACCGGGTCGGCGAGGCCCTCGCCGTCACCTACCCGGACGGCAGCAAGGGTTCGCTGACCGTCGGCGCCGTCATCGAGCACAACTCGGTGCTGGCCGGGATCGTCGCCCCCGACGCCGTCGTCGGCCCGCACGCCCTGCCCGGCTCCGGGCTGGACAAGGTCCTGGTCAAGGGCGCGAACGGCCCGACCGGGGAGCTGAAGCAGGCGGTGCGCGACGCCACCGGCGGCAACCCGCTGATCGCCGTCAAGGGCGAGAAGGACATCAAGGCGGAGAACCGCCAGATGCTCAACGGGATCCTGAACATGATGTACGGGCTGCTCGGCATGTCCGTGGTCATCGCGGTGCTCGGTGTCGTCAACACCATGGCGATGTCGGTGTTCGAGCGCCGCCGGGAGATCGGCATGCTGCGGGCGATCGGCCTGGACCGGCTCGGCATCCGGCGGATGGTCCGCCTGGAGTCCCTGCTGATCGCGCTGTTCGGCGGACTGGTCGGGATCGGCCTGGGCGTCCTGGTGGCGTGGGCCGGTGTCCGCACGCTGGCGGACGACGTCAAGGGCATCACCACCGTGGTGCCGCCGGTCCAGGTCGCCGGCTTCCTGCTCGCGGCCGCCGTGATCGGTCTGCTGGCCGCCCTGTGGCCCGCCTTCAAGGCGGCGAAGCTGGACATCCTGGGCGCCATCAAGAGCGAGTAGCCGGGGCGGTACGCCAGGAGCCCCCGGGGTGGTCCGTTCGGACCGCCCCGGGGGCTCCGTCGTGTCACGGCCCGGCGAACACCACGCCCTGGTTGGAGGGTTGCAGGCTGCCGGTGGTCAGGCCCTGGGCGGAGACGAGCAGTTGCAGGACCGGCTTGCCGTCGAGGCCGAGCACCTCGGCGGTCAGCTGCCTGGTCTCGTCCGGCGGGGTGAGCTGCAGGCCGGCGATCACGTGGCAGGTCGGGTCGGCCTTGTCGCAGGAGCTCCACTTGAGGCCGGAGAAGGCGGTCGTCTTCGGCTTCAGGGTGATCGCCGTGGGCGGCCCGGGGTGCGGCTCCCGCTTGACGGCCAGGGTGTCCGCGCTGTTGTCGGCCCGCAGACCGCCGTAGCCCGGGTAGCCGAACAGGGTGCAGCTGCGGCCGCCCTTGTTGGTGACCATCACCATGGCCGAACCGGCGTCCTGGAGCTGGACGGTGGCGGTGAGCTCGTCGGCCGTGCAGCGCGCGCCGGCCGACTGCGTCACCATCGGCCCGGTCGGCGTCGCCCCGGGGACGGTCGCCTTGCCGCCGCTCGTCGGCTGCGCGGACGCCACCCCGGTGACGGTCACCGTCGGCGCCGGCTGCGCGCCCGCCCCGGCGTCGTCGTTGCACGCGGTCAGCAGCACGGCTGCGGCGAGCGCCGTCAGCCCGGCGGCGGCGATCCTGGCAGGCCTGCGAACGGTCATGGTCCCCCCACGGGTGAACGGTCGGTGTTTCCGCCCCCGACCACGACGCCCGGGACCGGTGCGGTTCCGGCTGTGACGCACTCATGACGAAACCGCCCCGCCCGGCGGGTGCCGGGCGGGGCGGTCGGGGCCGGACTGCGGGGTCAGGCGGCCGGGGTGGCGGTGACGGGCCGGGCGGGCTTGCCCTTGTCGCCGCCTAGGAGGTTGAAGAAGACGGCCAGGGTCGGGGTGAGGTAGAGCACCCAGACGACCAGCTGCAGCACCGTCGGGTCGGGCTGGAAGTTGAACACGCCCTTCAGCAGGGTGCCGTACCAGCTGTCCTTCGGGATGGTGCTGGAGATGTCGAAGGCCAGGCTGTGCAGGCCGGGCAGCCAGCCGGCCTCCTGCAGGTCGTGCACGCCGTACGCGAGGACGCCGGCCGCGACGACGACCAGCATGGCGCCGGTCCAGGTGAAGAACTTGGCCAGGTTGATCTTCAGCGCGCCGCGGTAGAACAGCCAGCCGAGCACCACCGAGGTGAGCAGGCCGAGCGCGGCGCCGATCAGCGGGTTCCAGCCGTCACCGGTGGCCTGCACGGCCGACCAGATGAACAGCGCGGTCTCCAGGCCCTCGCGGCCGACGGCCAGGAAGGAGGTGACCACCAGGGCCGTGGTGCCCATCGCGAGCGCGGCGTCCAGCTTGCCGTGCAGCTCGGCCTTCAGGTGCCGGGCGGTGCGCCGCATCCAGAACACCATCCAGGTCACCAGGCCGACCGAGATGACCGACAGCGAACCGCCGAGCGCCTCCTGGGCCTCGAAGGTGAGCTGCGAGGAACCGAACTGCAGCACCGCGCCGAACGCCATCGAGAGCACCACGGCCGCGCCGACGCCGAGCCAGACCGGCGGCAGCTTGTCCTTGCGCTCGGTCTTGACCAGGTAGGCGATCAGGATGCAGACGACCAGGCTGGCTTCGAGACCTTCGCGCAGGCCGATCAGGTAGTTGCCGAACACGCGGGCTCCTGGGGGGGGTGAGGTGGTACGTACGGGGGGTGGCGGCGGGTCAGCCGAACAGGGCCTGGCCCCACCACTCCCCCGGCTTGCGCACGCCCGCCGGGCAGGCGAAGTGGGCGGAGCCGACGTGCTGGATGTACTCGTTGAGCTTGTCGCTCGACGCCAGGCGGTTCTGCAGCGGCACGAAGGCCTTGCGGGTGTCGCGCTGGTAGGCGAGGAAGAACAGGCCGGCGTCCAGGCGGCCGAGGCCGTCGGTGCCGTCGGTGAAGGAGAAGCCGCGGCGCAGGATCATCAGGCCGTTGTTGGCGTCCGGGTGGGCGAGCGCGACGTGCGAGTCCGCGGGCATCGCCTTGAGGTCGGGCGCGTCGTGCTCCTTGGCCTTGCCGTACGGGGCGCCCTCGCCCTTGGTGCGGCCGAAGACGTCCTCCTGCTCCTTGAGCGAGGTGCGGTCCCAGGTCTCGATGTGCATCCGGATGCGCCGGGCGACCAGGTACGAGCCGCCGGTCATCCACTCGGGGCCGTCGCCGGGGGCGGCCCAGACGTGGTCGGCGAGCTTCGCCGTGTCGGTGCCCGCGATGTTGTGGGTACCGTCCTTGAAGCCCATCAGGTTGCGCGGGGTCTGCGCGTCCGGGGTGGTGGAGGAGGTCTTGCCGAAGCCGAGCTGGGACCAGCGGATGCTGACGGTGCCCATGCCGATGCGGGCCAGGTTGCGGATCGCGTGCACGGCGACCTGCGGGTCGTCGGCGCAGGCCTGGATGCAGAGGTCGCCGCCGCTGCGGTTCGGGTCGAGCTTGTCGCCCTTGAAGCCCGGCAGGTCGATCAGGGCCTCGGGGCGCTTGGCCTGCAGGCCGAAGCGGTCCACGCCGTCCTTGTCGAACAGGCTCGGGCCGAAGCCGATGGTGAGGGTGAGCCGGGAGGCGGGCAGGCCGAGGGCCTCGCCGGTGTCGTCCGGCGGGGCCTCGGGCAGGCCGGTGGCGGCGCCGGTGCCGACCTCGCGGCCGCCGGTCATCGCGGCGGCCGCCTTGGTCCAGTCCTTGAGCAGCTTGACCAGCGACTCGCGGGTGGCCTTCTCGGACACGTCGAAGGCGGCGAAGTGCAGGCGGTCCTGGACGGGGGTGGCGATGCCGGACTGGTGGTCGCCGTAGAACGGCACCTCGGCGCCGGCCGGGGCCGCGGCGGCCGCCGGGGCGGCGTCGTCCTGCTTGGTGGCGGCGGCGACCGAGCCGACGGCGGCGGCACCGAGCGCGACGCCCGCGCCGGCCCAGCCGATGACGGCGCGCCGGCTGACCGCGCCCTTGGTCGCGGTGGCGTCGGTGGCGGTGGCATCGGTGGCGGCCGGCGTTCCGGTCTGCTGCTGGTTCTCGGCGTCCATCGGCGGGCGGGCCCTTCTCGGTACTGAACTGCTCGGGGGTACTGAACTGCTCGGGGTGCTGACCCTGTGCGTGGTGCTGACCCTGCGCATGGCGCTGACCTGCGCCGATCCGCGGGCCGGGCCGGTGGGCCGGCTCACGGATGCCGTGGCGGCCGGTCGGGGCCGCCACGGCGTCATGGGGTGGGTGGTGCGGGAACCGCGGGGTCGGTTACTTGACGACCACGGCGGCGGCCAGCTTCGACAGCGGCTCGCCCAGCGAGTTGACCGCGTCGGAGAAGGTCTTGCGCTCGGCCTCGGCGACCTTGTCGTAGGAGGTGAAGGTGCCGTCGGCCTGCTTGTACTTGGCGAGCAGGGCGTTGATGGCGGCGAACTCGGAGTCCAGCGTCTTGGCCAGCTCCGGGTCCTTCTCGGAGGCGACCGGCTTCAGCAGCTCGTAGGCCTTCTGCGCACCCTCGACGTTGGCCTGGAAGTCGGCCAGGTCGGTGTGGCTGTAGCGGTCCTCCTCACCGGTGATCTTGTTGGTGGCGACCTCGTCCAGCAGCTCCTTGGCGCCGTTGGCCATGCTGGTCGCGGTGATCTCGGCCGCGGGGATCTTCGCCTGCCAGTCCTTGAGGTCGTTGACCAGCTGGTCGGCGAGCTTCTTCTCGTCGTCGCCGATCCTGGCGTCCGCCCAGAGCGACTTCTCCAGCTTGTGCCAGCCGGTCCACTGCTGGCCGGCCTCGACCTTGTCCTCACGGGTGTCGGTCTTGGGGTCGACGTCGCCGAAGCTCTCGGCGACCGGCTCGGTGCGCTCCCAGCCGGTGCGCGAGGCCGCGTACAGCGACTTGGCCTTCTCCAGGTCGCCGGCCTTGATCGCGTCGGCGAAGGCCTGGACGGCCGGGACGGTCGCGTCGGCCTGCTCCTGGGCGTACTTACGGTAGGAGTCGACGGCCGCGGCCAGGCGCGGGTCGGCGGACGCGGCGCTGCCGCCCTCGCCGGTGACGGTGATCTTCTGGCGAATGCCGTCGCCGACCATGCCGGGCTTGCAGGCGACCTCGTACGAGCCGGCCTTGATCTCGGCGTTGATGCTGGCCTTGGTCCCGGGGCCGATGTTCTCGCGCTCGGTGATGATCTTGTCACCGTCGCCGTAGACGTAGACCTCGGTGGTCTTGGAACCCTTGTTGCTGATGTCCAGCACCACGTGGCCGGCCGGGAAGGTGGTCTTGGAGACCTCGCACGCACTGTCGGTGGCGTTCACCTTGACGGCGTCGGAGGAGCTCGCCTTGTCGTCCTTCTTGGACGAGCAGCCGGCCAGGGTAGCGGTCGCCACGGCGAGGGTGAGCAGCACTGCTGCGGTGGAACGGCGACGGGCGGACATGGGTGCTCCAACGGAAAAGGGCATGGGGGTGCCACGGCATTGCGGGGGTCGGCGGGGCGAGCCCCGTCGTTAGCTAAGGCATACCTTACGTATGGATGTCCCAGCGTCTACACCCACCCCCTGAACCGTTACCTTCCCGGTGTCCGGCGGGCGGCGGCCCGCGCGCTCCAGCGGCCCTCGTGGCGGCCGATCCGGATCGGGTGGCCGAAGGTCTCGCTGATCAGAGCGGTGGTCAACACCTCGTCCACCGGCCCGGTCGCGACGCACTCGCCGCCGCGCAGCAGCAGGGCGTGGGTGGTGCTCTCCGGCAGTTCCTCCAGGTGGTGGGTCACCAGGACGCTCGCCAGGTCCGGGTGCTGGTGGCGCAGCAGGTCCAGGCTGTCCAGCAGCAGCTCGCGGGCGGTGAGGTCCAGCCCGGTGGCGGGTTCGTCGAGCAGCAGCAGGCGGGGGCTGGGCATCAGGGCGCGGGCGATCAGGGCCCGGCCGCGCTCGCCCTGGGAGAGGGTGGTCCACGGCGCGCCGGCCATCGCGCTCATGCCGAGCGTCTCGATCAGCCGGTCGGCCCGCTCCAGCACCTCCGGGGCCGGCTTGCGGTGCAGCTCCGGTTCGATGGTGTTGGTGTGCCCGGTGAGCACCACCTCCCGGACGGTCAGCGGCGAGCGCAGCGGGTGGCGCGGGTTGACGTGCCCGAGGTGGGCGCGCAGCTCGCGGATATCGACCCGGCCGAGCCGGCGGCCGAGCACGTCGACCTCGCCGTGGGTGGGGTGGGAGACGGCGCCGAGCAGGGCGAGCAGGGTGGACTTGCCCGCCCCGTTGGGGCCGAGCAGCGCCCAGTGCTCGCCCGGCTGGATCTCCAGGCTGATCCCGCGCAGCAGGTACCGGCCGTCGCGCACGACGTCCACGTCCCGGGTGCGCAGCAGCGGGCCGTCGAAGGGCTGGCTCATGGGGTGGGTGTCTCCGATCGCGGCGCCGGACGGGCCCGGTGCCGTCCGTCCGCGTGCAGAGTACAACCGTCGGCCCGGGGCGGGCGTGGCCGTCCGCAGGGTGGACTCGCCACAACCCTGTTGCCCGAAGGGAGTTGGGAGGAGGATCGTGCCTCCGAGGGGACGAGGGGGAGGCGGGATGAGCGTGGACACGGAACGGGCCCGGACCCTGCACGAGCTGGTCGAGCAGCAGGCGCGCCGGGCGCCGGCGGCGGTGGCCGTGCGCTGCGGTGAGCGCGAGCTGACGTACGGCGAGCTGGACGGGCGGGCGCAGCGCCTGGCCGCCGTGCTGGCGGAGCACGGCCTGGCCCCGGGCGGCCGGGCGGCGGTGGCGCTCGGCCGGGGCACCGAGGTGTACGTGGCGGTGCTGGCGGTGCTGAAGACGGGCGCGGCGTACGTGCCGCTGGAGCCGAGCGCGCCGGACGCGCTGCTGCGGCACGTGCTGGCCGACGCGTCGCCGGACGTGGTGGTGACCGAGGAGGTGCACCGGGTGCGGCTCGCGGACGCGAGCGGGGCGGCGCCGGTCTGCGTCGACACGGCCGCGCCCGCGGTGGCGCCGTTCGAGCCGCCCGAGGTCGCGCCGCAGGACGCGGCCTGTGTCTTCTACACCTCCGGCTCCACCGGCCTGCCCGTCGGCGCGCTGGTCGAGCACCGCAACCTGCTCGCGGCGTACGAGGGTTGGCGCGAGGTGTACGGGCTGGCCGCCGAGGACCGGATCCTGCAGACGGCGAGCCTGGAGTTCGACGTCTTCACCGCCGACTGGGTCCGGGCGCTGGGCACCGGCGCCACCCTGGTGGTCACGCCGTTCAACCTCACCCTGGACCGCACCGTCGACCTCGGCGCGCTGCCCGCCCTGGTGACTGCCGAGCGGATCACCGTCCTGGAGCTGAACGTCCGCACCGCGCGCCGGCTGACGGCCCTGCTGGCGGAGACCGGCGAGGGCCTGCCCGGGGTGCGGCTGCTCACCGTGGGCGCCGAGAAGTGGTACCTGGACGAGCAGTTGGGCCTGCAGCGGCTGCTCGGCGAGCGGGCCCGGGTGCTGAACGTGTACGGCCTGGCCGAGGCCACCGTGGACAGCACCTACTTCGACGTGCGGGGCACGGCCGCCGCCGACGGCGCCGAGCGGGTCTCGCTGGTGGGCCGCCCCTTCCCCGGCACCCGGGTGTACGTGCTCGGCCCGGACGGCACCCCCGCCGAGCCCGGGACGGCCGGGGAGATAGCGATCGGCGGCAGCGGTCTGACCCGCGGCTACCTCGACCGGCCCGAGGAGACCGGGCGCCGCTTCGTCCGGGCGGACTTCGACCCGGACGGGCGGTTGCTGCTGACCGGGGACGTCGGGCGGCTGCGGCCGGACGGCGTGCTGGAGTTCGTCGGCCGGGCCGCCAACGCGCTCGGGCCGGTCCCGCAGGCCCGGAAGAGCTCGGTGGTCTCCCGGGTGGTGGCGGCGGCCCGGGCCGAGGGAGTGCTGCGCTCGCACCCCGCGGTGCGGGAGGCCGCCGTGGTGGAGGTGGACCTGCGGCCGGGGCAGCGCCGGCTGGTCGGCTACGCGGTGGCGGAGCCGGGGGGCGAGGGCGCGGACGGCTGGTCGCTCTCGCAGCACCTGGCGGCGGAGCTGCCGGCCGGGGAGGCGCCCGCGGCGGTCGTCCCGGTGTCCGAGCTGCCGCGCACCCGGGCGGGCAAGCTGGACCGCGCGGCCCTGCCACTGCCCGCCCCGCCGGAGCACACCGCCCCGCGCCCGGCGGCGCGTTCGGGGAAGGCCGGCTCCCGGAAGGGCGGCGGCAAGGCCGGGGGCGGCTCCGGCGGTGACTCGGCCTTCACGAACGGCTGCGCGGCGGTCCTCTGCGTGCTGGTGTTCGCGGGGGGCGCGTGGGTGACGACCGACATCCTCTTCCCCGGCTCGACCGACCTCACCGGAGTCCCCGCCCCCTACAGCGACTTCTTCCGGCTGCTCTACCTCTGCGAGAACCTGGCCTTCGGCGCCGGGTTCGTCTACTTCTGCATCGGCCTGGACGCCGTCCGGCGGCTGGGCAGGCCGGAGCGGCTGTCGGTGCTGGCCCATCTGGCGATCACCTGGCTGCTCGTCAACTGGTGGCCGCAGGACAACCTGTACCGGATCACCAGGGCCACCGACTGGCCGCGGGAGACGGCGCTGGTGTTCGCGTTCAACATCCCGCTGATGCTCGCGGCGCTGGTGCTGGTGCGGTTCGTGGTCTGGCGTCCGCCGGTCGGGAAGGGGTGACGGCGGGCCGCGGGTGACGGAACGGGGGTGCCGGCCGGACGCGGGTGACGAGTGGGAGAGGTGGTGTCGGCGGGCCGCGGGTGACGGTGGTTCACCTGAGCGCCTCGAACATCCCGGCCAGCCCGTGGTTGGCGGCGGCGACCAGTGCCTCGGCCGCGTCCAGCGCCTCGACGTCCGGCCCGGCGAGGGCGAGGCCGACGGCGGGCTCCGGCTCGTGGCAGGCCGTCGGGATCAGCGGCAGCAGGGTGACACCGAGCCGGGCGCAACGCGGCCGCAGCCGCTGCAGGTGGTCGTGCAGCGCCGCCGGGGCGAGCCGGGCGCCGAGCGGCATGCCGTCCAGGGTGCGCACCAGGTGGCCCGGTCCGCGGACCGCGTCGAGCCGGGCGGCCAGCACGAAGGCGACGGCCGGGCCGGTGAGCCGCAGGTTGATCTCGGTGGGGGCGAGCCGGCGCTCGCGGTCGGTGACGAAGTCGACGTCGTACCAGCCGCGGTAGCCGTCGGCGGCCAGCCGCTCGCCCACGGCCAGGGTGAAGCGGCGGGCGGTCGCGGCGGCGCCCTGCGGCACCGCGCCGGGGCCGACAGTGACGCCCTGGTAGCGGGTGCCGGCCACGTCCATGGCGCCCGCGCCGACGGGGTGGACGGTGCCGTCCGGGCCGACGACGGCGTCGTACGTGAGGTCGCGCAGCCGGGCGGCCGGGCCCGGGGAGACGTGCTCCTCCAGCAGCAGCGCGCCGTCGGCCGGCAGGACCTCGGTGCGGACCAGGCGGCGCAGCAGGGCCCGGCCGCCGCCCGCGGCGAACAGCTCGGCGGGCTCGACCACGACGGTGCCGTAGCCGCCCACGCCGTGCGGGCTCTTCAGGACGGTGGTCAGCCCCCGGGCGGCGCGGGCGGTGAGCCGGCGGGCGGCCCGGCGCCGGCCGTCGGGGCGCTCCTGGCGCGGCAGGCGGATGTCCGGGTGCCCGGGGGCGAGCGCGGAGAACAGGTCGTGCGCGGCGGCCTTGGACTCGTAGCGGCGGACGGCCGCCAGCTCGGGCCCCTCCCCCTGGGCGGGCGTCCGCCCCCACCGCACCACCGGGTGGCCGGAGTCGGCGATCCGCGCGGTCAGCGCGGGGCGGGCGGCGAGTGCTTCGGCCACCGTGTCGTCCGGTGCCACGCCGCTGTACACCTCGACCGGCCCCCAGGCCAACTCCCGGGCCAGCCAGTCGGTCCACTCCGGGGCGACCTCGGCGGGCAGCACCAGCACGGCCGGCTCGGGGCTGTAGCCGACGGCCAGGCAGGCGTAGTGGTGCGCCTGCCGCAGCCGGCGCAGGCGCTGCGCCGCGTCCATGCCGGGGGCGAAGAACTGCGCGTTGAAGTCCGCGACGTCGCCCAGGTGCACCGCGGCCCGACCGCCGGTCCAGGCCCCCACCCATCCGTCCATGGACCGAGAGCGTAGGGCCTGCCCCGGGCCGGGCGCGCGGGTTTCACAGCGCCGGGTGTAGTCGATCGTCACGACGGCCCCGTAGAGCGCTTGTTAACTTCTGATCATTTTTGACTGTCCAAGGACACAACTTGGCAAAGTTATGACCTTCCCTCTAGCTGCATCTGACTGATCGCCGTCAATCTCTGACCAGCTCCTATCCCTGCAGCTAACCCCCACTGGAGTTCCGAGTGACCCCCACGTCCTCATTCCGCCGTGCCCGCGTGGCCGGAGCCGTCGCGGTCGTCGCCGCCCTCGCCGGCGCGACCGTCCCCGCCGCCACGGCCTCCGCCGCGCCCAACCCGCGCGAGGCCGCGATATCCCAGGCCCGCGCCAACGTCGCCCACAACGCGGCGGTGTTCGGCTTCGGCGCCGGCCAGGACCTCGTGCTCAAGGACGTCGTGCTCGACGCCGACGGCACCTCGCACGTGCGCTTCGACCGCACCTTCCAGGGCGTGCCGGTGGTCGGCGGCGACCTGGTCGTCCACCAGGACGCCAAGGGCAAGTTGAAGGACACCACCCGCGCGGCCGCCCACGACGCCGCCGTGAAGTCGACCACCCCCAAGGTGCCCGCGCAGTCCGGCGCAGCGAACGCGCTCTCCGCCGCCCCGGGCGTCCGGGACGCCGTCAGCACCCCCGAGCTCGTCGTCTGGGCCGCCGACGGCACGCCCCGCCTCGCCTGGCGCACCACCGTCGAGGGCAGCGGCGAGCACGGCGAGCCGGCCGGCAAGGTCGTCGTCACCGACGCCACCACCGGTGAGCAGATCGAGTCCTACGACGCCGAGCACCAGGCCTCCGGCACCGGCAACTCCGAGTACACCGGCACGATCACCATCGACACCACCCCGGTCAGCGGGGGCTACACCCTGACCGACCCGGTCCGCGGCCACGTCACCAAGGACGCGCACAACCTCTCGTCCGGCTCGGTCAAGGCCTCCTCCGGCACCGCCTTCACCAGCGCCTCCAACGTCTGGGGCGACGGGAAGAAGTTCTCCACCGACCGCTCCACCGCGGCCGTCGACGCCCACGCCAACACCGCCTGGACGTACGACTACTACAAGAACACCTTCGGCCGGAACGGCATCAAGAACGACGGCAAGGGCGCCACCGTCTTCGTCCACGTCGGCACCAACTGGGACAACGCCCAGTGGTCCGACGCCTGCTTCTGCATGATGACCGGCGACGGCGACGGCTCCCACGACCCGGAGCAGGTCGACCTCGACACCATGGGCCACGAGATGACCCACGGCGTCACCAGCGCCACCGCCAACCTGCGCTACAGCGGCGAGTCCGGCGGCCTCAACGAGTCCACCAGCGACATCTTCGGCACGATGGTGGAGTGGTACGCCAACAACAAGGTCGACACCCCCGACTACCTGTTCAGCGACCAGTCCACCCCGCCGTGGCTGCGCCGCTTCGACAAGCCCTCGCTGGACGGCTCCTCGGCCGACTGCTGGAGCAGCTCGGTCGGCAAGCTGAACGTGCACTACTCCTCGGGCGTCGGCAACCACTTCTTCTACCTGGCCAGCGAGGGCAGCGGCAGCAAGACCATCAACGGCTTCGCCTACAACAGCCCCACCTGCAACGGCTCCGCGGTGACCGGCATCGGCAACCAGAAGGTCGCCAAGATCTGGTACCGCGCGCTGACCGTCTACATGACCTCCACCACCAACTACAAGGGTGCCCGCGCCGCCTCGCTGAACGCGGCCAAGGACCTCTACGGCGCCGGCAGCACCGAGTACAACGCGGTGGCGGCGGCCTGGAGCGGCGTCAACGTCAACTGACGTCCGAGGTCCGTACGGGGTCTGTACGAGGTCTGTACGAGGTCTGTACGAGGTCTAGTGGTCGAACCCGATGTGGCAGTGGTCGTGGTGGGTGTCGTCGGTGAAGAACCGGTTCCCGGCCCCCGCGATCGCCACCGGGCCGCCCACGTTGTACGAACCGGCGGCGGCCGCGTCCCGCATGAAGGACTCGATCAGCTGCCGGGGCGTCGCCGGATCCACCACGGCCATGCCGTCGATCCGCCAGACGTCGAAGGCCCGGCCCGGCGGATGGTCGCTGGGCCGGGTCGTCCCGAAGACGTCCAGCGGGTGGCCGGTCCGCACCACGCTCACCGACAGCGTGTACGGGCCGGCCAGCCGCAGCATCGCCTCCGGCACGCTGGCGTGGACGGTGCCGCTGCGCAGATCGGCGGCCGCCTCGGGCGGCAGCTCGATCCGCGGCTCGGCCAGCACCCGGGCGACCGCCGGGGGCGGTGCGGCGGCGGCCGGGCCCGCGACGCCCGGGTGCAGGTCGGTGACGGTCCAGCGCGGCGCGGCCCGGCTCAGCCGGACGTCCACGGTGGTGCCGCCCTCGGCCACCGAGCCGTCCGCCCCCCGGGTCCACTGCCGGCACACCACCAGCACGCTCGCCGAGTCGGCCAGGATCCCGCCGTACTGGGCGACGATCACCTCCAGGCTCGCCTCGACCGCCGGTGGCGCCAGCGGGCCCGCCTGGTCGGCCAGCGCGGGCGGCAGCCCGAGCGCCGCCACCCGGGCCCGGGCCGCCTCCACGCCCTGCCCGCCGGGCGGCCAGGCGCCCAGCGCGGCGACCAGTTCGACGGCGCGGCGCTTGACGTCGGGCTGGATCTCGGACGGGCCGGGCTGCCACAGCGGCGGCTGCGGCAGCGGGGTGGCGACGGCGGTCGGCGCCGGTGTGGCCGTGGGCGTCCCCGCACCGGGCGGTGTTCCGGTCGCTGTCCCGGGCGTCGGCGTGCCCGGCCCCGGCCCCGTCGCCGACGGCTTGCTCCCGCTCGTACAGCCCGCCACCGCGCCCAGGACCAGTGCCGCCGCGCCCGCCCGCAGCACCCCGCGCCGGCCGGTGGCCGGAACACCGCCGCCCACCGTCGTGCCGTCACCCGTCGTGCCGTAGCCCGTGCGGTCCGCCGTGCCGTCACCCATGCGGTCAGTATGCGGCCCGGGGCGTTGCGGGCGGCGGAGGCTGCGGAGGCGTCAGAGGTGTCAGAGGCGTCAGAGGCGTCAGCCCAGCCGGCGGATCGGTTCGCCCGCCAGGAAGGCCGCGATGTCCTCCACCGCCTCGCGGTAGTAGCGCCGGTAGTTGTCCTGCGAGACGTACCCCAGGTGCGGGGTGGCCAGCAGCCGGGGCGCGCTGCGCATCGGGTGGTCGGCGGGCAGCGGCTCGGTGTCGAAGACGTCCACCGCGGCGCCCGCGATCGTGCCCCCGGTGAGTGCGGCGAGCAGCGCGTCCTGGTCGACGACGGCCGCCCGGGAGGTGTTGACCAGGTAGGCCCCGGGCTTCATCAGAGCGAGTTCGGCCGCGCCGACGAGCCCCCGGGTGCCCTCGTTCGACGCGAGGTGGACCGTGACGAAGTCGCTGCCGCTCAGCAGTTCCTCCTTGGTCGCCGCCCGGCGCACGCCCGCATCGGCGGCCCGCTCGTCGGTCAGGTTCCGGCTCCAGGCGACGACGTCCATGCCGAAGGCGAGCCCGACCCGGGCGACCGCGCTGCCGATCCGACCGAGGCCGAGCACGCCGAGCACCCGCCCGTGCAGGTCGGCGCCGACGGTGCTCTGCCAGGGGCCGCACTCGCGCAGCGCGGTGTTCTCCGCCACGATGCCGCGGGCGAGTCCGAGCAGCAGCGCCCAGGTCAGCTCGACCGGCGGGGTGCCGGAGCTGGCCGTGCCGCAGACCGTCACGCCGTGCGCCTCGGCGGCCGCGAGGTCGATCACCGAGTTCCGCATGCCGGTGGCGACCAGCAGCCTGAGCTTCGGCAGCCGGGCGAACAGCGAGGCCGGGAAGGGCACCCGCTCGCGCAGGGTGACCACGATGTCGAAGTCCGCCAGTGCGTCGGCCAGTTCCTTCTCCGTGCGGAAGTGCATCTTGAAGGCCGTCACCGCCACCCGGTCGGTGACCGGGGACCAGTCGGCGAAGCTGGTGGCGACGCCCTGGAAGTCGTCCAGGACGGCGCAGCGAAGGGTCGCAATCGTCATACCCGCACTCTGGCAGAGCGCCCCGCCCACCCGGCGCGCCGGGTCCGGCTGCGGCCCGCCGGTCTGTCAGATTGGCCCGCGGAGGGGGATTCACCGGCACCGGAACCGAGGAGACCCGCGATGGCCAGACTCACCCTCACCACCTTCGTCACCCTCGACGGCGTGATGCAGGCCCCCGGCAGCCCCGAGGAGGACCGCGCCGGGGGGTTCCCGCACGGCGGGTGGCTGGCGCCCTTCCTGGACGCCGACACGGACCGGTTCGTCGACGAGGTGTTCGAACGCCCGCAGGCCTTCCTGCTCGGGCGGCGGACGTACGAGATCTACGCCTCCTACTGGCCCGGGGTGACCGATCCGGCCGACGGGGTGGCCGCCAAGCTGAACGGCCTGCCCAAGTACGTCGCCACCCACACCCTCACCGATCCCCGCTGGGCGAACACCACGCTGCTCGGCGGGGACGTCCCGGCCGAGGTCGCCCGGCTCAAGGAGCGCCTCGACGGTGACGGCGAACTGCAGATCCACGGCAGCGGTGCCCTGGCGCGCACGCTGATGGGCCACGGCCTGATCGACGAGTACCACCTGGTGGTCGCCCCGGTGGCGCTCGGCGCGGGCATCCGGCTGTTCCCGGAGGGCGGGCCGCCGACCGCCTTCGCGCTCACCGCCTCCCGGATCACCGCGTCGGGCGCGGCGCTGCTCAGCTACCGCCCGGCCGAGCCGGCCGCGTTCGGGGGCTTCAGCCGGTCGTAGGCGGCCTCAGGGGCCGACGGCCTCAGGAGCCGGTGGCCTCACGGACGGAACCGGTGCCCGCTCCCCGCGCCGTCTCCCGCGCCTGCTCCGGCGCCCGCTCTCGCGGTGCCCTCCGCCACGCCGGGTGGCCTAGCCGGCGGCGGCGCCGGACCTCCAACCGGCCAGCTCCGCCGGGCGGTTGGTGATGATGCCGTCCACCCCGGCGGCCGTGAGGGCCTTCCAGCGGTCGGGCCGGTCGACCGTCCAGACGTTGACGGCGACCCCGGCGGCGTGCAGTTCCCGGACCACGCCGGGGCGCGCGGAGAGCGCGTCGTCCGAGGGGTTGTAGGCGGCCAGCCGGAGGTCGCGGGCGGTGGCGACCGGGTCGGCGTCCAGGGTGGAGCGGAGCAGGGCGAGCGGCAGCTCGGGGGCCAGTTCGCGGGTGAGGCGCAGCGCGTCCACCTCGAAGCTCTGGACGAGGACCCGGTCGGTCATGCCGTGGTCGCGCACCTCCCGCACGATCCGGGCGACCTCCTCCCGGGTGTGCGGCCCCTTGATCTCCAGCAGCAGCCTGCCGCCGCGGGTGCGCAGGTCCTCCAGTTGGGCGGCCAGCGTCGGCAGCCGGGTGCCGGCGTACGACGGGGCGAACCAGGAGCCGGCGTCCAGGGCGTCCAGCTGTGCGGCGGTCAGGTCGCGGATGCGGCCGGTGCCGTCGGTGGTGCGGTCCACGGTGTCGTCGTGCAGCACGTACGGGACGCCGTCCCGGCTGGGCTGGACGTCGTCCTCGATCCACTCGGCGCCGGCCCGGCGGGCCACCTCGTCGGAGACCAGGGTGTTCTCGGGGGCTGCGGAGGAGGCGCCGCGGTGCGCGTACACGGTCGGCGGCGCGCCGCCCGGGCGCAGCGGGGTGTCGGCCACCGGGGCGGACGGCGGCAGGGGTGCCCCGGTGAGCGCCACGGCGCCGAGGGCGGCCCCGAGCAGCGCGACCACGGGGCCGGTCCGGCGACGGCGGGGGTGCTGGTGCTGCCGCATGGGTGTCATGCCCCGCACGCTACGGGCGTCGGGGCGGATCCGGCCGCCGACATCCGGGAAGTGGGATGACATTACGGTAGGCGGAGGAACCGATCATCAGCCCTGCGCCAGCGGCGCCAGCAAGGCCTCCGCCGACGCGGTCCGCGCGTACAGCACCGACCGCCCGGCCCGGTGGGCGCTCACCAGCCGGGCGTCCCGCAGGGCCGTCAGGTACTGCGACACCGCCGACGGCGAGAGCCCGGTGCGCCGCGCGAGCTCGGTCGTGGACGCCGGGGCCGCCAGCTCCGTCAGCAGCCGGGTGCGGGAGCGGCCGAGGACGGCGGCCAGCGCCCCGGTGCCGGCCGCCGCGGCGGGCGCCCACAGCGTGCCGGTGCCGCGCGCCGGGTAGGCGAGCTGCAGCGGGTCCGGCGGGGCGAGGCGGGTGTAGAGGGACGGGCCGGTGAAGGCGGACGGGATCAGCAGCAGGCCCGCCCCGGCCGTCCGGCCCGGCAGCGGGCGGGTGCGGTGGCGCAGCCGCAGGGTGTCCTCCGTCCACCGGAGTTCGGCGTGCAGGTCGTTCAGCACCCGCGCCGCGCCGTGCTCGGCGGCCTGCCGGGCGCGGTGCAGCACGTCCGCGTCCAGGACGGCGCGGATCCGCACCCAGTACGGGGCGAGCGCCAGCTCCCAGTACGCCTCGACCGCCTCGGTGAGCCGGCCCAGCCCGCCCGCCGGGTCGCCGTGCAGCGCGCGCAGCCGGGGCCCGAGCCGGCCGCCCCGGTCGTCCCGCAGCCGGTCGAGGTCGCGGCGGACCTGCTCGGCCGGGGTGGCCCGGATCGCCGCCAGCTCCTGCGCCAGCGTCGGGGCGGGGCCGGCGGGCACCGGGTTGATGAAGTCCGGCACGTACCCGGCGGGCGGGACCAGCTCGGCGAGCAGCGCGTACGCCGGGCCGAGCGCCGCCAGCCGGGGCCGCACCTGCTCCACCCACGGGCGGTGGACGGCGTGGGCGAGCCCCGAGCCGAGCAGCCGCAGGCTCGGGCCGACCTCCCACATCGGCGAGACCGCGAAGCGCATCCGCGCCAGGTCGCCCGCCGTGAACAGCAGCTCGGCCGCCAAGCCCCCACCCCCGTGGATTCAGGCATGTTCGAATCGTTGGCGGTCAGGATAGCGCCGTGGCGATCATGACGGACATGACTACGGAGACCCTCCCGACCACCCCCACCGCCCCCGTGACCACCGCCGCCTCCGGCACCTGGACCCTCGGCGACCTCGTCGTCCACCGCATCGGCTTCGGCGCGATGCGCCTGCCGCAGACCGGCCCCGCACTCGTCCCGCACGCCGTGCCGCGCGACCGCGACCAGGCCCTGCGGGTGCTGCGCCGCGCGGTCGAGCTCGGGGTCGACCACATCGACACCGCCGACTTCTACTTCTCCCCGCTGCGCTCCGCGAACGAGCTGATCAACCGGGCGCTCGCCCCGTACCGGGACGGCCTGGTGATCGCCACCAAGGTCGGCTCGGGCCGCAACCCCGACGGCTCGTGGGCGGAGCACGCCCGCACCCCCGAGCGGCTGCGCGCCCAGGTCGAGCAGAACCTGCGCCAGCTCGGCCGCGACCACCTCGACGTGGTCAACCTGCGGATCGTCGGCACCGACTCGGTGGCCGAACGCTTCGGCGCGCTGGCCGAGTTGCGGCAGGCCGGGCTGATCCGCCACCTCGGCCTGTCCAACGTCCACCCGCACCAGCTCGCCGAGGCGCAGACCATCGCGCCCGTGGTGTGCGTGCAGAACCCGTACGGCATCGGCGGGTGGTCCCGGCAGGACGAGATGCTGCGGCTCTGCGGCGAGCAGGGCGTCGCCTTCGTCCCCTTCTACGCGATCGCCGGCGCCGGACGGCAGCACGGCGCCGGCGAGACCGAGCCGGCCCAGGTGCGGGCGGTGGCCGAGGCGCGCGGGGTGAGCACCGCGCAGGTCCGCCTGGCCTGGACCCTGCACCGCGGCCCGCACGTCCTGGCCATCCCGGGCACGGGCGACGTGGCGCACCTGGAGGACAACATCGCGGCGGGCGCGCTGCGGTTGTCGGACGAGGAGCTGGCCCTGCTGGACGGGGCCCACACCGCGGAGGCCGCCACCGGCTGAGCACCGAGCCGCTGAGCACGGACCCGCGTGCGCCGCGGGCCCGCGGCGCACGCCCGGCGGGGCCCTCCGGCTCGGGGCGGAATCCTCGGGGCGGAACCGGTGGGGCGCGTCGCGCGTCGCTTCGGGACGACACGATCCGCCGACCGTCGAGGAGTTCCGAAGCATGACCGACCTCGCCACCCGCTACCTCTACCTGGCCCGTCACGGCGAAGCCTCGCACGCGGACGACAGCGGCCTCACCGACGCCGGGCGCCGGCAGGCCGAGCTGCTGGGCCGCCGGCTCGCGGGCCGGCCGATCACGGCGCTGCACCACGGGCCACTGCCCCGGGCCACCCAGACCGCGCGGCTGGTCGCCGAGCGGCTGCAACGGGACGGCGTGGCGCCGGTGGTGTGCGAGGAGGCCGGGGACTTCGTCCCCCACCTGCCGGAGCGGTCCGAACTGCCCGAGGACAGCGCGGAGTTCCTCCTGGACTTCCTCGCGGGCACCACGGCGGAGGAGGCCAGGAGCGGGGCGGTGCTGGCGCAGCGGGCGGTCGAGCGGTTCACCGGGCCGGTGGCAGGCGGCGAGGACCGGCACGAGCTGGTCGTCACCCACGCCTTCCTGGTCGGCTGGCTGGTTCGGCACGCCCTGGACGCCCCGGACTGGCGCTGGCTCGGCGTCAACGCCGCCAACGCGGGCTTGACCGTGCTGCGTTACGCGCCCGGCCGGCCGCCCGCCGTCCTGCTGCTGAACGACCAGAGCCACCTGCCCGAGGAGCTGCGCTGGACCGGGTACCCGCCGGCGGTTCGCTGCTGACGTGGCCGGGAAGCGCCACTGACGTTCCGTCAACCCGGCGTCGACAGAATATGCAGACCGGTCTACTATCGCCGCATGGGAGTCAAGGGCGAGGAGACCCGGGCCCGGCTGATCGCCGGCACCAGGGAACTGATCGAAGCGCAGGGCTACTTCGGGACGGGCCTGAACCGGATCGTGGCCGCCACCGGCGCGCCGCGCGGCTCGCTCTACTTCCACTTCCCCGGCGGCAAGGACCAGTTGGTGGCGGCCGCGCTCACCGAGGCCGGCCAGGAGGTCGAGGCTCTGCTCGCCGCGCTCGCCGCCGAGGGCGCCGACACCGCCGCCCTCGCGGAACGGCTGGTCGAGGCCTTCGCCGGACGCCTGGCGGAGTCCGACTACACCAGCGGCTGCCCGATCGCGACCGTCGCCCTGGAGACGGCGGGCACCAACGAGCCGCTGCGGACCGTCTGCGCCGAGGTGTACGGGAGCTGGCAGCAGGTGCTCGCCGGCCGGCTGGAGGCCGAGGGCTTCGGCGCGGCCGAGGCCGAGACCGCCGCGGGCCAGGTGCTCGCCCTGCTGGAGGGCGCCGTCCTGCTCGCCTCCGTCCGGCGCAGCCGCGAACCACTGGACCACGCCCGGTACGCCGTCCGACAGCTGCTCGGCAGGCCCGCCGGGAACAGCGGGCGCGGCGGGGCCGGCCACCGCGACGCGTAAGCCGGAGGTGGGGCGGCGGGGGGGCGGGGCCCCCCCCCCCCCCCCCCAAAAAAAGAGAACGCGAGCCGGAGTGAGTGA
>NZ_JBEOUW010000037.1:21282-96967 GCF_040303045.1 Kitasatospora sp. NPDC096140
TCCCCGCCCCGGCCGGGGGGGCGGCGCCGCCGGGGGTCCCGGGGGGGGGGGGGGGGCCCCCCCCGGCGCCGGCCGCGGGGGGGGGCCCGCCGGGGCGCGCGCCCCCCACCTCCGCAGGCCCAAAAAATATGCAGACCGGTCTACTGAATTCCTGACTCCTGGAGCGCAGCATGACGTCCGCCCCGCCGCCCCGCACGCTCGTCCTCGGCGCCACCGGCTTCCTCGGCCGCTGGCTGGCCCTCGAACTCCTCACCCGCGGCGAACCCGTGGCCGTCGCCGTCCGCGACACCGAACGCGCCCTCGCCCTCCGCCACTGGCTGCGCGAGCACGACGCCGACGACACGGCCCTGACCACCGTCACCGCCGACCTCACCCGCCCCGGCCTCGGCCTCTCCCCCGAGGACGACGCCCGGCTCGCCGAGGTCCGCGACGTCCACAACCTCGCCGCCCGCTACGACTTCGGCCTCACCCGCGCCCAGGCCGAACCCCCCAACGTGCACGGCGCCCTGCACGCGCTGCGGTGGTCCGCCACCCGCCCCGGGCTGCGCCGGCTGGTCCACCTCTCCGGCTACCGCGTCGGCCGCGACCCGGACCCGCAGTACCCGCTCGCGGAGCACACCACGGCCGCGCTCTACCGCCGCCTCGGCGCGTACGAGGCCTCCAAGCAGCTCGGCGACGCCGCCGTCCGGGTCACCGCGCCCCGCCTCGGCGTACCGCTCACCACCGTCAACCCGAGCAGCGTCATCGGCCACTCGCGGACCGGCGAGGCCGGGCAGTACCTCGGCCCGGCCCAGCTGGTCCGCCTGCTCCACCGCGGCCGCCTCCCCCTGCTGCCCGGCACCCGCCGCACCTTCCTGCCCGTCGTCACCGTCGACCACCTGGCCCGCTTCCTGGCCGCCGTACCCGACCACGACCACGGGCCCGTCCGGGCCCACACCGTCCTCGACCCCGAAACCCCCCACCTGCCCGATCTGATCGCCCTGCTCGCCACCCACCTCGGCGTCCGCCCGCCCCGCGCCCTGATCCCCGTCCCCCTCGTCCGCCGCCTCCCCCGCGCCCTCACCGGCACCGACCCGGAGACCCTCACCTTCCTCTCCGAGGACCGCTACGACACCGCCTCGGCCGACCGCCTCGCCACCGCCGCGGGCCTCGCCCACCCGCCCCTCGTCCCCGCCCTGACCCGGTGGGCCACCCGGCTGGTCGAGGAGGACTTCGGCACGCGGTAGGGCCCCGCCTCCCCACCCCCGCCCGCGTGGGAAGTCGACCCGGCCGACTTCCCACGCGCGCCCGGTCGCGGCGGCATTCACCAGGGGCGGAGCACCGGCCGCCCCGTCACCGCTCGCGCTCCGGTCCGCCCTCACCCGCACGGGCGTCCTCGCCGCTGCCGGCCGCCTCGCCGACGCCGGCCACCTCGCCGGTGCCCGCCCAGGCCCCCCGGCGGTGGGACTCGTCCTCCTGGGCGAGGCGGCGCAGCACCGCCAGGACCGGTTCGAGCAGCAGGACGACGATCGCGGCGTGCTCGGCGAGCCGCAGGCGGTCCTCGATGTGTTCGAGCCGGTCGAGGTCCAGTCGGGCCGCGGCGGCGGCGATCTCGGCGTAGCGCTGCAGTTCCTCGGTGCCGAGCTCCACGCCGAGGCGCGCGAGGTCCATCAGGCTGGCGGCGAGGGCCTTGCGGTGAGGGGACTCCGCCGAGACCTCCCACCCCATGGCCGCCAGCAGGTCGTCCACCTGCGGGGCCTGTGCGTCGATCGCGTCGGTCTCGGCCGCGTCGACCGGCGTGGGCAGGGCGTAGTGGACGACGCGGAGCATGTCCAGCGGTTCGAGCGGCCGGTCGACCGCCGAGAGGATGTCGCGGGTGGCGGCGATGGACAGGCCGCCGCGGGCGGTCAGCGCTCGGATGAGGCGCAGGCGCTGGACGTGTTCGTCGCCGTACAGGGTCAGGGTGGCCCCGAGGGCGCGGCCGGGCGGCAGCAGCCCCTCCCGGAGGTAGTACTTGATCGTTCCGACCGGGGTCCCGGTCAGGCGGCTCAGGTCGGAGATCCTCATGCGCTCACTCACTCGAACTGTTCTGTGTGTGATCAGTCTCCCAGGCCCCCGGATGGACCCGCTCTCTCGATAGTGACACTATTGAGCTAGAAAGTGAAGGTTTCCAACAGCGGGCTGACCAGCCACGATGCCAGGAATCCTGCACCGTCACCCTCCGCGCGCCGCAGCCGTCGGCGCGCCGTCGCAACTGGAGCACCATTGCCAGCCCCACTCCCCACCGGAACCGGGTGTCACGAACGGACCCCCGCCACGCCGCACCGCCGCGGGGGGCGAGATGTCTGAGCCGACCCACGCGCTCCGGGCGAGCGCACGCGGGCTGCTGCGCAGGAAGAGCCTGTGGCTGCCGTCGGCGCTGATCCTCGGCCTGCTGTCGTTCGTCCTGTCGCTGCTGTACCTGGGCGCCAACAACGACCCGGTCGGCTCGATGAAGGACCTGCCGATCGCGCTGGTCAACGCGGACCAGGGCACCCGGGTCGACGGGAAGCAGGTCAACCTGGGCGAACGGATCGCCCCGCAGATCGCGCAGTCCGCCGACCTGAAGGGCAAGGTCTCCTGGAAGCAGGTCGACCGCCGCACCGCCGACGAACTCCTCGCCAAGGACAAGGTGTTCGGCGCACTCGTCATCCCGGACGACTTCTCCGCCTCGGTGGCCGCCCTCGCCGGTCCGCTCCAGCACGATCCGCACCCGCCGACCATGACCGTGCTGACCAACCCGGGCGCCGGGAGCTTCGGGTCGAACATGGCGGCCGAGATCAACCGCGAGGTCGTCCGGACCACCTCCACCCAGGTGGGCCAGCAGCTCGCCGAGCAGGCCCGGCTCCGGGCCTCGACCGGCTCCGCCACCGGCTCGGCCGACCACGCCGCCGACCGGACCGCCGACCGCGCCACCGCCGCACCCGGTGCAGCGGCGCAGCTGATGATCGCCGACCCGGTCAGGGCCGCGGTCCAGGAGGGACACCCCCTCGGCCACCACAGCGGCCTCGGGCTGAGCGCCTTCTTCTACACCCTCGTCCTCGTCCTCGGCGGCATGCTGGGAGCCAACGTGATCCACACCCAGGTGGACACCGCGCTCGGCTACGTCGCCAGCGACAAGGGCCCGTTCCGCACCACCAAGCCCGTGCAACACATCAGCCGGGTGCGCCACTTCGCGGTCGGCTCGGTCCTCATGGTCGTGCTGTCGATGGCGACGTCGGCGCTGGCCATGGCCGCCGCGGTCGGCATCATCGGCATCGACGCCTCCCACCTGCCACAACTGTGGATCTTCGGCACTTGCGCCACGGCCTCGATGGGCATCACCGCGCTGGCCCTGCTCGCCGCCTTCGGCACCCCCGGCCCGATCGTCTCCATGCTGGTGCTGATCGGTCTGGCCATCCCGTCCGCCGGCGCGACCATCCCGCTGGAGGCGCTGCCCGGGTTCTACCGCTTCCTGGCCGACTTCGAGCCGTTCCGCCAGGTCGTCGACGGCGTACGGTCCGTCCTCTACTTCGACGCGCAGGCCGACGCCGGACTGGGGCGCGCCTGGACCATGGTCGGCCTCGGCTTCGCCGTCTCCCTCGTCCTCGGCCTCGCCGTCACCCGCCTCTACGACCGCAAGGGCCTGCACCGCATCGCCCCCCACGCGCCCGCACCGCAACCCGCCCCGGTCGGCTGAACCGACCCCGGAGGATCCGACGCCGGCCCCCCGCCGGCGTCGGACCGCCGCAGCCGGCGCAGCACCCGCGGCGCGCCCGTCGCCACCCCACGCACCCCCACCACCTGGAAGGCCCCCGTGCCCCGGCGCCCACCCGAGGAACCCCCCGCCCCACCGACCTGCCGTCCCTCCGCCCGCCCCACCGCGGAAACCCTCGAAGGCCCGCTCGGCCGCCTGTACCGGATCGCCACGCTCTGGAAGGCCCGTCTGGAACCGGTCCTCAAGGCGCACGGCCTCACCGCCGCCGGGTTCGGCGTGCTCGTCACCCTGCACCGGGCCGGCCCCGGCCACCGGCTCACCACCGGCCAACTGGCCGCCCTCGACCTGGTCACCTGCTCCGGCATGACCATCCGCGCGGACAAGCTGGAGCAGCAGGGCCTGATCGTCCGGGAACGCGACGACGACGACAGGCGCATCATCCACCTCAGGCTCACCCGGGCCGGCGCCGAGCTCGTCGACCGCCTCCTCGCCCACTACCGCGCGGCCGAGGAGCAGTTGATGGCGACGCTCGACGCCGACGCGCACCGGATCCTCACCGAGCTGGCCGTCACCCTGGAACGCGCCCTGCACCCGGACGCCCCCACCACGGACCACCCGACCCGCCCCTGAGCGCCCCCGCACCAGGACCGGGCCGCGCCGTGGACCGGCCACTGGGAGCACAAGAAGTCGACGACACCGACTTCTCGCGCACCCACCACCGGCCCCGGCTGCCTACCGCTCGAACACCAGCAACGACCAGTGCACCCCGGCCCGCCCGTGCAGGTCGGGCCGGGCGGTGCGGTGGAGCAGACGCAGGCCGCGCTCGGCGGCGAGGGCGACGGTGGGCTCGGGCGGCAGGTCGAACATCCGGCGGTCGGGCGGGACGGGGCCGTGGCGGAGAGTGAGGGCCAGGCGGCCGCCGGGCGCGAGGAGAGCGGTGAGGGCGTCCATGGCGGGTGGGCGCTCCTCGGGGGCGAGGTGCATCCAGACGGCGGTGAGCAGGACGAGGTCGTAGCGCTCGTCCTCGGCGGCGAGCCCGGGCAGTCCGGGCAGCGCGTCCGCGACCCACCGGATGCCGGCGCCCGCGTGCAGGCGCTCGCCGACGGCGCGGAGTTCGGGGGTCGGCTCGGCGGCCACCACCCGGTGCCCGAGGGCGGCGAGGGCCGCGGCGTCACGGCCGGTGCCCGCGCCGATGTCGAGGACGGCGGCGGGTGGCGGCGGGTAGAGGTGCAGCAGTTCGCGGTGGACCTCGGCGAAGCTCACGCTCTCGTACTGGACCGCGAGTTGCTCGGCCGCTTCCCCGTACCCGGCCGTTCCCGCCACACCCGCCGCGCCTCCGGTGCCCACCGCACCCACCTCACCCACCGTGCCTCCCGCACCCATCGCACCCACCGCGCCTCCCGCGCCTCCCGCGCCCACCGCCCTCGCCGCATTCACCGGCCCGTCGTTCATTCCGCCTCCCGGACGATCACCGCGTCGCCGGCGGCCGCCGCACCGGCGAAGAAGTCCCGCAGGTCGCGCAGGTCGTTGACGACCCGGGCGGCCACCGACTCGGACCACGGCGCCGGGTAGCCCAAGTGCGCGGCCGTCCGGGCGAGCACGCTGTCCTGCTGACGGACGAGCTCGCCGAGCGCGGAGTCCCGCAGGAACGCGGAGGCGGCCGCGACCTGGTCGGGGCGCAGCACGGGCATCCCGGTGCCGGGCTCGCGCGGCCCGCCGCCGTAGACGGGGAGCCGGGCGGCGGGGTCGGGGTGCAGGCCGTTCTCGGTGAGTGCGAGTTCCATCAGGACGGCGGTGCGCCGGACCCCGAGGGCGAGCCCGGCGGCGGCCAGCCGGTCGTACCGGACGTCGGGGTCCCGGGGGACGAGCTCGCCGAGTTCCGCGGGCGAACAGCTGTCCACGGCCTGCTCCGGCAAGCGGCACCAGAAGTGATCCACACTCACCCGCTCAGCGTAACGAAGTCCCGGCCACCGCGCGGAGCGTGACCGCCGTACGGAGACCGCTCAGGCCTCGCCGGGGTGCCAGGCGGGCCACTCCCAGGGGCGGTCGGCCCAGTGGACGCGCTGCGGGTCGCGCGGGTCGAGGTCCGGAAAGAGCTGGTGGACGCGTGGCTCGAACTCCTCCGGCGCGAGCGGCTCCCAGCCGTGGCCCTCGAAGTGGACGAGGCGGTAGCGGCTGTCGGTCCGGAACTCGGCCACCTCGACCAGGGGTGCGGTCGTGCTGTTGGTCTCCATGACCCCAAGCATGTGGCGCGGCGGCAATCAACGCCCGTTCAGACCCCTCTTCCGGGTCATGTCCCGGCGTCGGCGCGCTCGTTGAGCACGGAAAGGTACGACGGGGGGCCGCTGGAAGGACGAGCACATGACTGGGCAGCCCACCGGAGGGCAGTGGCAGTGGCCGCAGGACGCGTGGCAGCCTCCGCCGGTCCCCACGAGTCCCCTGCCGCCGGTGCCCGTTCCCGCTCCGCCGAGGCACCGCTCGCGCAAGGCGTGGGCGGTCGCGGCGGTCGGGACGGGTGCCGTGCTGGCCTCGGTCCTGGTGATGTGCGGGCCGGGGTCGGGCGACGAGGTGCGGACGGTGGCGCTGCCGGGGGCCTCGCCGTCCGCCTCGGGTGCGGGCTCGCACCTGCCGGTGTCCCCGCCGCCCGCCACGCCGGCGCCCTCGCCGCTCCCGGCCCCGGTCCCGGGGGTCGGCGCGATGGGTGCGGTGACCGGGGCCGCCGGGGCGGCGACACCCGCGACGGCGGCCGATCCCGGGGCCGCGGACGCCCAGCGCGCGTCGGGGAGCCCGCGCCCGAAGCCCGGCCACAGCCCGCGGGCCACCGCCCCGGCCCGGGCCACGCCGGGCGCGCAGGCGGGGCCGGCGTCGGGCGGGTCGGTGCCGAGCGCCGGCCCGGGCAGCATCTGTGACCAGGCCGAACGCGTCGGCCGCTGGCCGGCCGGCTCGGAGCAGGCCCGCCTCTGCCGCAGCGTCTACGGCTGAGCTGCCCGGGCGCAGCGCTCAGGGCCGAGCCGCCGGGCCGCTGGTACCGGCCGACGTCCCCGGCGCGCCGGGTGATGCCCCCGGCGCCCCGACCGACGCCCCCGGAGCCCCGACCGTCCCGAGCAGGCCACGGTCCAGCCGCGGCGCCAGCACCCGCGCCAGGGTGTCGGTGATGTGCCCGGTGTCCCGGTACAGCACCACGCCCTCCAGCACCGCCGGGCAGGAGGGCCCGGTGCCGGGGCAGAGCAGCGGGCCGAGGTCCAGGGTCCGGACGCCGTACCGGGCGGCGAGCCCACCGTCGAGCAGCGGGTCCGGCTCGAAGGCGGTGTCGCGGGGGAAGAAGCAGGCGTCCGAGCGCCCGTCGGAGGCGGCCAGGCAGGTCGGGATGTCCTTGCCCGGCATCGGGGTGTCGCCGAGGTAGGCGAGCGGGGTGCCGAGCGCGGTGAGGCGGTCGAGGGTACGGATCCAGCCCTCGGTGCGCTCCTCCTGGCTGCCGTAGCGGTTGAGTCCGGCCATCAGGACCAGGCGCGGCTTGGGCCCGGAGGTGAGGCGGGTGAGGGTGTTCTCGCGCCAGCGGTCGCATTCGTCGAAGGTGCGGCCGAGCACGTTGTTGCGCACCGTGAGGGTGGCCAGCGGGCAGCCCGGCTTGACCAGCACCTCCAGCGCCCAGTGGCGCTGTTCGGCGACGGCGAGGGCGGCGGAGATCCACTGGCCGGCGTGCGAGTCGCCGAGCAGCACGATCCGGTCGGGGCTGTCCTCGGTGCCGAAGAGGCAGCGCGGGCTGCTGTCGGCGTTGAGCGGGATCTCGCAGCCCTTGCCGGGCGGGAAGTCCTCCCGCGCGCGGGCCAGCGAGGGGGTGAGGGTGAGCACCCGGGTGCCGGGGGCGAGCAGGGCCGGGCCGTCGGCGGCTCCGGCGGGGGCGGCCGCCGGGGCGTCGGCGGTCCCGCCGAGGGCGCGGACGGTGCCGCCGCCGAGGGTGAGCGCGGCGATCAGCGGGATGACGAGGGCGCTGGCGCCGACCGCGAGCCCGCGCCGGGGCGCCGGGCTGCTGCCGTACCGCAGCGGCTGTTCGACCAGGCGCAGGGTGAGCCAGGCGGGCAGCGCGCTGGCGGCGGTGAGCGCGGCCAGGGTCGTCCACGGCAGCGCGCCGTACCGGGCCTGGGCGATGGTCAGCACCGGCCAGTGCCAGAGGTACCAGGCGTAGGAGAGGCGACCGGCGGCGCGCAGCGGGCGGGCGGCGAGCAGTCGGCCGGCGTCGGGGGCGCGCAGCGGGCCGTGGCCGGCGAGCAGCACGGCGGCGGTGCCGAGGACGGGCAGCAGCGCGGCCGAGCCGGGGAACGGCGTGCTGCGGTCGTACAGGAGGACCGGTGCCGCGACGGCCGCCAGCCCGAGCCAGCCGAGCAGCCGCAGCGACCACCGCACCGACCGCCGCTCGCCGCGGGTGACGAGCGCGCCGCCGAGCAGCGCCGCGCTGGCGCCGGCCGCGAACTCCCAGAGCCGGCTGCCGGTGGAGAAGTAGGCGAGCGGCGCCGAGGTGTGGGTCCAGCGCAGGCACAGCACCAGCGAGACGCCGCCGGTGCCGGCCGTCGCGAGGGCGATCGCGAGGGTGCGGCGGCGGCCGTGCAGGTACCGGGCGAGGCCGAGCAGCAGGACGCCCCAGAGCAGGTAGAACTGGTTCTCCACGCCGAGCGACCAGAAGTGCTGCAGCGGGCTGGGGTCGCGTTCGGCGGCGAGGTAGTCGGTCTGTTGACCGACGAAGCGCCAGTTGGCGAACTGTCCGGCGGCGGCGATCAGGTCGCGGGCGAGGTCGGTGCCGCGCAGCGGGTCGAGCAGGGCGCCGCCGGCCGCGGCGGTGGCGACCAGCACGGTGGCGGCGGCGGGCAGGATGCGCCGGGCGCGGCGGGCGGCGAAGTCCCACAGGCCGAGCGGCCGGCCGACCAGCAGGCCGGTGATCAGGAAGCCGGAGATGACGAAGAAGACGTCGACGCCGACGTAGCCGCCGGTCAGGCCGGGTACGGCGGCGTGGAAGGCGAGGACGGACAGCACGGCGATGCCGCGCAGGCCCTCGATGTCGGGGCGGAAGGCGGCGCGCCCGCGGGGTTGCCCGCGGTCGGCGACGGCGGCACTCCTTGAGGTGGCGGGCTCCCGGCCCACCCGGACGACCTCGGGAAGCAGGTCGGCGGGCCCGGGAACGGGAACAGGGGCAGGTGCGGACGACGGTGGTACGGCCGTGGGCACGGCGGCGCTCCTTGGCAGGGTGGCAGCGGTGGTCGGGTCCGCCGGGCCGATGGGGCGGCCGGGCGGAGTCCGCGCCGGTGGGGCGACGCGCAGGGAAGTTCGTTACCGTGAAGAAGAGTTGACTGATCGTCAGAACAGCAGCGGGTCCGCCCAGCCGGACGCCAGCAGCCCGCAGAGCAGCAGCACGGCCGTGACGGCGACGGCATCGGCGCGCCCGAACCCGAGGTCGGAGCGGCTCCGTACGGGCGCGGCGACCTCACCGACGGCGGCGTCCTTGCCGCCGTTCGACCCGTTCAGCAGCGGCCACAGGGCCCTGATCAGCGGAATCATGGTGTACGCGGTGAGCGCGAGCAGTGCGGCGAGCGCCCAGTACGGCCGCCAGCCGTGCAGCAGCGCGGCCCGGACGAGTCCGGCGGCGCCGGCGAGGACGACGAACCCGAGCCAGCCGACCCCGATCCGGGCGACCGTACGGGCGAGTGAACTGCCGCCCGACACGGCGCCGGTGGGCACCCAGTCGGCGGAGCGGCGGCGCAGCGCGTGCGCGATGGCGACCACGTGGCAGAGCCCGCCGAGGAGTTGGACCCGGGTGACCTCGAAGCGCCACCGGGTGCGGGACATCGCGGGCAGCAGCACGAGGGCGACCCAGATCGGCGGCAGGAACGGCAGCACCTGCCAGGGTGCGATCTCCTCGGGCCGGAAGAACAGCATGATCAGGGCGGGCAGCGGCACGGCGAAGACGTTCACCGCGCTGGTGAGATAGCCGAGGATGCCGTTCCAGAAGCAGAGCCGGGCGGACTTCGGCAGCGGTCCGCGGCGGAAGTCCGGGTCGCGGACGAGGGCCAGGGAGCCGAGGCACCAGCGGTACTGCTGGCTGATGAAGGCGGGCAGGCCGGTGGGCGACATGCCCTTGGCGACCAGCGCGGGCACGTAGCGGGTGGACCAGCCGGCGCGGGCGAGGGCGAGGCCGGTGTAGAGGTCCTCGCTGTGGTCGATCTCGGCGAAGCCGCCGATCCGCTGCAGCGCGGCGCGCCGGTAGAGCGCGTTGGTGCCGCAGCAGACGGTGCCGTCCTGTGCGTCCCGGGAGGGCTGGATCCAGCGGTAGAAGATCTCCTGGGTGGCTCCGGCGGCGCGTTCGAGCCAGGACATGTCCGCGTCGGTGTCGAAGCACTGCGGGCTCTGCACGATGCCGACCCCGGGGTTGTCGAGGTAGGGCACCAGGTGGTGCAGGAAGTCGGGGCGGGGGCAGAAGTCGGCGTCCAGGACGGCGACGATCTCGCCGTTGCCCTCGGCCAGGCCGTGGTTGAGGTTGCCGGCCTTCTTGAAGCGGCCCCGGTCGGGGCGGGCCCGGTACTCGAAGCCGTAGGACTCGGCGAGTCGGCGGACCTCGGGGCGGTCGGCGTCGTCGAGGACGAGGACGGTCAGTTCGCCGGGCCAGCGGACGGCGGCGGTGTACCGGTAGGCGTTGTCGAGGACGGCCAGCGGTTCGCCGGCGGTGGGCAGCAGCAGGTCCACGCTCGGGTGGCGGGCGGGCTGCCAGGCGCGCATCAGCAGGTCGTGCGAGTCGCGGGTGAAGCGGCGGGCGCGCTGGCCGTCGGTGAGCGAGAGCAGCCAGGTGGCCGCGTTGAGCACGGTGAGCACGAGGAACGGCCAGAGCAGCGGCTTGCTGAGGGCGAACAGGCCGAGCGTGGCGGTGGCTCCCGCGTAGGAGAGGGTGGCGCAGAGCAGCACCCAGCGGCGCTGCGGGCCGAAGTACCAGTAGAGCTCCTCGTCGTCGGGCGGGGCGGGCAGGCGCAGGTCGGGGTCCGCGGGTTTCCGGCGCGGACCGGCGTCGGGCGCGGGCATGGCGGTGCCATGGAGTACGGGCATGCGGAAGTGGCCCCCCTGGGCATCGGACGGTACGTGGCCGTTCGCGCCCAGCCTCTCACATTGGCCTAGACCAATCATGAACGAGGTATGACATCTCCGCATCGCCCCAGGTGGGCGACTTGACGCCGCATCACCTGCCGCGATCCGGTCCGGCGAGCCTGGACCCAACCGCGAGCGGGCCCGGAAACCGAACCGCGGGCGGGCCCGTCGACCGGGCCCGCCCGCGAGCGCCCGCCCGCGTACGCCTCAGGAGGCCTTCAGCTCCTTGACCAGGTGCTCGAAGCGCAGGTCCGGCCGCAGCGGGATGCCGAAGCGCTCGTCGCCGTACGGGAACGGGCTGAACTCTCCGGTGCGGCGGAAACCGCGCCGCTCGTACCAGGCGATCAGCTCCGCGCGCTGCTCGATCACCGTCATCTCCATCGCGGCGACGCCCCACTCCTCGCCGGCCAGCCGCTCGGCCTCGGCCAGCACGGCCCGGCCCACCCCGCCACCCTGCAGGCCGGGGCGCACCGAGAACATCCCGAAGTACGCCCGCTCGCCACGCCGCTCCAACTGGCAGCAGGCGACCAGCCGGCCGTCGCACTCGGCGAGCAGCACCAGCCCCTCGGGGTGGCCGACCGCCTCCGCGACGGCCTCGGGATTGGTCCGCCGGCCGGCCAGCAGGTCGGCCTCGGTGGTCCACCCGGCCCGGCTGGAGTCACCGCGGTAGGCGGACTCGACCAGCTCGACCAGGGCCGGGACGTCGGCGGGCGTGGCGGGCCGGAAGGCGGGCTCCCCGACGGGCCGGGCGGTGTCGGGTGCGGTGTCGGTCATGACTGGTCCTTTCCTCCGTGCTGGTGCCGCCCGTGACGGCCGGCACGCGGGCATCGTGTCACAGCGCCCCGGGCGGCCCCGGGGCCGGGACCGGCAAGACCGGCAACGCGCGTTGCCGGTGGTGGCGATCCGGCACCTGTGCCGCGGGTTCGCCGTGGGGCCGAAGATGCCTGGCGGCACTGGCGGGGACATGGCTACTCTGCGGTACGGCCGCGCCAACACCCGGCCTTTCCGGGCCACTTGGGCCCTTCCCGCACCGGACCAGAGGAGTGTTCATGCCCCGCTCTTCCCGCTCCGCCCGCACCGCCTCCCGCACCACCGGTACCACCCGCCGTACCGCCCGCCGGCTGCCCGCCCTGGCCGCGCTCGCCGCCGCGACCGCCCTGGCCGCCGGCGTCGCCGCACCGGCCTACGCGGCCGACCCCGCCCCCGCTGCCGCCGCCCCCACCGTCGAGGGCACCGCCGCCTTCCACCCCGACCGGGACTTCGCCGGCTCCACCGTCGCCGCCCACGAGGGCCGCGCCGCCGGCGCGCCCGTCCTCTCCCTCGCCGCCACCCAGACCCCCGGGCTGGACGTCGCCAGCTACCAGGGCAACGTCGGCTGGTCCTCGGTGGCGGCCAACGGCGCCAAGTTCGCCTACGTCAAGGCCACCGAGGGCACCGGCTACACCAACCCGTACTTCGCCCAGCAGTACAACGGCTCCTACAACGCCGGCCTGATCCGCGGCGCCTACCACTTCGCCCTGCCGAACTCCTCCTCCGGCGCCACCCAGGCCACCTACTTCGTGAACCACGGCGGCGGATGGTCCGCCGACGGCAAGACCCTGCCACCCGCCCTCGACATCGAGTACAACCCCTACGGCGCCACCTGCTACGGCCTGAGCCAGAGCGCCATGGTCAACTGGATCCGCGACTTCAGCACCACCGTCCACACCCGCACCGGCCGCTACCCCACCATCTACACCACCACCAACTGGTGGACCCAGTGCACCGGCAACTACGCCGGCTTCGCCGCCACCAACCCCCTCTGGATCGCCCGCTACGCCTCCACCGTCGGCCCCCTCCCGAACGGCTGGAGCTACCAGACCTTCTGGCAGTACGCCGACTCCGGCACCCTCCCCGGCGACCAGGACTACTTCAACGGCGCCCCCGACCGCCTCCGCGCCCTCGCCCTCGGCTGACCCACCACACACCCACCGGTGCGGGGCACCCCAAACCCGCCCCGGACCGGCCGGCGGGGGTGCGGCGGGTGCGACCGGTCAGCCGTCGATGCGGAGCCCGCGCTCCAAAAGGCGGTCCACCGCAAGTCCTCGCAGGTCAACCAGGCCACCAGCCCCTACACCCGCCCGAAGCAAGCAAGGCGGCCAAGTACATCAGCGAGCTGACCGCGCGTCCCCTCCCAGCCGCGATGTAGGCCAACCACTGGCTCGCGGGAAGCGGGCGATTCCACCTGGTCGAACGGACAGAGCGCGAAGGCGTTCGCAGAGAGTGCTCCAACGACGGCCCGATGCCCCACGAATCAGGGAACACCGGGCGCTGTCCCACTGCGTCCGGCGGCGGGTACCTTCGCGGTAAAGCGACGCACCAAGAAGGGATCCACGATGGCCGGGTCACGCGACACTGATGCGCCTCCGTCCTCGTATCGGGGCCTGATCCTGGACTTCGCCGGGGTTCTGACCACGGATGCGCTCCAGGTGCACCGGGAGTGGTGTATCCGGCAGGGACTCGACCCCGAGACGTGGCGGCGCACCCTGAACACGCATCCGGTGGTCAGGCAGCTGTACGTCGACCTTGAGCGGGGAGCCCTGAGCCAGGCGGAGTGGAACCGGCAGGCGGCACCGTACCTCGGGCTGAGCGATCACGAGAACTTGATGGGCCGGGCGTGGGCCGACGTCCGGCCGGAGGCCGACATGGTGGCGCTCGCCAAGGCCGCGCGCAAGGCCGGGTACGTGGTTGCGATGCTGTCGAACAGCTTCGGCCTGGACCCGTACGACCCGTACGCCGCCTGCGGGGTGTGGGAGTTGTTCGACGTGACGGTGGTGTCCGAGCGGGAGGGCCTCGCGAAGCCGGACCCCGCGATCTACCAGCTGACGCTCGACCGCATGGGGCTTCCCGGTGAAGCGTGCGTGTTCGTCGACGACCATCCGGTGAACCTCCCGCCGGCCGAAGCACTCGGCATCACGACGGTGCTCGCCGACGGGGAGCCCAGCACCACTGCCCGGGTGGCGGCCCTCCTCGGCATCGGTGCCCGCGTCTGAGTCACCTACCGACCGGCCGCGCCCCACACGTCAACTGACGCACGGGGCGTGACCGTTCTCCGCCGTACCCCCACCCTGTGGGGGTACCGTCCCGGGAAGGCCACAACCTGAGACGGAGTCAGCCCATGACCCTCTGGGCAGAACGCACCACGGCGGAACGAGTCAAGATCCTGCGCGGCAGAGCCGTCACGCAGGAGGCCCTGGCGGAGAAGTCGGGGGTTTCCCTCGGCACGATCCGGAAGCTGGAACAGGGCGGCAACCTGTCGCTGCCGTCGCTGCTGAAGGTGGCCGTGGGCCTTGGTACGGACGTGTCGGTGATCCTCGGTCAGCAGTCTCCCCGACGGGGCATGGAACTGGACGAACGCGCCGCCCTCCGGGCGGTCTCGGCGGCCGTTCACGACACCGGCCTCGGCATCGGCACCGACGTCGAGCCCGGCAGCCTGGACGACCTGCGGGACGCCGCGCGGCGGGCGGACGCCGCGTTCTGGAGCGCCCGGTACGTGGAGCTCGGTGCGATCCTCTCCCGGCTGTTGCCCGAGGCGTGGGCCCTCTACGACGCCGCCGGGCCCGACCGGCGCGGAGCCGCCGGCGGAGTGCTGGCGGACGCCTTCCAGACTGCCGCCGTCATGGCCAACGTCCTCGGTGCCCGCGACCTCGGCTACACGGCGATCACCCACGGCCGCAACGTCGCAGAGCGAATCGGCGACGACCTGCGGTCGGCCCACCTGATGGCCTCGCTGTCGTGGATCTGCCTCCGGGACGGGCACACGGCCAAGGGCGTGCACGTCGCGGAGCGCGCTGCGGCCACGGTGGAACCGAGGATGTCCGACAGCGACCCCGACCGGCTCAGCGTGTACGGGCAACTCGTCACCAACGCGGCCGTCGCCGCGTCCCGGGGCGGCGCGAAGGCGGATACCGCCCGCGACTACCTGAGTCAGGCCCACGCCGTGGCTGCGCGGCTCGGCCGGGAACATGCCCGAGGCGACCAAGGTCAGCCGTTCGGGCCGTCATACGCGGCCACGCAGGCCATGTCGGTGGCAATGGCACTCGGCGACACCTCCGCCGCAGTGCGGCTGATCCAGACAACCCGTCTGCACCCGGAGATGCCCTTGGCCACCCGGGCGCGGTTCCACCTGGACGTAGCGCTGACACGCACCGAGACGCGGCAGTGGGAGGCCGCCGCGGCAGCCCTGAAGGAAGCGTGCCGGATGGCCCCGACATGGGTGCGTCACCAGGCGCTTCCCGGCGTGATCACGGACCGGATCGCGGACGTGTCGGTGTCGATGGCGCGCAGTGCCGCGCAGGCCGCCGGCGTCCCACTGGTCATCAGGTAGGGACCACGTCGGGGCGTGGTGCCCCGATAGGTAGCGGGAACACGCCGCCACCACGGTCCGTGGCACCCAGCCGACGACGTCCCAACCGGTACCACGGAGCGCGGTAGTCGGCCCTCCGCGACTTCGGTCGCTACCACGCCCCGAGTCTTCACTGACGGTGATGCGACGGTGACAGTGGTCTGCATGACCAGCGACCACCAACGACCGACCGGGTGCATTCCCGTCGCGATCTATCTCTGCGCCGGAGACGCACCCGCCGCCGATCTCCTCGCAGCTCACGTCCGCGCCTTCGCCGAGACTCGCCAGTGGACCGTGGAGCTGCTCGCCGTGGATGTCGACGCCGCGCAGCCCCTCGTCTCTCGGCCCGGTTGGCAGGCCGTCACCCACGCGCTGTCCGAGCACATCGTCGCCGGAGTCGTCACGTGGACCCGCGGCATGGTCCATGACGACCCCGGGACCACCCCGAACCAGCACATGGCCGCCTTCGACCGCCTGACGACCGTCTTGCGCGAGCGCGGCGCGTTCCTCACCGTTGCCGCCCGCCCTGCTGCCCCGGCTGGCGCGATTCCGCCGCGCCGCTCCCCGGGCGACCACTGGCGACGGCGACAGCTCACGTCCTCGGCCGCCGGCCTGTTCACCCCGCGCCGCGCAGCCGGGCTCGGCACCGACCCCAGGACCACCGGATGCTGACCCGGACGGGCGCTGGGCGACGCGCGTGGACCGTGCGATGACCACCATCCTGCAACTCGCCACACAGACCGCCGAGATGCCGTCACCCGCGCCGCCGGGACCGGCGACTGTGCGCCTGCCGTACGTCGCGCAGTCGGCCGCAGCGGCCCGTCACCTGGTCCGCGTCAAGCTGACCGAGTGGGAGCTGCCCGACCTGATCGACGGCGCCCTGTTGATCATCTCCGAGTTGGTTGCCAACGCGGTTGGTACCGGTTGTCAGACACACATGATCGTCGCCATTCGACGTCCGACGGACCACACCGTGCGGCTACTGGTCTCCGACGGGTCGGCGTCCCTGCCCGTGCGGATCGACGCCGGTCCAGACGCCGAGTCAGGACGCGGCCTCGACCTGGTCCACAACCTCACGAAGGGCAAGTGGGGCGTGCAGCTCTGGCATCGGGGCAAGGTCGTCCACGCCGACCTGCCCACCACCCGTGCCTGATCGCGCTCCGAGTGACCACCAGCGCGGAGGCACCTCTCGGGTCACGGCTGCCGCCCGACATCTGTTCCCGACTGCTTCCACCCAGTTCCAGGAAGAACAAATGACCTTTCGAGTCGTTTCTGCAGCCGCCGCGCTCCTCACGTTCTGCGTGACGCTCGTCTCCTCAGCATCCGCTCGGGCCCCAGAGCCGGGCGTGCCCATCTGGACCGGACCAGCAACCGGGAGCCACCCGGTCTCTGCCGCTTCCGGTCAGTGATCCCGCCTTGGTTCCGTCCCAAGGCGAGCCGCCCACCAGCTCAAGGGATGTGGTCCGCCGTGTTCATCGGTGTCCCGCCGCCGTGGAGATCAGGCAGCTATCTCCGCTCTCAGCCGCTCCAGGGCACCGTCCGCCTGTTCCCTGACTTCAGGCAGACGTCGGCCGGCCCGGAGAGCGCGCTGGAGTTGGTGCGGCAGGCGGTGGAGGGTGGCGCCGTCGACCGCGGCGCTGAGCTGTTGCGCCGCGCCGGTCGGGTCTCCCTTCCGCAGCAGCACTTCGCCGGCCGTGATCGCCGCGATGATCCGCCACTGGGACGTCGCTGCAAGACCGGTGGCCGGAGCCCGGTCGAGCTGCTGGACCGCTTCGGCGACCCGTCCGGTGCCCATGAGACCTCGAAGGCGGACTTCGTGGAGTGTGAACTCGGAGAACAGGGCGGTAGGCGTCACATCGTTCAGCAGTCGGCGGCCCTCATCGACAGCGGCGTCGAAGACGGCAGAGTTCCCGGCGGCTCCGGCCGCACGGGCGAGCAGCATGGTGGCCTCGGCGCGTTCGGTGGCGGTACGGGCGATGTCGCGTGCCTGCGCGAGCCTCTCCAGTGCGCGGAGGTGCAAGCCGGACTTGCGAAGTTCGTTGCCGTGGTGGCGCAGTGCGTGGGCGTGCAGGCCTGGATCACCCAGGCGTCGAGCGACGCTGAGTCCCTTGCCGGTCCAACGGGCTGCGGCGGCCAGGCGCTCTTCCGGGAGCACGTGACCGAGCGCGACGCCGAGGCCGACACGGGCGCTCGCGAGGAGGCGCAGGGTGTCGAGGTCGGCGTGGCCGTCGGCGGTTCGGGCTTCCAGGCGGGCGACCAGCGGCCACAGCTCGGCGACCGCGGTGGTGGCTTGGCCGGCCTGGCGGGCGACCTCGGCCAGGCGCAGCACGGAGTCGGCGAGTTGGATCAGCAGTTGGTGGTCTCCGTCGGCGTCGTCGGTGATGCCGAGGCAGTGAGGCGGGAGGCCGAGGCGTTCGGCGATGTGGCGCAGGGCGCCGATGTCGGTGATGGTGCGCGAGCCGGTCTCGATGCGGGAGACGTAGCTGGTGGAGTAGCCGAGGAGGTCCGCCAGCTCCTGTTGCGACAGGGTGTGGAGTTCGCGGTAGAGCTGGAGGATTTCGGGCAGGGCGCGGCGGCGCAGGATGTCCTGGGCTCTTGGTGTCGTCCAGTGCCAGCGGATTCCGCCGTAGGGATCGATCCCGGCCATGGGTCAGGCCTGGTCGTGCTGTTCGTACCAGCGGGCGATGGAGTCCTTGTAGCCCTGTGGCATGACCAGCCCGGGCACCTCGTCGCGGTGGAAGAGGCCGGCTTCCTTGTGCTCGTGGCTGACGACCGGGGCCCGGTGGGCGTCGGTGGCGGTGCAGCCGTAGGTGACGATGAAGACCTGGCGGCCGGGGATCGGCTCGTACATCCACACGTCGAGCAGCGGGCCGGCAGTGGCCGTCCAGCCGCTCTCTTCGAGGATCTCGGTGATCACCCGCTGCTCGGGCGTCTCCGTTCCCTCCAGCTTGCCACCGGGCAGTTCCCATTCCTGACGCTCGTTCTTCAGCAACAGCACCCGTTGCTGCGGGTCGAGCACGACGCCCTTGATGGAGATCGGGAAGGTCGGCGGCACGTAGGGCTGTTCTGTCTGTCCGGTCATCGCTTCTTCCGGGGCGCGCAGGCGGTCACGGGCCCGTCGAAGGTAGCAGTTGAGCGCTCGCGCGGCGTCCCGATGCGACGCGATCGCCGTTTGACAATCTGTCACTTCCCATCCTGGCGGAGGGCGGTGGAGAGTGTGTCGCCTCCCACCCACTCGGTTCCCTGAGGGAGATCCACGATGCCGTCTTCCGATTTCAACCGCACCAGCGGCGACGAGTTCACCGCGCGCATGCTGGACGGAGAAGCGCGCGAGCACGCGGCAGCGGTGCTTCGTGAACACGGGATGCTCCGGCTCGCCAGGCTGGGCGGGCGGGACGACGTGCTCCGCACGGCCGGTCGGCTGATGTCCTCGCTGTGGCAGCACCGGGATGCCGACCCGGACGGTCTGACCGTGATCCGCGACACCGGCCGCCACGACGGACGGACGGGCTTCGCAGGGCTGGGCCGCGAAGCCCTGGCTCTGCACACCGAGTGCGCACAGCACCCGGCGCCGCCCCGGCTGCTCCTGCTCGCGTGTGCGCGGGCCGGCGAGGCCGGCGGCGAGAGCCTGCTGGTGGACGGCCGAGCCGTCCTCGCCGAGCTGGCTGCGCACCGCCCAACCGTCATCGAAGCGTTCGCCGCGGATCGGGCTGCCTTCTTCGGTGGATCGAGCGGCCACTTCACCCCGGTCCTTCAGCAGTTGCCAGGCGACCGCTGGCGGTTGCGGCTGAGGCAGGACGACTTCGCCCGCTTCTCGCCCGAGGCCGACGCGCACCTGCCGGCCTTGCGCCAGGCCCTCGACCGGAACACCCAGCGGTTGCGTCTCGCGCCCGGGCAGGGTGTCGTGCTGGACAACCACCGTGTGCTGCACGGCCGCACCGCCTTCTCGGGCGAGCGGCTGATCCTGCGCGCGCTGGGCGAACCGCATTCCGCGCTCGGTCTCGATCCGGGGTTCCTCGCGTCGTGCCCAACTGCCGCGCGCCCGAACAGCCGGCCTGCGGGAAGCCTGAGCGACCGACTCCCCACCGCAGCAGAGCCGAAGACCGGCACCCGGCACTGCCGCCCCACCGTCTCCTGGTGACGCGAGGCGCACCCGCGCCCCGGCTCCAGGTCCCGCAAGGGAATCCCACCACAAGGAGAAGCCCCATGGCCCAGAAGATCACGGTCGAGTCCAAGGCCACCACGCCCGCCGCCGGCGACGAGTTCGACCTCGACGTCCGCACCGTCGAGACCGCCGACGCGGCGAGCCTGCAGGTCCTCACCGACGACGGCTGCGGCAGCACCTGCGGCGCCTGCACCACCGGCCTGCAATGACCCGGCCGGCCGGTGCCCCGGGAGCAGCGTCCCTGGGCACCGGCCGCCACACCGTCCCGTCCTGTCTCCGACTGCGAGGTTCACGCCCATGCGCCCTCCCGCTTCCACGGCTCCCTACCGCGCCGCGATGGTGGCGCTCGTACGCGCCGTTGCCAGACCCGATCTGCGGGTTCCCGCGTGGCCGGACCTTGACGGCGACGGTGCCTCAGCAAGCGACCGCCGAATGCGGTGGCTGCGCGCCGTATGGGCGGACACGCTGCTCTCCCAATCCCTCGGCCTGGCCAGTCCGGCTCTCGCCCGGCGCGTTGCTCAGCTGACGGCTTCCCCTTCGCCCTCATCGCGAGACGTGCGGCGTGCTGCTCTGTCCACCGCCCGCTACTTGGCCCGGGCGACGGGGCGCCCGACCCCGTTCGGTCACTTCGCCGGGGTGCAAGCGGCGTCGTTCGGACCGTCCTGCGACCTGCGTTGGGGCGACGAGCATCACGCCGTCACCCGTGCCTCTACCGCCCGTCTGGCCCGGTTGATCGAGCGGTTGGAGCGCTGCCCCGCCCTGCTGGCCCGTCTGGACGTGACGGCGAACACCACCGTCCAGGTGCGTGGCGACCGTCTCGTCGTCCCCCATCGCCCGCTCGAACGCCCCGGCGGCGGCACGACGTCAGCCGAGACAACCGTGCGTCACACCCGTCCCGTTTCCTTCGCCATCGCCTCCGCCCGCCATCCGATTCGTTTCCAGGAGCTGGCCGACAAGGTCCAGGCCGAGTTCCCCAACGCGGCCACGGAGCATGTGTCCGGTCTCCTCGCCGAGCTCATCGCCGTGCAGGCGCTCATCACCAATCTGCACGCGCCGGCGACCGATACCGATCCGCTCCAACACATGCTGGCCACCCTGGAGGCCGCCGACGCCGACAACGTCGCCGAAGCTGCCGCGCCCTTGGCAGACCTACGCGTCGCCGGCACCGCCGGGGGCGGCCGTCTCGCGACCGCCGTGGACCTGCGGCTGGACGCCGACCTCGTCCTCCCGCTCGCGGTGGCCGACGAGGCCGCACGAGCAGCCCACCTGCTCGCCCGGCTCAGCCCTGCGCCCAACGGCACCGCAGCATGGCGCTCCTACCATCAGCGGTTCTACGAGCGCTACGGCCGCGGCGCCCTGGTACCTCTGCTCGATGTGGTCGCCGACAGCGGGATCGGCTGGCCAGACGGCTATCCCGGCACCCGGACCGCCGAGAAGCCCCGCTACGACGAGCGTGACAGGATCCTGGCCACGATCGCCCAACAGGCCGCTCTCGACAGCGCGCGCGAGGTCGTCCTCGACGAGCGCCTGTTGACCGCACTCGACCTGGGCCCCACCGAACCCCGTCTGACACCGCACCTGGAAGTCGTCGCTCGCATCCACGCCCCCAGCCAAGAAGCGCTCGACCGGGGCGAGTTCCGACTGGAGGTCGTCTCGGCGTCCAGGGCCGCCGGCGTCTCCGTCGGCCGCTTCCTCCACCTCCTCGAATCCCGCGATCGAGCGGCGTTCACGGAGCTGTTGACGGACCTGCCGACGATGGACGAGCACGCCGTCACCGCCCAGCTCTCCTTCCCGCCGCTGGACCCGGCGACCGGGCACGTCGCCCGCAGCGTGCCCACCGGTCAGCTGGTCATCAGCCTCGCTGAGCACCGCCCGACGGCCGACGGCACCCTCGGCCCCGACGATCTCGCGGTGGGCTGCGACGGACGGCGCATGTACCTGGCAGCACCGGCGCTCGCTGTGCGGATCGAAGCCTCTGCCACCCACGCCCTGAACCTCCGCCACCACACCCCGCCGCTCGCCCGGCTCATCACCGAGCTGTCCCGAGCACAGACCGCGCAGGTCACGCGCTTCGACTGGGGTGCCCTCCAGGCCCTGCCATTCCGGCCACGGCTGCGGCACCGGCGCGTCATCCTCTCCCCAGCCGCCTGGCGGCTCACTGCAGCCGAACTCCACTCCTACGGGGCCCCGCAGGACCAATGGGACCAAGCCCTCGCTTCGTGGGCGGGACGGCGCCGCGTCCCGAGGCACGTGCTGCTGGCCGCCGACAGCCAGGGCCTGCCACTCGACCTCGACCACCCCGGCCACCGCGTCCTGCTGCGCGAACACCTGCGCATGGGCACGCACGCAGTCCTCGTCGAGGAGCCCGACCCGGCCGCTCTCGGATGGGCCGGCGGGCGGGCCCACGAGATCGCCATCCCGGTCACGGCCACCCGGACACCTACCTGGCCGCGCCTGCCCCATCCCACCCCTGCGCGAGTCCTGCGTCGCGGCCACGGTGACGCTCCCGGCACCTCACGGGTGCTCCTCGCCTCCCTCTACGGCGACCTGGAGCGCCAGGACACCGTCCTCGCACGACACTTGCCCGACCTGCTGGAGCGTCTCGGCAATCCGAAGTGGTGGTTCGTGCGCTTCCGTGACCCGCGTCAGCACCTGCGGCTGCGCATCGCCCTGCCCGACCCGGCCGCCTTCGGGCCCGCCGCCGGCGTGATCAGCACGTGGACCGCCGAACTCCACCAGGCCGGCTTGCTGTCGGAGGTGGTGTACCCGACCTCCTACACGGAGACCGGTCGGTGGGGTGAAGGGCCCGCCTGGGCCGCCGCCGAACAGGTCTTCCGCGCCGACTCCGCAGCTGTCCTCACCCAGTTGATCCAGCCCGCGCTGCCCGGCCGACAGGGGCTGCTCGCCGCACACGCCGTCGCCATCGCGGCCGGGTTCACCGGCTCGGCGACCGCCGGCTTGCGCTGGCTCGTCGACAACATCCCAGCCCAGGCCCCGGCAGCCATCCCCCGACCGCTCTTCGCCGAGGCCGTACGCCTCGCGGACCCTGCCGACGGGTGGGCCGCGCTGCGCGAAGAGGCGGGCGGAGCCGAGATCGTGCAGGCGTGGGCCGGCCGTGACGTCGCGCTGGACGCCTATCGTCGTCACTTCCCGGGGCCCGACACCCGGGGCGTGGACGCGGACGACGTTCTCGGCTCACTGCTGCACTGCTCGTACGTGCGCGCGCATCGGATCGACTTCGACGACGAGGCCCGAGTCCTCTACCTGGCCCGCGCCGCCGCTCTCGCCCGCCTGTCCCGGGACGGTGCCCTGTGACCACCCCGCACCCTGCTCTCCGGCTGTCTGACCGAATCGCCGAGCTGCTGGCCGATCCTGCCGACGTGCCCGTGGCGTGGTCGTCGCGCCCGCAGTGGCGCCAGTCGCTGGCGCACGGCGCCCCGGGCATCGCCCTGCTCCACATCGAGCGCGCCGCCGCCGGCCGAGGCCCGTGGGAGCCGGTCCGTGCCTGGCTGTCGGTCGCGGCCAGCGTCCCGGTCACCAGCGGAGCGGACAGCTACCTCTACTACGGCGCCCCGGCACTCGCCCACGCCCTCACCTGCGCCGCCCAGGCCCGCTCCGGCTCCTATCAGCGTGCCCTCGCTCACCTCGACCAGGTTGTGGCCGGCGACGCGGTACGCCGCTGCGAGCAGGCGGAGGCTCGGATCGAGCGCGGCGACCTGCCACGGCTCGCCGAGTTCGACACGATCCGGGGGCTGGCCGGCATCGGCTCGGTCCTCCTGCGCCGCGCGCCCGGCGGAGAGGCGATCCGGCGGATCCTGGCCTGCCTGGTACTCCTGACCAAGGACGTCAAGGCCGAGGGAGAGTCGCTGCCCGGCTGGTGGACCCTCACCGGCCCGTCCGGCGAGCGGGACGAACGGTTCCCCGGCGGGCACGCCAACACCGGGCTCGCGCACGGGATCGCCGGGCCGCTCGCGCTCCTCGCCCTCTCGCTGCGGCGCGGCATCGAGGTCGACGGCCAGCGCGATGCGATTCGCACCGTCCTGGCCTGGCTGGAGCGCTGGCGCGACGGCCATACATGGCCGTACTGGATCACCCCCGCGCACCTGGCCGGCCCGCACCGCAGACCGCTTCCGCCGCAGCGGCCGAGCTGGTGCTACGGCACCGCCGGCATCGCCCGCGCCCAGCAACTCGCTGCCCTCGCCCTCGACGACCCGCGCCTGCGCCACGACGCCGAAAGCGGCCTGGCCACCGCACTGGTCGACCCGATAGCGCTCGCTGCGACCACCGACCTATCCGCCTGCCACGGCTACGCCGGGCTCGCCCACATCGCCCACCGCGCCGCCGCCGATGCCTCCCCGCGCAACGCCGGCCAGCTGCGCTCCGCCGCCGCCCTGCTCCTGGACACCACCCACCCGCCGCACGCCGGCCCCGACGAGCAGGCCCGCCACCTTCTGGCGAGCGCGGGGCCGGCCTTCCTGGAAGGCGCCGCCGGCACCGCCCTGGCCCTGCTCACCCCCGCCACCGGCACCGACCCCGCGACCCACTGGGACGCCTGCCTGCTCACCTCCTGACGACCCGACCGAGGACCGATCCGATGACCACCGGCTGGATCCAGCACGACCTCACCTTCGCCGACCCCTCCACTGTCGAACCAACCGCGGCCCACCACCTGGCCCCCGTACTCACCTTCGCCCAGGACAACGGCAACCTGGACGGCTGGTGGTACATGCGCAAGAAGGGGCTGCGACTGCGATACCGGGCCGCCAACCCCGTGCCCGTCCTCACCTCCCTGCTCGACACCCTCGCCGAGGAGGGCCTCCTCGCGGGCTGGGCCACCGTCATCTACGAGCCCGAGACCCAGGCGTTCGGAGGCCCCGAGGCCATGAAGATTGCCCACCGCCTCTTCCACGCCGACAGCCGCAACCTGCTGACCCGCGCTGCCGAGCCGAACCCGCCCGCCCTCGGCCGCACCGAGACCGTCGTCGTCCTCACCTCCGCCATGCTTCGCGCGGCCGGACTCGACTGGTACGAACAGGGTGACGTCTGGGCCCAGTTCGCGATGCTGCGCGACGCCCCGAAGCCCGTAGCGCCCGACCGTGCGGCCACCCTGACCGCCGCCATGCGCCACCTGATGCGCGTCGACACCTGGGCCCTCACCCGCGACACCAGCCCGCTCGCCCACCACGGCGGCTGGGTCCACGCCTTCGAACAGGCCGGGCAGGACCTCGCCGGCCTCGCCCGCGACGGCCACCTCACCCGCGGGCTCCGGGCGGTCCTCGCACACCACCTCCTCTTCCACGCCAATCGCGCCGGCCTGCCGGTCGACCACCAAACCGCCACGGCCGCACGGGCGTTGGACACCGTCTTCCACTCCGACGAGGGCCCCGCGCCTTCGACGCCCGCCATCCGCACCACTACTAGGGTCACCCACATGACTACGCTCAGCAGCGACACCGCTTCCGACGCCCCGACCGCCGAGGAACTGCGCGCCGCCCTCACCGACCGGCTGCTCGCCCAGGGCGCCATCCGCACCACCGCGGTGGAGAACGCCTTCCGCACCGTGCCCCGCGAGCACTTCCTGCCCGGCTTCCCGCTCGAAACCGCGTACGCGGACAACCCCACCTACACCAAGGCCGACGGCTCCGGCACACAGATCAGCGCCGCCTCCCAGCCCGCGATCGTCGCCCTGATGCTGGAGCAGCTCCACCCGCAGCCCGGCGAGCGGATCTTCGAGGCCGGCGCGGGCACCGGCGTCAACGCCGCCTACATGGGCCGCATCGTCGGCCCGGACGGGCACGTGACGGCCGTGGACGTGGACGAGGACCTCGTCGACGGCGCCCGAAAGCACCTCGCCGACGCCGGGATCACCAACGTCGACGCGGTCCTCGGCGACGGCGCGCTCGGCCACCCCGACGGCGCGCCGTTCGACCGGGTCATCGCCACCGTCAGCACCAGCGAGATGCCCACCCCGTGGCTGGAGCAGGTCAAACCCACCGGCCGGATCGTCCTACCGCTGCGGCTGCGCGGGACCGCCAGCCGGGTGATCGCCTTCAAGCGCGGCGAGGACGGCTGGGTGTCGGTCGACGACCAGCTCGCGGTCTTCATGCCGCTGCGCGGCAGCATGGACGACGCCCGCCGCACCGTCCAGCTCACCGACAAGGGCGACGTCACCCTCCAGATCCACAAGGACCAGGGCGCCGCCGTCGATGCCCCCCTGCTGCTCGGTGTCCTCGACAGCCGGCGCCACGAGATCTGGACCGGGGTGACCATCCCCGCCGGCACCACCTACGAGTACCAGGACCTGTGGCTGGCCCTGACCCTGCCCAACTCCCTGATGCGGATGAGCGTCACCGGCTCCGCTCGCGAGCGCGGCGTCGTCACCCCGATGTTCGGCTGGGGTGCCATGGCCACGGTCCAGGGCGGCTCCCTCGCCTACCTCACCCTGCGCCCCGGCGAGCCCACCACCGACGGCCGCAAGACCTACGAGACCGGCGTGATCGGCCACGGCCCCGACGGCGTCGTGCTCGCCGACCTCGTCGCCGAGCAGATCCGCGTCTGGAACACCGGCTTCCGCGACCGCACCCTGCGCATCGCCCTCCCCGACACCCCGGGCGCCGCCGACCCCGCGGCCGGCCGCTTCGTCCTGGAGCGCCCGAACCACCCGATCACCGTCACCTGGGAGTAGCCGCCGTGCACCCGACCGGACCGACCGCCCAGCGCTTCCCGCTGGTCCCGCGGATCCGGCCCGTCTGCCTGCCCCTGAACGCGCGTGTCGGCCGGCTCTGCGAGCTGGCCGACACGGCCTCCCGGCAGACCGACGCGGTCCTCGCCTCCACCGTCCTCAATCAGGCCGCCCTCCTCGCCTCCGACCTCGGCCTGCCCGCCGACGCCCGAGCCCTGTGCCACCGCCACGCCGTCCTCTACCTCACCCGCGGCCCGCTCCCGGCCGTGAGCGCCATCCGTGGCCTCGAACCCCTCGTCAACCTCGCCCGTCTCCACCTCCGAGCCGGCCGCCACCAACGCGGCCGCGGACTCCTCCGCGACCTCTACCACGCCGTCACCACCGCCACCGGGACGACGCTCGACGGAATCAACGTCCCCGCCCGCCTCACCGAAACCGACCAGCAGCGCGCGGAAGTCCGAGCGTGGCTGTGGCGGGTCGTCATCGCCGACGGCACCCGCGCCCTGACCGCTGCCGGCCGCTGGCAGGAGGCTCTGCGCCATATCGAGGAGCACCATGGCATCGGCCGTCGCATCCTCGACGGCCGCCAGACCGCCGTCTTGGCCGCGGCCACCCGCGGCGACCGTCCCACCGCCCTGGCCATCTTGCGCGATACCGAACCCGGCGACCCGTGGGAGAACGCCGTCACCGCTGCCCTCACCGCCCTGTGCGGCCCCGGCGAACGGCACGCCGCCGAGTACGCCGCCGACCTGTGGACCGCACTCGACCCGGGCGACGGCCTCGCGGTGTTCACCATCAGGCTCGCCCTCACTGTCCTCGACGCCACCGACCCTGGCACCCCTGCCGCCCGAAATCTCGCCCGGGCCGCCATCAGTCGAACGGAGGATTCCTGCGACGGCTACGCCCTGCGCGACCTCCTCACCCACTCCGCCGTTCGCGCCGTCCTGGACGCCAATCGAGCTGCCACCCTCGAACAGGCTCTCGCCGCCTCCGCGCTAGGCAGCGGCAGCCTGCCCAAGGACACCCACAAGCAGTTGGACGCCGCGGTGGACAGCGCCGCCCGTGTGCTCGAAGACGCCCCGTTCGAAGCAGGCGCGCCCGAAGGCGATCCAGCATGAGTGCAACCCCGCGAGCGCGGGGCCGACTGGGGACGGCGCGACGTGGGTGCCCAGTGGCAGGAGCAACCCCCGCGAGCGCGGGGCCGACGTCGCCTCGTACAGCTGCACCAGGATGTCCCCGGAGCAACCCCCGCGAGCGCGGGGCCGACATGTGGACCTCGCGGGCGTCGCCGGCGATCTCCGAGCAACCCCCGCGAGCGCGGGGCCGACGACCAGGGGGACGATCGGGGACGGCGCCCCGTCGAGCAACCCCCGCGAGCGCGGGGCCGACAGCTGGACGACGGCCGTGCACTGCAGGGCCGCGGAGCAACCCCCGCGAGCGCGGGGCCGACGCCTGCTGTTGTTCCCGTTCAAGGTGCCTGCTGGAGCAACCCCCGCGAGCGCGGGGCCGACCGATGCGCCCTCAGGACCGCATCACGGTGCCGGGAGCAACCCCCGCGAGCGCGGGGCCGACTGACCCCCCCCCCCGGACCCGGCCGCCGCGTGCCTGAGAGCAACCCCCGCGAGCGCGGGGCCGACCTGTACCACCCCGAGTTCTTCCCCCTGCCGCGAGAGCAACCCCCGCGAGCGCGGGGCCGACCCGGATGCCTCCAGCCTGGAGCCGTACACCATGGAGCAACCCCCGCGAGCGCGGGGCCGACTCGCGGATCCAGCCCGGCACGCCCCGGATCCAGGAGCAACCCCCGCGAGCGCGGGGCCGACGACGGTGTGGACTCCCCGTGGCCGCGGCGGCTGGAGCAACCCCCGCGAGCGCGGGGCTGACTTCTTGCCCACCCGGGTGGTCCAGGCCCGGGGGGAGCAACCCCCGCGAGCGCGGGGCCGACAGGAATCGCCCCGCTCCGGCGAGGCCGACGCCAGAGCAACCCCCGCGAGCGCGGGGCCGACAACTCAGCGCCCACCATCATGTCCGTCGCCACCGAGCAACCCCCGCGAGCGCGGGGCCGACCCCGCGTCCCTCCTCTCCGGCGTGATCAGCGCGGAGCAACCCCCGCGAGCGCGGGGCCGACCCGAAGCCGCACGGATCGAAGCCGACGCACAGGGAGCAACCCCCGCGAGCGCGGGGCCGACCCGGCGTCGTCGTTGGGCTCGGGCGGCAACTCGGAGCAACCCCCGCGAGCGCGGGGCCGACGCTTCGCGACCTGCGGGTTTACCGGCGGGACCGGGCTGAGAGAATCAGTCCGTCGAAGTCGACGGGCTTCCATCGGTCCTTGCCGGCGGTGCGGACGGTCCAGCCTTGTTCGTTGGCGGCGGGTTCGACGAGGACTGCTTGGCCGTCGCCGATGCGGGTGGCGAGGAGGTCCCAGAGGCGGTCGCGGATGCGGCGGCTGGGGGTGCCGACGAAAACGCCGGCGTTGACCTCGACCATCCAGCGGGTGAGGTGTCCGCGTAGGCCTTCGGGGGCTGCGATGAGGATGATGACGGTCATGGGCTGCTCGTGTCCTGGGTGAACTCCGGGCCGATGATGGCCAGGTGTTCGTCGCCCATGCCCGGGTCGGAGGCGATGGGCGGAGGTGTTGTCTCGGTGCCGGACCAGTTGACGCCGCCTTGGACCGTGCCGACGCGTTCGTCCCAGAGTTCGTTCACCTCGGCGTCGGGCATGTCGGTGCCGTCCGGGCTGAGGAGGGTCTTGACGTCGTGGACGATGCGGCCGAGCAGCTTGTCCTGGGCGATGCGGTCGCGCAGGCCGAGTCGGGCGTCGCGTTCTTCGGTGTGGCCTTGTTGTGCGAGGTCGAAGGCCAGGGGGATGGTGTATTCGGCCTTGTAGAGGTCGGCGATGTCGAGGACGAATGAGGTCGCCAGCCCGGTGTGTACGAAGCCGAGGCCGGGGCTGGCGCCCAGGCCGGTGATGACGGCGTGGCAGATCCCGTACAGCGCGGCATTGGCCGCTGACAGGAGGCGGTTGAGGTCGTCGCCCGCAGCGTGGGCGTCACCGGCCTTGTAGACCCGGCCGTTCCACGGGACGCCGGTCCGGCGTGATTCCGCTTGGTAGAGCTTGCGGATGCGGGCGCCCTCGCGTCCGCGCAGCTGCTGCATGGTGGCGGTGCTGACATCCTCACCGGGGAACCGCATGCGGTACATGTTCCGTGCCACGCCCAGGCGTTCCTTGGTTCGGCTGACCAGCCAGGCCTGCCGGTTGAGCAAGCCCGCGCCGCGGCTGGGGCCGAGGCCGGCAGCGTACATTCGAACGCCCTGCTCGCCGACCCAGCACACGGTGGTGCCGGAGTCGGCGAGCAGGTTGACAGCGCCGTGGGTGATACGGGTGCCGGGGCCGAGGAGCATCACGGCGACCATGGCGGCGGGGACACGGACGGTCTCGCGCTTGTTGATGACCACGACGGCGTTCTCGTCGCGGTCGATGTGGCTGCGCTCGACGTAGACGCTGGAGACGCGGTCGGCGAGGCGGTGCAGGTCGTGAGGGTGGGCTTTCCACCAGATGTCGGCCATCGGTCAGCGGGGTCCGGTGGACAGCGGGGCGAGGGTGAGCAGGCCGCAGCCGTAGGCCTTGGAGGGGCCGATGCCCCCGAGGAGGGCGGTCTGCAGGAGGCCGGGATCGGTGATCTGCAGTCGGCCTTCGAAGGTGGCGGTGGTGAGGGTGACGGGGGCGCGGGTGCCGGGCTTGGTGAAGGTGTTGCGGCTGCGATCGGTGATCCTCACCTCTCGGCCGGGCCGTGCGTCGGCGGTCACGTCCGAGGCGAAGGGTTCGAGGCCGGGCGCCGGGGTGTCGGTACGGGCCTCGGGGACGGTGAAGCCCCAGCGGGTGGTGCGGTCCAGGAACCAGGTGAGCTGGTGGGCGGCGGTGCGGTGGGCCATGCGGTAGGACCGGTGGTGGAGTTCGGCTGCGGTCTTGGTGCGGTGCGCGCTCGCCTTGTCGGGTTTGGAGGTGTTCTGGACGGGGCTGGCCTTGAGCCGGAAGGCGAATTCGCGGCCGGCGGCGAGCTGGGCGAGGAGCGGGCTGTAGTCGCGGATCGCGTAGTGCTCGCCTTCGGCGTCGGGCCATCCGGCCTGTTCGACGACGTGTGTCCAGTCGGGCTTGGAGGGGGTGAGGACCAACAGCATGGGGCGACGCGGGTGGTCGGCGTCCAGTCGCCACAGGATCCGGTCACCGGGGGCGGTGTCGGGAATGCCGGCCAGGACTGCCCCGTGCAGGGCGCGGGGGTTGGCGAGCAGGTTGCGGCTGGCGGCGCGCAGAGGGTTGATGCGGACGCGGGAGAGGTAGGTCATGGGGTCACCAGCCCAGCAGGGCGAACGGGTCGTGGCCGCCGGCTGCGGCAGCCGGTTGAGCGGTGTGCGCGGCGGATGAGGCGAGGCCGGTGGGGACCTTGAGCCAGGCGTGACGGATCCGTCGGGTGGAGAAGCCCCGTTCGCGGGGCGAGAACGAATGCGGGACGTCCTGCAGGGTGTCCTCGCCGGAGGGGTCGTCGAAGGTCGCGGCCAGATCGATCCGGTGCGGGGAGAACGGTTCCGGGCCCCGATCGGCCCGTCGACGGTAGGCGTTCCTGGCGGCCTTGCCGGCTTGCCAGGGCTCCTCGGCCAGGACGTCTTCCAGCGTGCCGTCACGCACCGCGCCGAGGGTGATCGGCTGGGTGGGGACGCAGGAGCGTCGGCCGAGGGCGAGCGGAAATGCGGGATGGCGGATCGCATCGCCGAGCGTGGTGACGAGGGCTGCCGGGCCCTGGACGGCGGCGACGAACACGGCGTCCTGGAGGTAGTAGCGGTGGGTGACGTGGGTGTCCTTCGCCGGGGAGGTCGGCTTCTGGGCGCCCTTGGCGTTCACGCCGGCCTGCGGAAGCGGCCGGCCCCGGTAGTCGCTGACGGTGTGGTAGTCGCGCAGGAGCGTTCCGGGCTGGTCGACGCGCACGCCCAGGCGCAGGCCGACCAGGTCGGAGATGTCCGCTTCGCGGGGTCGGCCCGCGGCGGCGGCGAGCAGGCCGACGATGCCGGACTTGGTCGGCTGGGGCCGGCTGTCACGGCGGTTGAACGCGCTGTGGTCGCCCCAGGACTGCAGCGGTCCGGCCAGGCGCAGTACGAGTACTGCCTGTTCCTCGTGCTGGGCTGCGGGGGTGGGATCGGCGGGCATCAGTTGTCGTTCACCCGCTCGGTGAGGACGGTGCGCAGACGGTCGCGAAGCTCGGTGAAAGTGCGGTTCGCCCCGAAGGCCGCCTCCAGCTTCTCCCCGGTCTCGTCGGTGTCCGTGTCGGTGCCCAGGGTGTGGCAGATGCCGACGTACAGCGGGCTGTCGCCCCACTGCTCGGTGGCGGTGGAGAACTCGGTGGCGAGGCGGCGCGCGGACTCGGCGACGATGCCCCGGCTCGCCGGGACGGGGTTCTCGTACGCGGAGACGAGGTTCACCGGCTGGTCGGCGCGGACGGCCACGGCGACCAGGCTGGGGCGGGTGCGGTGGGCGAAGGAGTTGCCGTAGCCGGTGGGCATGGAGCGGGCGAAGGAGTCGACGAAGAGGTCGACGGCGTCGACGGCGGCCTTGTCGTCCCCGAGGTTCTCGCGAAGCTGGTGCAGGCCGACGGTGGCATAGCGGTAGAGGGTGGCGGAGTTGAAGCCGATGGTGCCGATCATTCCGGCGCCGGTCTCGTCCGCGGTGTTCTCGTCGTCGACCGCCGTGTAGTAGTCGAATTCGAGCTCGGTGGCGTGGGTGGAGATCGCGTGCGCGACCTGCGTCGCGGCGTCGACGTTCAGGCCGGGGATGTCCGCGACCATCCGGCCGAACAGCGCCACGTCCGCCGGGTGCCCGCTCTGCAACTGGTCCTTGACCGGCAGGGCCTTGACGGCCTCCTCCAGTGCCTTCGCGTCAAGGGTGGCGAGGTCCGCGGCGGTGTCGGCGACCAGGCCGACGATGCCGTCCAGCTGGCGGCGCCCGTAGAAGAGGAGGTAGGCGGTGTCGCCTTCCTTCTTGCCGGCGGAGATCCCGGTCGACTTGATCAGGGCGCCGGCGATCCGCTGCGCGTCCTCGGCGGGGATGCCGCTGCGCTCGGCGATGCGCTTGGCGAGCTGGGAGGCGATCCGCTTCGTGCGGGTGGCGAGGTCCTGCGGGTCGCGGCTCTCGGCGAAGTGGAGGCGGGTGGCGCGCTTCCAGGCCTGGGAGGAGACCCGGGAGCGGCGCTTGCCGCCGAAGTACGCCTCCTTCGGGTTGCCGTTGTCGTCCCGGTTGAGGTTCGCCGGCGGGACGGTCTGCAGGATGTGCACGTCGATGTAGAGGCGGTCGGTCATGCGCTACTCCTCGAACGGTGTGGGCCGGTGGTGGTGGGTGTGTCAGGGTCGCGCCCGCTCGCGGGGCGGTCAGCTGTCGGCGGGCCCCTTGTCCTTTTCGGTGTCCTTCCAAGCCTGGTAGCCGATGGCCCACTTGAGGCGGACTTGCGGGCGCCGGTCGGTGTGGTGCCAGGCCTGGATGTCGGCCATCAGGTGGTTGTAGTCCAGCGGCTGCCCGACGGTGCGCAGCTGAGTGATGAGACCGCGCAGGTGGACCAGCAACGCGGACACGCTGGTGGCACCGGCGAGTTGCGCGACCCGTCGGTCGAGCGCTTCCTCACTGAACTTGCCGTCGCGCCGCAGGGCACGCAGGGCCTCACCGAGTTTGATGCCGCGGCGGTGCATCGGCACGGCCTGGCTCTGCTGGTGCAGGCCGTAGAGGGCGAGGGCGGCGTGCTCGGCCTTCTGTTCGTCGGAGACCTCGTCGCGCTGCGCGAGGAAGTCGTTGAGCTCACAGCTGTAGAGGGGCCACATCTTGGGGCTGTCCATGACGGGACGGCCGAGGCCGGAGCGCATGGCCGCGAGGTCCTCGCCGGGCGGTCGGCTCGGCTGCTTGGTGCGGGGGTCGATGCGCCAGTTGTGGTCGCGGGTGGTGTGCTCGTCCCAGTACCGGCGCCGTTTGGCGGCGGCGGTGTGCTCAGTAGTCAAAGTCCGCTCCAGAGGCGGGGTCGGAATCGAGGACGGGTCCGGTTTCGGCTTCCCGGGCGGCGGCCGCTTCCCGGACTGCGTCGGCGTACCGGGGAAGGACCTCGCCGAGCCGGTACCGGAAGTTGGCGCCGGCCGTACCGAGCCGGTAGGTCTGCGTCTTGCCCGCCTTACCGGGCTGGTCGAGAGTGCGGCCGCCGAAGGTGGTGGCGGGGGCGGCGAGGAGGAGCTCGTTCGCCGCGTCCCGCGCGTGACGGTGGGCGACTTCCTCCCAGGCGAGCCTGCCACGCTCCAGGACGTCTTCGTCGGTGCCCGCGTCGCGAACGCCGGCGAGCAGGCGGCGCACCAGGGGGTCGAGGGTGTGCAGGAGGAGGTCGCCGGGGCGCTGGCCCTTGTCCCAGGGGATGGGGTCGGTGCCGGCGGCCCGGCGCAGGTCGGCGGACAGGTTGTTGACGGCCTGCGCGAGTTGTTCCGCCTGCTCGGCCGCGTCGAGGAGGAGCTGATGGGCTTCGCTGTCCTGGTGGAGAGCGAGCAGCGGCAGCGGGATCGCGTCGTGGATGACGTCCTCGACGACGGAGGACTGGGTGCCGTAGACCATGCCGAAGGTCTCGACCTGCAGCGGGTAGTCGGCGTCGAGCTTGTCGAGCTCCTGCAGACCGCTGGCCTCGTCGAGCAGGACACTGGTCTCGAAGCGTCCGTCGGGGCCCTGCCGGGTCGGAGTGAGAAGGGCGTCCAGGCCCCGCCAGATGGCCTTGCCCTGGGTGTGCCGGCGCGGCCTCCTCTCGGGCAGGGCCGAGGTCGACTTCTTCGCAGCCGCGGTGAACGTCCAGGCGGTGTGAGGCTCCTGCACGGGCAGGACCGTGAGCCGGTCACCGGCGCTGATGACCACCCGCGCGATCTTCAGTAGGCCGTCGTCGTCCTGGTGCGGGACGAGCCGGATCCGCCGGGCCTGCCACGTCCACAGGTCGAGCAAGCCGTCCGCGGAGCGCGGCTTCCAGGCCGGGCCGTGCGGGGACCGCAGCCATTGCGGGACGCCGAGGGCGCTGGGTGGGGTGACCGGAAGGTTCAGCAGGAGGGTCTCGTACAGGGTGCGCCCGGTGGGAATGATGACGCCGAGCTGGCCGAGCGGGCCAGTCGGGTTCCCCGTCGTCTTGCCCGCCTTGACCTCGGGGTCGCCGACGACGCCGGTCTTGATCGCCGCGGTGTCCCAGCAATGGGTGTGCACCAGCCAGTGCGCGGCCTGGGCGGGTGTCAGGTCGAGCGGGTCCGCGTCCGTACGGCTGGCGAACAGCGGGACGTTGTTGCCGCTCGCGGCGGTCGCGACCAGGGCGGCGGAGCCCTTCGTCTCGTCCTTGGCCGTCCGCAGCCCGGCGACCTGCGCGAACGGGGCGGCCGGGTCGAGGAGGTCGAACTTCGCGCGGTGCTCGTCGAGGTAGGTCCGGAGGCCGTTCAGCTCGTCCTGCGTGAACCCGTTGTTCCGGGCGAGTCGGTCGCCCTTCTCCCGCAGGGTCTGGGGCGCGCCGGTGGCGTGGGCGACGACGGGCAGCAGGACCTGGCGCAGGACGGCAGGCAGCTGGGTGGAGAACCCGACGACGAGGCCCTCCAACTCATGGGCCCGGGCCAGGGCCTCGGCGATCCCCAGCTCCACGGAAGGCCCGCCGCCGACGGGCCGAGCCGTCAGCCACGGTTCCTCGACAAGGTTGTACCCAGGCACGCACCGTTCTCCCAACTGGCCATGTTTAGCTCGCTGTTAGTAAAAGCCCGGCATCTCTGACGGTTCGTCATAGGGCGAATGCTTAGATTGCCCCGCGGCCCCTCGGCCCCTCGGTCTTGCGTTGCGCGGGGGTGGCCCCTGGCCGTGTTTCCGGCTCTCGACCGAGAGCACGTCGGCCCCGCGTTCGCGGGGGCAAGGGGCGCGCGTGGGTGGAACGGCATCGTGTCCGTTCCGCCCGCGCGCTCTACCGGTACGAGCGACCGCCGCTCACCACGAGCCCGAGCGCCTCGTCGTAGCGCAGCCGGAAGTCTCCGAGCGACGCCTCGCCCTGCTCGCCGAGTTCGAGGGCGAGGCTGTAACGGAGCCACGGATGGTCCCGCCAGCCCGGCAGCGGACCGAGCCCCCGCTCGGCCGCCTCGGTCAGCTTGGCGGGCAGGCGCACCGTGCCACACAGCACGTCGTCCACCACCTCGGCCGCGACCTCGCCGTTAGGCCCGAGACTGCGACCCGTCACCGCCCGGAAGCGATCCTCGGTTCGGCGCACCAGGACCACCTCCACGCTTCGGTCCCCGTCGCGGACGAGTGCCTCGAACTGCCCTTCGGCCACGGTGCCGTGGCCGCCGTAGTGCAGGCCGGCCAGTGTCGGGGCCCCGTGCTCCCCGGCGCGGGTCAGCACGTACTCGGCAGCCTTCGCGCGACGCTCGGCCTGCCGCTCCTCCCACTCCTGCCGGGCCTGCGCTTCGGCCTCGCCCCACGCGTCCGGGACAACGGAGCCCGCCCCGTATACCCGGGCGACCAGGTCCGGCACCCGGCCGGGGATGCTCCAGGTGCCCCCACCGGCCGTCACCCGCTCCACCTCGGCAGCCGTGCGCAGCAGGAGGTAGCGGCCGTAGATCCGCTCGGAGGCACGCAGCATGTGCGGTGTGCCTCCGCCGCTGTCGAGGCCGACGCCGGTGACGACGACGGTGGGCTGCGCCAGCAGGGCGGGACGCTTCACCCCCTCGTGGCGGTGGAGGCGGCCGATACGCTGGAGGAGCAGGTCCATCGGGGCGAGGTCGGTGATCAGCAGGTCGGCGTCGACGTCGAACGACTGCTCCGCGAGCTGGGTGGCAACCACGACCAGCCTGCCGGGGCGCTCGACACCATCGGCCGGTGGGGCCAGGAGGTTCAGCACCTCCTGCGTGCGATCGGCCCGGTGGCCCGTGTGCAGGCGTCCGTGCAGGAGCCGAACGTCGGCGCCGTACTCCTTGCGGAGGGCGTCGAACGTGGATTGGGCTCGGTCCACCGTATTCCGAATGACCAGGACACACCCGCCGTCGACCAGACGCTCCTCCAGGTAGTCGACGACGGCGGTGTCCGCCGGCCCGGCATCGGTCTCCGCGGCCTGGGAATCGGTCCCGGAATCGGTCCGCGTCGGCGGTTCGTCGAGGACCTCGACCCGTACCCGCAGGTCGTCACGCCAAGACTCCGTGCTCTCGACCAGCACCTCCGGTTTCCCGTCCTGTCCCGGCCAGGACGCCGTCACACTCGGATACCCCTGCGGCTCGGGCACCTCCAGCGCCACCGGAGCCTCCGCCGACTGCGTTCCGGCCACGTAGGCGTCGACCAGCCGGCGCCGCTGCTCGGGCGGCAGGGTCGCCGACAGCAGCACCACCGGCACCCCGGCCTGCCCGAGCCACCACAAGCCCTCCAGCAGGAACTGCGACATGTAGACGTCGGCGGCGTGGACCTCGTCGAGAGCCACGACCTTGCCCGCCAAGCCGGCCATCCGCAGCATCACGTGCTTGGTCCGCGTCGCGGCAAACAGGAGCTGATCGATCGTGCCGACCGCAAACGGGCTCAACAGACCGCGCCGACGGCCGAGGAACCACTCGGCAGGTGCCCTGCGCTCCCCACCCTCACAACCGTCGAAGCAGTCATCCCGCATTCCGAACTCGTCCACTGATGAGAAGCGTGAGTCGGCGTCCTGGCTCCCCTCCCCCGCGTCCTCCAGCAGGCCGCGCCACTCCTTGTTGAACATCCGCTTGCCGTGCAGCAGCGCGACCTGGTCCTCCAGCCCCTCCTCGACCTTGCGCAGCCAGGACCGGACCTCGGTGAACATCGGGTCTGCAGTCGCCTGGGTCGGCATGCCCAGGTACACCCCGTCCAGTCCGTACCGGGCGGCCAGCAGCTCGGCCGCCGCCAGCGCGGCCTTCGTCTTCCCCTCCCCCATCGGCGCCTCGACGATCACCAGCCCCGGCCCGCCCATCCGACGCACGACATCGAGCACCAGATCCTGCGACGGGCGGGTCCCGTGACCGAAGCGGTCCCGGAACGCCTCGGGGCCGGGAGTCGGCAGCACCCCCCACCCGCCGCGCAACCCGAGGCTCGACCATGCCTTTGCTGCCCGCACCCGCGCCTGAGCGATCGTCACCCTCGCGAGGTCCGGCACCCCGGCGAAGTGTCGCTCGTCGCTGGCGATCCAGTCCGCCATCACCACGAGCCCGGACAACTGGAGCTGCATCGCACGACCCGGCACCAGGGCCGGCTCCACTGCGGCCAGCGGCGACTCCCCCTCGAAGCCCAGTTCCCGGGAGAACACCTCCACCAGCGCCGACTGCGCCAGCTTCCAGGACGGCCCCTTGCCCTGAACGTCCTCCTTCTTCGGACGCAGCTGGCCCAGCGTGGGAAAGCGCCCATGGTGGCCGGCGACCAACGGCCAGACCCAGTCGATCTGCTCCTCCGCCCAACCAGCCTTGACAAGCGCCGCACGCAGGAGGCGGCCGCCGGCCTTGTCATGCCGCCAGGACTCGGATTTCACCGCGAACTTGTCCCAGGACAAACCAGATTCGCGAACGGCGTCCGCCAAGTCGGAGTCCATGTGTTGGAAGGCGGGGACGGCCTTGCCGTAGTCATGGATCCCGCACAGCCAGGCGAAGAGGCGCCGGCCCTTCCCCCGGCCGCCCGCGACGGCGTCCAGACGCCGCCTGGTCACGGGCGGCAGGTAGCGGTCCCAGACGACCTCCGCCACCGCCGCGGTGTCCAGCATGTGCGACAGCAGGAGGTTGGCAGACCCTCCGGCCCGCCCGGCCGACTTCCCCCACAACACGCCCAACCAGACCTTGACTTCGGGCGGGTACCACTGCCAGCGGTCCTCAGCCATCGTCCCAACCTCCATGTGCGAGTACGCTTCGGGAGCTTAGGGGGCGGCACTGACAATTGGTCTGGCTGCGAAAACATATGACGATCACTCAGGACCTGCGCTATGGACCGTCTTCCGAATCGAACTGAATCAATCGGCGCCCTCTGAGGAGAATCGCTGCAGGTCAGCAAGTGTCGGCCCCGCGCTCGCGGGGGTTGCTCCCACCCTCGGCCTGTCCGCCGGCGCCGCCGGCCGTCGGCCCCGCGCTCGCGGGGGTTGCTCCCGCAAGATGATGCCGTCGGCGGTGTTCCTCACGTCGGCCCCGCGCTCGCGGGGGTTGCTCCGACCGAGCCGTACAGCCTGACTCGGCAGCCGCGTCGGCCCCGCGCTCGCGGGGGTTGCTCCTCCGCCTCGCCCATGAGCTGGGCAGTGGGCGCGTCGGCCCCGCGCTCGCGGGGGTTGCTCGGCGAAGGCACTCGGTACCTGCCGTGTGGCTACGTCGGCCCCGCGCTCGCGGGGGTTGCTCGGCGTCACCAGCGACCAGTACCGGCCGTGCTCGGTCGGCCCCGCGCTCGCGGGGGTTGCTCCCTGCTGTGGTCCCAGCTGTTCACCGCCTCCGAGCGGCCCCGCGCTCGCGGGGGTTGCTCCGATGGAGGGCGCCTGCGCCTGCGCGGCCTGCTGTCGGCCCCGCGCTCGCGGGGGTTGCTCTGCCTCGCACGCCGTAGCCAAGGACCGCCCGCCGTCGGCCCCGCGCTCGCGGGGGTTGCTCTGCGGCTCAGCGACCCGGCGCAGCACACCACCGGTCGGCCCCGCGCTCGCGGGGGTTGCTCCGCGGAAGGACACGGTGGCGGACCGGCCAAGGTGTCGGCCCCGCGCTCGCGGGGGTTGCTCTCAAGTCACGAACCGCTGCCGGCCGTTCTGATCGTCGGCCCCGCGCTCGCGGGAGTTGCTCCGTGCTGGTGGTCGGGGTCGGACCGCACGCCCGGTCGGCCCCGCGCTCGCGGGGGTTGCTCCCAGGATGTACATGTGGCTGGTGAAACCGTCGGGTCGGCCCCGCGCTCGCGGGGGTTGCTCCGGTATGCAGCGCCGCATTGCGCAGTCGCTGCCGTCGGCCCCGCGCTCGCGGGGGTTGCTCCTTGCGCCAGAACTCGGCACGCCGGGCCTCGTCGTCGGCCCCGCGCTCGCGGGGGTTGCTCCTGCCCGCGGTGTTCTTCGGAATCAAGCCGAGGGTCGGCCCCGCGCTCGCGGGGGTTGCTCCGATGCCCACGTGGCTGAGATGGAACGACGTGCGTCGGCTCCGCGCTCGCGGGGGTTGCTCCGGAGTAGGCGTGACCGGCGCCGCCGCATACCTGTCGGCCCGGCGCTCGCGGGGGTTGCTCGACCATCGAGCTGGCCGGCGCCAGCTGCTGCCCCACTCAGGCGCGGCACAGACTGTTGCGAGCGACGCACTTAATCGGCCTCGGGCAGTTAGCGGGCGTCAGTATCCGATCGTTTGCTGTGGGCGCCAGAGAGGGTCTACAACGGCTCCTACAACGCCGGCCTGATCCGCGGCGCCTACCACTTCGCCCTGCCGAACTCCTCCTCCGGCGCCACCCAGGCCACCTACTTCGTCAACCACGGCGGCGGCTGGTCCCCCGACGGCAAGACCCTGCCACCCGCCCTCGACATCGAATACAACCCCTACGGCGCCACCTGCTACGGCCTCACTCAGAACGCCATGGTCAACTGGATCCGCGACTTCAGCACCACCGCCCACACCCGCACCGGCCGCTACCCCACCATCTACACCACCACCAACTGGTGGACCCAGTGCACCGGCAACAACAACGGCTTCGCCGCCACCAACCCCCTCTGGATAGCCCGCTACGCCTCCACCATCGGCACCCTCCCGAACGGCTGGAGCTACCAGACCTTCTGGCAATACGCCGACTCCGGCACCTTCCCCGGCGACCAGAACTACTTCAACGGCGCCCCCGACCGCCTCCACGCCCTCGCCCTCGGCTGACCCACCCCACACCCACCGGTGCGGGGCACCCCAACCCCGCCCCGCACCGGCCGGCACAGCGCGCCGCCCCCAGCCAGGCAGGCCGGGGGCGGCGGGGCTGCTGCCGGGTCCTGCTCCCCGTCACCGTGGTAGCCCGCCGCCACGCTCGGTCCCTGGAAGACCACCTCGCCGATGTGACCCCGCCACTGCCGTCCCGCTGACCGGGACAGGCTGTTCACGGTGGCGCGGGCGGCGTTCGGCCGACCGGCGGCCCGCGTCGGGGATGGGGCTGGCGCCCGCTACTCGAAGGCCCTCAGGGGGTCCTCGCCGTCGGTCCACCGGACGTCGAGCCGCTGGCGGACCAGGAGCCAGCCCTCGGGGCCCCGGCGGAACTCCCAGTCGTAGGGTCCTCCCATGGAGTACGGGGCACCGGCACGCCCGGGTGTGGCGACCGCGGTGAACCACATGTAGCCGATGCCGGTGGCCCGGTCGCCGTCGACGTCGACGTGCAGGTTGAGGATGTGGTGCTGCATGGCCGCGTACGGCGCTTCCGCCTCCTCCACCTTCGCCCGGATCGCCTCCCTGCCGCGGATCGTCTCCCACGGTCCGAACTCCAGGACCGCGTCCTCGGCCCAGCACTCGATCCAGGTCTGCCAGTCCTTGCGGTCCAGCGCCCGCCATCCGCGCATCAGGAGGGTGCGCAGCGCCTCCTTGTCCTCCAGGATCCGCAGTCTGCGGGCCGGGTCGTCGTCGGTGGCGCGGTACGGCACGGCGGGTTCCGTGCCGGAGGCGGTCACTGGGCGCTCGCGGTGGGACGGACGACGATCTCGTTGACGTCGACCCCGGACGGCTGGGAGACGGCGTAGGCCACGGCCCGCGCGATCGCGCCGGCCGGCAGTGCCACGGCGCGGTAGGCCTCCATGGCCTTCCGGGCGACGGGGTCGCCGATGCCGTCGGCGAGTTCGGACTCGGTCACCCCCGGGGAGACGAGGGTGACCCGGATGTCCCCGGTCGACTCCTGGCGCAGTCCTTCGGAGATCGCGCGCACGGCGAACTTGGTGGCGCAGTAGACGGCCGCGGTCGGGGAGACCTCGTACGCCCCGACGGAGGCGATGTTCACGAAGTGCCCGCCGCCCTGGGCGCGCATCAGCGGCAGCGCGGCGGCGATGCCGTGGAGGACTCCTCGCACGTTCACGTCGATCATCCGGTCCCACTCGTCGGTCCTCAGGGCCGCGAGCGGCGAGAGCGGCATCACCCCGGCGTTGTTGACCATCACGTCCAGGCGGCCGAAGCGCTCGCGGGCCGCGGCCACGAAGGCCTCGACGTCGGCCGCGTCCGTGACGTCCAGCCGCCGGAACGCCGCGGTTCCGCCGCCCTCGATGATCTCCCGGGCCACCGCGTCGAGGCGGTCGGTACGCCGCGCTCCGAGGAACACGCGGTGGCCGTCGGCGGCGAGGAGACGGGCCGTCGCCTCGCCGATCCCGCTGCTCGCGCCGGTGATCGCCACGACCTTGCCTGTGTCTGTCATGCCTGCTGTTTCCTCTCGCTGTGCGGATCGGTCCTGCCCGACCGAGTCTGGGCAGGACGGCGGCCGCCGACCAGGACGGCCCGTGCCTGGGTGCACCGCACCCGGGCACCGCACCGGCGTCGCGGCCTAACCTGACGGCATGACCGACGACAACCGCCTCGGGGAGTACCTGCGCGCACGCAGGGCGGCCCTGCGACCGCAGGACATCGGCATCGCAAGCCACGGCGTGCGCAGGGTCGCCGGGCTGCGCCGCGAGGAGGTCGCCGTCCTGGCCGGAGTGAACGCCGACTACTACACCCGGCTGGAACAGGGGCGTGAACGCCACCCGTCGGCCCAGGTGCTCGACGCGCTCGGCCGCGCCCTGCACCTGTGCCCCGACGCCCACGCGCACCTGCACCGCCTGGCGGGAACCACCCCGGGCACCAGGCCCACCGGTACCACGGACCGGGTCCATCCCGCCCTCCGGCAGCTGCTGGACGGCTACCCGGCGGCTCCGGCCTTCGTCGTCAACCGGACCCTGGACGTCCTGGCGGCCAACGCCCTGGCCGAAGCCCTGCACTCACCCTTCGAACGGATGGACAACCTGGCCCGCATGACGTTCCTCGATCCGGCGGGCCGCCGGTTCCACACCCGCTGGCGCCGAGCCGCGGAGGCCGTCGTGGCGCACCTGCGCGAGGCGGCCGGTGTCGACCCCGACAACCCCCGGCTGCGGGACCTCACCCGCGGCCTCACCGAGCAGAGCGCCGACTTCGCCGTCCTGTGGAGCAGCCACGTGGTACGCGGCAAGACCCGGGAGGCCAAGCACCTGCTCCACCCGGACGTCGGGCCCCTGGAACTCGCGTACGAGACCTTCGACGTGCGCGCCGAACCGGGCCAGCAGCTCGTCATCTACCAGGCGGAGCCCGGCAGTTCCAGCGCCCGCTCCCTCAGCCTGCTCGGCTCCCTCCACGCCGCCCCGGTCCCGCCCGCCAGGTGACCGCGGCATCCGGCGCCCGTCGAGTTCTTCCAGCACCTGGGCCGCCCGCTCCGCGGACGGACGCCCGTCGCACTGCGAAGCGGCCACCCGCCGCCGATCCCCAAGGCTCGGTACGGAATCCGCCGACGAAGGCACCACGAAGGCGAGTTTCGCCCATTCCGTCGCATCGCATGGCCTGCTGAGGGAGGCCCGGGCCGACCATGGATGTCATCCGCTCCACCCCGGTTCCGGCGTACACCGGCGGATCCGGGCCATGGAAGGAGCACCCGGTGATCCTCGACCCGCGCATCCGGTCCACCCGGCCCGACCGGTCGGCCGCAGGCACCTCCGGGGCTGCGCCGCCGGCACCTCCGGGGCTGCCACCGGCGGCCCCGCGCAGGAGGCCTGCGGTACGGCAACGCCGCAGGCCCGCGGATTCACAGCACCCGAGAACGACGCATCCACCCTGGAGGTCCACGTGCCCGCGTCCACACAACGGGAGAACGTACGCTTCGCCAGCGACGGCACCTCATGCGCCGCCTGGCACTACCCGGGATCCAACGGCGGCTGCGTGATCATGGCCGGCGGGACCTCGGTGACCAAGGAACCGGCCACGGACCTGTTCGCCGCACGCTTCAACGACGCCGGCTTCGCCGTCCTCGCCTTCGATCACCGAAGGTTCGGGGAGAGCGGGGGCGCACCACGTCAGGTCGTCCGCTTCGACGAGCAGATCGCCGACTGGCACGCCGCGATCGAGTACGCGGCCACCCTGCCCGACGTCGACCCGGACAGGATCTCGGTCTGGGGCTTCTCACTCGCGGGCGGCCACGTCTTCCGCGTCGCGGCCGATCACCCCCGACTGGCCTGCGCCATCGCACAGACGCCGCTGGTCGACGGGCGCGCCATCGCCCCCCATGCGCTGCGTTCCATGACGCCCCTCGCGGCGCTGCGGCTCTTCGGCCGGGGTGTCGCGGACGCGCTCGGGAGCCTCGTCGGCCGTCCGCCGATGCTGGTCCCCACCGCCGGCCCGCGCGGCACCGTCGCCTCGCTCACCACGCTCGACGCCATGGACGGCGACCGGGCCCTCGACCCCGAAGGCCGCCACACCACCTGGGAGCAGACGGTCGCCGCCCGGATCGCCCTCCAGCTCCCCGGGTACCGGCCCGGTCGCCACGCGTCCCGGATCCGGTGCCCCCTGCTGGTGGTCGTCTGCGACCAGGACCAGAGCACGCTCCCCGGCCCCGCCGTCGGGGCGGCCCGGCACGCCCCGAACGCCGAAGTGGTCCACCTGCCGGGCCGCCACTACGCCCCCTTCCTCGAAGCGCACGAACAGGCCGCCCGGACGCAGATCGCGTTCCTGCACAGGCACTTGGCCCCGCACGTGGCCCGCACGCCGTGACCGACCGGGACGAGGCGAGGGGTTGCCGCCGGACGGCTCGTCCCCGCCCCGTTCCCATCCGTTCCCATCCGTTCCCCGTCCGTCCCGGCTCGCACGGCTCGGCACCGGATGCTTTCGGATCCGGTCCTGCACGCCCAGGGACGGACCCGAGCCTGAACAGTCGTTTCACCAACGGCTGTCCACGCGCCCACGCCCCCACGCCCCCACGCCCCCGAACGACATTCCACGAAGGAGAGACCCATGATCCTGGTGACCGGAGCGACCGGCCTGGTCGGCCGTCCGCTCGTGACCGCCCTCGCCGCCGACGGCCGCGCCGTCCGCGCCGTGACCCGCGCCCCCGCGACCGCCGCGCTGCCCGACGGCATCGAGATCGTCCACGGCGACCCGTCCCGTCCGAGCACGCTCGCCGATGCCCTGAAGGGCGTCACCGCACTGTTCCTGCACCCCAGGGCGGCCGGAGAGGCCGCCGCCGAACTCGTCGCGCTCGCCCGCGACCGGGGCGTACGCCGCGTGGTCGCGCTGAGCGCGCTCAACATCGACGAGAACCCGGACGACCAGCCCTCCCGGCACCGCGGCGACCGCAACAAGGAGGCGGAACAGGCCGTGACCGCCAGCGGACTGGAGTGGGCCAGCCTGCGCTCCGGCACGTTCGCCGCCAGCAGCCTGCACGCCTGGGGCGCCCAGATCCGAGCCGGTGACGTCGTCCACGGCCCCTACCCGGAGTTCTCCGAGGCGCCGATCCACGAACAGGACCTCGCCGACGTCGCGGCCCGGGCCCTGATCACGGACCGGCCGCTCGGCCGACTGGAACTCACCGGCCCGCACGCCCTGACCCACGCCCGGATGATCGAGGTGATCGGCGGCGTCCTCGGCCGTCCCCTGACCTACCGGGGCGTACCGCCCGAGGCAGCCGCCGAGGCCCTCCTGCGCCAGGGCGTCGCCGCGCCGTTCGTCGCCGCCCTGCTGGCTCGCTACCGCCGGGAGCTCGGTCGCCCCGCCGTCGTGACCGACACCGTGCAACGGGTGCTCGGCCGCCCGGCCCACGACTACGCGACGTGGGTCGCCGACCATGCGGACGCGTTCGCGGCCCCGCCCACGACCGCCGGCTTCACCCCACCATCGAGGTGAGTCCCGTGACCTGGGCAGTCCCGACCGGACACCGACAGCCCACGCGACCGGCGCGACAGTAGCCGCCCCTCACAAGCGCCGCGCCGGCCCGGCACCGCAGATGCCCTCGTCGTCGCCGACACGGGACACCGGCGCCGTCACCTACGGCGACACGGGATGCGGTGGTGCGGGGGTGCGTTTGACGGCTCGGCTGACGATGGCCGTCTCGATGTGGGTGATGCCCAGGCCCACCAGGTCGCGGGAGAGGAAACCGTAGAGGGCCGTCAGGTCGGGGAAGTACGCGGCGGCGTGCAGGTTCGAGGGGCCCGAGGTCGCGAAGGCGCCGTGGACCGCGGAATGGTCGGCCAGGGCCTGTCCGGCGGCAGCGAGGTGGTCCGGGGGCACGTGCAGCAGGAGTTTGGCCTCGATGGGCAGCCCGAGGCGGCGGGGCTCGACCAGAACCTGGGTGATCAGGCGGCCCTGGGCGGTGAGTCGGGCCAGGCGTCGGCGCACGGTGCTCTCCGGGTGGCCGGTGCGCGCGGCCAGGGCCGCTGCGGGCAGGCGGGCGTCGGGGTCGAGGGCGTCGAGGAGGGTCTGCTCCAGGGGGTCGGTGTCGATGCCGTAGGGGCCGGGGGAGCCGGTGCCCGGGCCGGCGGCGGTCGCTTCGGGGGCCGGCGCGGCCCGGCTCAGTGCCGCTCGTTCGGCTGCGGTCAGCACCTGGTGGCGCCACTCGGAGGTGAGCCGGAAGACGTGCAGGATCGTGGCGCTCTCCAGGGAGGTGACCGCCTGGGTGGAGGGCAGTTGCCGGAAGACCAGCGGGTCGCGTGAGCCCGGTTCGGTGCGGGCGACCGCAAAGATCTCGTCACCCGAGGTGGTGACGTCGATGAACGGGATGTCCTCGCGCGCGGCGAGCGCGGCGACGATCGTGTCGAGCTTGCCCCGTAGGACCCGGATACGCAGGAACAACGCCCCGGCCGAGCCGCCGTTGCGCGGTCGCGCCACCGGTGAGACCACCACCCGCAGTGTGCCGTCGGCGCCGAGCGTCTGCAGACGGCGCCGCACGGTGGCGGGGCTGAGCCCCAGCACCTGGGCCGCCCGCTCCGCGGACAGACGCCCGTCACACTGCAAGGCGGCCACCAGCCGCTGATCCACAAGGCTCAGTACGGGATCCGCCGACGAATGCACCATGAAGGAAAGTTTCGCCCATAACGCCGCACCGCAGGGCCCGTTCCTGAAATCACGGCCCCAGCAGAAAGACCGCCAGCCCGGCAGTCGCGGCAGAAAGGCCCGAACCAGAAGCCGAGTTGACGGAACCTCATGTCCTCGTGGCAGGTCGTTCTCGCGCTCGGCGAGCGCAGCGGTGACGAAGTCCTCGCCGGGGCCGCCCGCGGCGACGCCGATCACGATCTCCTCCGCCCCGAAGGCGGCCGCCGCCGCGCACGCCCCGTCCAGGACGAGGTGCGGCACACGGGCGAGCAGCATGGCGTCCTTGGCGCTGGGCGGCTCGCCCTCGGCACCGTTGACCACGATCACGGGGCGCGCGCCTGAGCGGTCGGACGCCGCGAGGGTGGCGCGGGCCTTGCGGGCGAACGGGAACCCGGCGCCACCGCGGCCCCGCAGGTCCACGCCCTCGGCCAGCGCGAGCAGGTCGTCCCGGGACGGGTGCGGCGGCATCGGGTGGACGGACCTGTGTGCCGCGAGGTCCAGTCGCGTCCTGCGGTCCGCCGCAGGTGGCGGTCCGCGCTCCGCGCCTTCGTTCTCTTCCTCGTGTGCGGTGGGACCGCCCTCTTCGTCGTGGGGATGGTGGCACACCGTCCCGGTGGTACGGCGCCGTGGGGCGGGCTCCTGTTCGGGGCGGCCGTGTGTGCGACGCTCACCGTGGTGCTCCCGCCGCGACGCCGCCGTTGAACCTCCTCCGTGCGGGCCCGACGGCTCACGGGCTGCCGAGGGCGGCTTCCTCCCGGTCGAGGTCGTGCTGGAGGCGGCGGCGGGTGGTGTCGCTGATGCGGTGCTCGTCGTAGAGGCGGTGCAGTTCGGTGCTCTGGACCGCGATGACCTCGTGGCGCAGCTGGCGGTAGGCGGCGTCGGCGGTGGTGCCGTCGGGTGTCTCGGCGCTGCGGTCGAGGCGGGCGGTGAGGCCGCGGCGGACCCGGTCGAGGGCGGTGTCCGGTACGGCCTCCAGCTCGGTGAGGGAGTCGACGTGCTGGAGGGCGGCGCGGTTGAGGGTGTCGCGGGCGTCGTCCTCCTCGCGGGCGGTGTGTTCGGGTTCGAGGGCGAGGCCGGAGCGGTTGACGACGGCGGCGAGGGTGAGGCCCTGGCCGACGAGGGTGAACACGACGACGGCGGTGGTGAGCACCAGGACCAGGGGTCGTCCGGTGAGCTTCGTGCCGTCGTCGGCGAGCAGCGGGATGGACAGGGCCGCGGCGAGCGGCATGACGCCGCGGGTGCCGGCCCAGGTGACCACTCCGGCGACCCGCCAGGAGAGCCGGCCCCGGCCCTGGCTGGGCTTGACGGCGCGGGTCAGTGGCAGTGTGGAGAGGACCCGCACCGCGATCAGTACGGCGGCCAGTGCGAGCGCCTGGAGTGGCCACCAGCCGGTGTCGGCGGGCAGGTCCCGGACGAGGGTGGGCAGTTCCAGGCCGACGATGCTGAACACGACGCTCTCCAGCAGGAACACCACCACCGCGTACACGGCGTGCAGCTGCAGCCGGATGTGGGCGTCGGTGAGCCGGTGGCCGGAGCGTCCGAGCAGCACGCCGGCGACCACGACCGAGGTGACGCCGGAGGTGTGTGCGGACTCCGCGAGCACGTACGCCGCGTACGGGGTGACCAGGGCGATCACCGTCTCCAGGACGGGGTCGGTGGTGCGGCGGCGCACCAGCCAGACCAGGCCGGCGACGGCGGCGCCGACCACGCTGCCGCCCCCGCCGAGCAGCAGGAACTCGCCGCCCGCCGCGGGCAGGCTGACCGAGGCTCCGACGGCCACCGCGATGCCGACGGCGACCTTGAACAGAACGAGCGAGGTGGCGTCGTTGAACAGGCTCTCGGCCTGCACGAGGACCTGGAGGCGCCCGGGCAGGGCGAGGCGGCGGCCGAGCGCGGTGACGGCCACCGGATCGGTGCTGGAGAGCACGGCGCCGAGCACGAAGGCCATCGCGGGCGGCAGGCCGGCGACGGCGACGGCGGTGAAGCCGACGGCTGCGGCGGAGGCGAAGACGAGGCCGAAGGAGAGGATCGTCACCGGGCGCCACACGGTGCGCAGGTCGCGCAGTGACAGTTCCTCGGCGGAGGCGTACAGCAGGGGCGGCAGGACCACCATGCCGATGATCTGCGGCGGGACGTGCAGCGCGGGAACGCCGGGTGTCAGCGCCACTCCGATGCCCGCCAGCACCAGCAGCGAGGGCGCGGGAACGCGCAGGCGCTGGGCGAAGGTGGCCACGGCCGTGGCCAGGACGACCAGGACGAGAACGATCCCCACAACGTGCATCGGTGGAAAGACCCCATCGCAAGATCGGGGTCACCGCCGCTGATCGCCGCAGTCGTCCCCCGCGCCGACCAGGCTTCCCGGCACACCTGCAGTCATCTTATCGGAGCATTAGCGCGGCGCGGCAGGGGCGGAAACGATGGGACGTCAGCGCGCACAGCACGGACGGAGCGTGACCGTCGCCGCTCACGCCGCGCCAACGGCCACTCGCCGCGCTCCGCCGACGGCAGGCAGTGCACGGCGGTGAGCCGAGGGCGCGGGCGGCCGTGCCCCCGGTCAGGCGAACTCGCGCAGGCGCGGCCGCACTCCTCCGAGCCGGTGACGGGGGGCGCGCGGCCCGGGTGGTGGTGCGGCTGTCTCCTGTCGCGCCGTCTCCGACGCGACCGTTTTCCTCATGACCGCCGTACCGCCCGACGTTCCCGTTGGCATCGCCGCGCGCCCCCTCCCCCTGTTTCTCACTGGCCGCCGAACCTTTCCCGGAGGAACCCGCCGGGGGTCGGGGTTCGGCAAACGGTTCGCCGCCAGGCCCCACGCCCGGGCAGCGAACCGTTTCCTCGCAGCTCACACTAGGTACGGCCGAACATTCGTCCGCCCGCCCTGACGAGTCCTTGATGCCGCCGGGGATCATCTTGACGAGGCATTGGCACAAGATCTGTCCAGCTGCGCAGCCGGGACGCGTCCTGATGCGATCTTGACGACTGCGCAACGACTCGGCCCCCGAGGCGGCGCCGGTCCGCACAGCCGGACGGCGGGCCTCGTGGGCCGAAGGGATGCACCCGGTGCCGGTGGCACGCGGCACCGGGTGGGTCTGTCGGTTACTGCCCGGGCTTGCGGCCGTGGTTCGCCTTCTTCTTCCGCCGGGCCTTCTTCTTCCGCGCGCGCTTGGACATCGTGGATCCTCCGGTCTCTCGGGGCGTACGGTTCAGGAGGCCTGGCCGACCAGCTGGTCAACGAGCTTGGCCAGGCGCTTCAGCGAGCGCTCCTCCTGGACGGCCTGCGCGGTGGGCGCGATGACGCCGCCGTCGAAGTAGGCGCCGTTGGCGACGACCGTCTCCGGCAGGCAGAGCCGCACGACGGCCGCCGCGCCCTCCGCCGCGGGCGCACCGACCCGCCCGTACAGCGGCAGCAGCGCGGTGTCGCACAGGCCCGGGTTGACGCTGACGGCGGTGATGCCGGAGCCGGCCGGGGCCATGTCGGCGGTCGCCATGGTCAGCGCGAGCTGCGACTGCGCGTACGCGGCGACCCGCGAGTACTTCTTCACCCGGTGCGGGTCCGACCAGTTCATCGAGGCGGTGCGGTGCAGGGAGGACGACACGTTGACGATGCGGGCATCGCCCGCAGCCGAGAGCGGCGCCCGCAGCAGCTTCGCCAGGAGGTGCGCGGCCAGGAAGTTGACCTGCAGCGAGACCTCGTTGCCGTCGTCGGTGAGGGTGCAGCGCTCCGGCGCCACCGCGGCGGCGTTGTTCACCAGCAGGTCCAGCGCCGGGTAGTGCTTGACGACCGCGCCGGCGAGCACCGCAACCTCCGACAGGCTCGTGAAGTCTGCTGCCAACTCGACGAGTTGGTCCCGTCGGACACCCGAGTCGACCAGCCGGACGACGGCCGCCTCGGCCTCCGCGGCGGTGCGGGCGTGCACCAGCACGGTCGCACCGTGCCCGGCGAGCAGTCGGGCGGTCTCCCAGCCGATCCCGGAGGAGGCGCCGGTGACGAGGGCGATGGGGGTCCCCCCGGCCGAAGGCTGGGGGAGGGCGGACAGAACAGCGTCGGACATGACCCATCCAAGGGTGGAAAGGCACCGGCGGGGTGCGAAGGCAGTGCGGCACGAAGCCGTGCGCCTCCGGGGCCGCCGGCGCGAGAAGGTGTGATGCGAGGGGAACGCTCATCCGTCCCCTGCCCTCGGAGCCGGTCAGGGCAAGGGACGGACGGCGGCGATCAGCACGGGCGCGACGAACGGCACCCGGCCCGTGCACGTCGGCCGGTGACGAGCGGGAAGGAGCTCGGTCCTACCGGACGGCGATGGCGACCGCGACAGCGACGATCCGCGGCCGGCTATGCGGCGGGCGGTCGTGGTGGCGTGTCGAGCGGTGCATGTCCTCCATCAAAGCCTGCCCCGATGCCGGGGGCAAGCTCGTTCACCCTCCCTGACGAAGCCCTGACGCGCGGTCGGCCGTGAGGCCTACGGCGGTCGGGGTCGTGGCTGGTGAGCGCGATGGCGATGTGGTCGCAGTCGGCGAGGTCGCCGCAGCAGGTCGGCGATGTCGTCGCGGCGGATGGGGCCTTTGGGGCCTGGGACTTCCGCGCAGCGCGGGGTCGCTGCCCTGGCGGAGTAAACGATGGCCACAGCGGGAGAGCACGCGGCCAACACGGAGTGGCGTCAGGCACGGAGTGGCGTCAGGCACGGAGTGGCGTCCCGCCCCTCGGGCTTCACCCGTCGGCGAGGCGCTGGATGGTGACGCTCAGCCATGCCTGGAGTTCGGCGGGATCGCCGAGCTCGGATCGCAGGACCCGGCGGCGGGTCGAGACGCCGAGCACGAAGGCGTCGATCGCCGCGGCCCGGCCGCGGGCCTCCGCATCGTCCAGACCGCTCTCACGGAGGTAACGGTGAAGCGGCTCCAGCGAGTTGCTGTCGAGGAAGGCGGCCAGTGCCTCGGCCGCCTCGGGTCGTTCGCCAGATGCACGATGCAGTACGAGCAGCGGATCCTCCCCGGCTGCACCGAACCAGCGCCGGACGATGCTCGCCGCGAGGCGCGCGCCCAGCGCGGAACGGTCACCGTCGAAGGAGCGGGAAACCGGGATCTCCACCTGCGTCGCCGCCAGGAAGAGGCCGTCCTTGCCGCCGAAGTAGCGGGTGATGAGGTTGGGCGACACGCCGGCCGCGTCAGCCACGCCCTTGACCGTGACCGCGGCGAAGCCGTGCCGGGCGAACTGGCGTCGGGCCTGTTCCAGGATTCGCTGCCGGGTGGCGGCCGCATCGCGCAAAGTCATGTGTACGAGCATACACATCATGTGTACGCTCATACACATGAGCGATGACATCAGAAGCGAGATCAGGGCCGACATCAGAGGCGACCTCAGGGAACGGCTCCACCGGACACGGCGCGTCACGACCCCGTGGACCGACGACGAGAGGCGCGGCATCACCGCCACCCGCCTCGACGAACTACTCGAACACTGGAGGACCGGATACGACTGGGGCGTGCACGAGCGCCGCATCGGCGAGTTCCCCTGGGCGACGGTGCGGGCGGGCGACACCGACCTGCGGGTGATCCACCAGCGGTCCACGAATCCCGAAGCCCCGGTGGTCGTGCTGCTGCACGGCTGGCCGGACTCGGTGCTGCGGTTCGAGCGCGTCCTGCCACTGCTCACGGACGTGCACGTGGTGGTCCCCGCACTGCCGGGCTTCCCGTTCGCGGCCCCACTCACCACCTCCGGCATGTCGGCCGACCGGATCGCCGGGATCGTCGCCGACGCGCTGGACGGGCTCGGCTACTCGCGGTACACGGTGTCCGGCGGCGACGTGGGCGGCACCGTCGCGGAAGTCCTCGCGGCCCGACACCCGGACCGGGTGGCCGCCCTGCACCTCACGAACACCGCCCCGCAGCGTGCGCTCACGGCGGACCCGGCGAAGCTCGCGCCCGACGCCGCCGCCTACCTCCGCCGGTCGGCGCAGTGGTTCCGCACCGAAGGCGGATACATCGCCGAACAGGCGACACGGCCGAACACGCTCGCCATCGCGCTCGGCGACTCCCCCGCCGGCCTCGCGGCGTGGATCGTCGAGAAGCTGGACGCCTGGTCCGACGGGCCGGCCTTCACCACGGACGAGCTCCTCACCTGGGTCACCGCCTACTGGGTCACCGGCACGATCGGCACCTCCTTCACCACCTACACCCAGCCCGTCGACCTCCCCGACCGGATCGACACGCCGACCGTCCTCTCCGTGTTCCCGCACGACACCAAACCGGAGCCACGAAGCTACGCCGAGGCGTTCCTGAACATTCGCGACTACGTGGAACACCGTGCCGGCGGCCACTTCGCGGCCTGGGAACAGCCCGAGGCCTACGCCGACGACGTACGCCGCGCAGTCAAGCTGGGCGGCTGACAAGGAACCCGAGTCGCTCGTCGCGCCGCGGGAGGATCGGTCGGCGCCAAAAGTGCAACAGGCGCAGCCCCTCCCTTGCTCTGCTCGGACAGCAGAGAGCCGATGGGGCCGCGCCTGCGCGTCAGTGGGCGTCCCGGCGGGGCCGGGGCGTCGGCTCTGTCAGGAGTGCCGCCAGGTGACGGGGAACGCGTCGCTCTTGAGCGTGCCGGTGGTGGCCAGGGTCGTCGTCCTCCGGGTGACGGTGGACGCGTGGGTGGCGTAGGCGCCGATCGGCCGGCCGTCGACGGTGACGCCGGTGAACTGCAGCGGGCCGAACTTCGCCAGGGTCGGCACGGAGCCCGAGCCGATCGGTTCGATGATGGCCTCGGCGTTGACGGAGGTCGCGGTGGCGAGGTACTTCCGGAAGGACTTCGTCCAGCCCTGGGTGGTGTCGCTCAGGGTCAGCGTGTACCAGTGCCCGCCTTCGTCGGTGACGGTGCCGGTCATGGAGTCGCCGGCCTGGACGGGTTCGGCGAAGTAGATGCTGTCCTGCGGGTACATCTCGACCCACGTGTTGTACTGTGCCCGGCCGGTCGTGCAGTCGAGGTCGACGCCGATCTGCTCGACGGTGTCGCTGTCCCACCCGTCCAACCCGACCCAGGGGGAGGCGATTCCGCGGTTGTTGGTGCAGTCGAGCGCCGGGATGTTCCAGGTGCCCGATATCGTCGTGAACGTGGAGCCGTAGGTGATGTAGCCACCCCAGATGTTGTCCGCGTGCTTGCGGGAGTGGTCGCTGCGGTGGCTCGCCGTGGCGGCGGCCGGGGTTGCCGCGCTCAGGGCGGTTGCGAGGCCGACGGCCGTGGTGACGAGCAGGGCGAGTGTGCGGGTGTGGGGGCGGGTGGTCATGGGGTCCTCTCCGAAGTGACGGACGGGTGCCGGACGCGGGTCGGGCACCGCCCCCGGGCGGGGCCGGGGGCGGCGTGGGCGGTCGGCGGTCAGCCGTCGATGCGGTGCTGACTCCAGAAGGAGGTCAGGTCGACGGTGGTGGCGGCCTGGGCCGCGGCCTTGAACTCCGCGGTGGTGGACACGCCGTACCAGTGCGCCTGCGCGTAGTTCCGCAGGAGGGTGGTCATCGCGGTGTCGCCGATCGTCCGGCGCAGGTCGTGCAGGGCGCACTTGCCGTAGCCGTAGACGACCGTCGAGTAGCGGGAGGAGTTGGCGTCCCAGTACGCCATCGAGTTGGTGATCTTCTCGGCCGCCGAGGCCCAGGAGACGCTGCTCCAGCAGCCGTTGCCGGTCTTGCCGAGGGCGAGGTCGGTGGAGTAGTCGGTGAAGGCCTCGTCCAGCCAGGGGCTGGTGTACTCGTCGTCGCCGACGATGCCGTACCACCACTGGTGGCCGATCTCGTGCGTCAGCGCCGTGGTGCTGACGAGGTCGAGGACGAAGCCCGGGTACTCCATGCCGCCGAACCAGAAGTTGTTGTCGATCACCGCGTCCAGCTCGCCGTACGGGTAGGCGCCGAAGCGCTGGGCGTGGGCGTCGACCGCCGAGGTCGCGGTGGAGAGCATCGACTTGGCGTCGGCCGCGCTGATCCCCGCCACCGAGTAGACGTTGACCTTCACCCCGGCCGCCGAGGTGCCGGAGATCTTGGTGAACGGCCCGGCGCCCCAGGCGAAGTCGCGCACCTTGCTCGCGGTCGCCTTGGTGACGGTCCGGCCGGCCGCGCCCGGGGTGTCCACCGACGTGCCGGTCGCGGGCACCAGCAGGCCGGAGGGGTGGTCCAGGGTGACGGTGAAGTCGGAGGCCACCGAGTAGAAGGACTCGCCGTTGTTGGTGTACGGGTCGAGGTGCCAGCCGGCTCCGTCCCGTATCGCCAGGACGGGAAGGGCGTTGCCGATGAAGTTGAACGCCCCGTCCCGGCCGAAGCGGTCCGCACCGCTCGGCACGGTGATGCCGAGGTCGAAGCCGACCGTGCCGCTCTGGCCCTGCGCGAGCGGCGCCGGCAGGGTGACCTTGAGCGCGGTGCAGTTCACCGAGAGCGGGGCGGGCGTGCCGCCGGTCACGTTGGTCACCGTGATCGGGGTGCTGGGGCAGCTGCCGTGCCAGTTGTCCCACAGCCGCAGGTACACCTCGTTCAGCGGGCTGGGCGAGGCGTTGGTGAAGGTCACGCTCTCGTGGCCGGTCCAACTGCCGCCGGAGGCGTCACTGGTGAGGTTGACGGTGTACCCGGGCGAGGCCGGGGTGCGGGTCGGGTCGCCGGGCTGGGGCGGGGTGGTGCCGCCGGAGGCGTCCAGGGTGACGTCGTCCAGCACGAAGCTGGTCTGCAGGCTGGAGTCCTCGACGCCGGTGAAGGAGAGCGTCGCGGTCTGGCCGGCGAAGGCGGAGACGTCGACGGTCCGGTGGACGTACCCGTTTTGGGCGTCCAGGTTGGAGTAGGTGGCCAGGGTGGTGGAGCCGAGCTTGACGGTGAGCTTGTCGTAGGCGGTGCTGCCGGTCGTCTCGGCCGTGTCGACGTGCAGCCAGAATCCGAGTGTCGCGGTGCCGCACCCGGTGGGGAGGGTGACGGACTGCGAGAGGGTGTCGGTGTGGGTGGATCCGTAACCGTCGAGCCAGGCGTAGGAGCTGCCGGAGTGCGCGCTCTGGCCGGTGTCGCCGGTGATCGCGCCGCTCGGCGCCGTCCAGGGTGAACTGCCGGACTCGAAACCGCTGTTGGCCACCACCTGGGCGGGTGCGCAGTCCGCGGCGCTCGCCACATTGGGGGTGGCGAGCGCCGCGAGGCCGGCGGCTGCGAACAGGGCGGCACCGGTCAGGGCATGCAGGAGTCTTCTCATCGGAACCTCTCGTGGGGAGCGGGCCGGGAGCAGCAGCGTGACAGCAAACCCGCACCTTTGAAAGGCTCATGACACCAAGTGGACCGGCCGGACCCCGCCGGGCCCCGTCGCGGGACGGGAACACCGCTGGACGGGACCGCCGCGCGACGGGACCGCGCGTCAGCTCGGGTCGACCAGCTCCGGGGCGAAGACCGTGCCGAGCGGCTCCGGACCGATGTACTGCTGGCAGTTGCACGGCCGCGCCTCGTACTGCAGCGGGCGGCGGTCGGCGTCCCAGGCGGTCGGGGCCTCGACGTCCTCGTGGCAGCGGCCCTGCTTGTCGTGCTTGGCCAGGTGGTGGGTGCAGCCGCAGACCGGCTCCGGCGGGCGGTTCGACGCCTCCAGCGCGGCCTGCTGACGCGCACTGGCGGCGAGCAGCTCCATCTTGCGCTCGTGCCGCACCTTCAGTGCCTGCCGGGCGTCCTTGACGATCCATCCGCTGCCGTACAGGACGACGGGCAGCACCCACCACATGTTGAGCACCTGGTCCACTGACTCTCCCCCGATCGGGTCCGACTCCGACCGTTGATCATACTGCTGACCAGGGGTTACCGACCCCGACAGGAACGAGCGCGAACGACCGCGAAACGGCCGCGAATAGCGGCGAAGGACGGCGAACGACCGCGAACGGCGTCGGACGGCCGGCGTCAGCGGATGACCGGGAGCACCGCCTCCGTGCTGCGCCCGCTCGCCGCCTCGATGAAGGCCACCGGGTCGGCAACCTCCGCCAGCAGGGCCCGGGTCGCCCGCAGGGCCGCGTCGGCGGGCGGCGGCCCGCCGACGGCCGCGATCAGGTCGAGCAGGTGGACGGTCGCCTCCATCAGCGCCACCTCGCCGAGAGCGCCGACCGTGACGCTGCCGAGCAGCGGGTGCGCGACCGTCGTACCGGGCGGCAGGTCGTCGAGCGCGGCCAGGGCCGCCGGGCCCTCGACCCCGAACCGGGCGATCAGCACCGCGGGGTCGGCGGCCACGGCGGTCTGCCTCGCCGTCTCGGCGACCTGCCCGGCGGCGGTGTGCGCGAGACCGCCCGGCCGGTTGTAGGCACGCAGGATCCCGGCACCCGTGGTGATCTCGGCCGGCCCGTCGAGGACGGCCGTGCGCAGCCCGGTGAACATCTCCGGCACCGGCGCCACGTGCGCGTACAGCTCCCGGACGGTCCACGCGGGCAGCCGGGTCGGCCGGCCCCAGTCCGCGGCGCCGAGGGCCGCACCGCGTTCCGCCCAGGAGCTCCAGGCCTCCGCCAACATGGCGCGCACCGGGTCGTTCTGACTGTTCATCGGCTCTCCTCGGAACAGGTGTCACGGAACGGCCCCCACGTTACCCACCCGCCGCCGCCCACGACCCGGCGCCCACCGCCCGGGTACCGGCCGCCAGCCACCGCCCACCCGCCATCCGCCGCCACCCGCGTCCGCCGCCCGCCGGAAAACCGCTTGCCGCCCCCGCCGCCCGGCCGTCACCATCACCGCATGACCGTCCTCCCCGCCCCCGCGCTGCCCGAGACCTCCGCCCGCCCGGCCGCGGTCCGACAGCAGCCTGGCCGCCCCCGGAGGCCCGACACCGCACGCGGATGAGGGCCGCCCTGGTCGCGGGGCTGCTCGCCGGGTACGGCGTCGCCGTCCCGGTGGGGGCCGTCGGGGCCTATGTCGTCGCGCTCACCGCGCGGACCTCGCTGCGCACCGGTGCCTGCGCCGCCCTCGGCGTGGCCGCCGCGGACGGACTGTACGCGCTGGTCGCGGCGGCCGGCGGCGGCGGGTTCGCGCCCCTGCTCGAACCGGTCGCCGGGCCGCTGCGGATCGGCTCCGCCCTGGTGCTGCTGGCCCTGTCGGCCCGTACGGCCCACAGCGCGCTGCGCCACCGCCCCGGGGCCGTCGCGCCGTCCGCTGCCGCCACGACGCCCCTTGCCGTCGCGCCGTCCGCTGCCGTCGCGCCGTCCGGGGCCGCCGTGACCCCGGAACAGGCGCCGCCCTCCCCCGCCCGGGCCTTCCTGACCCTGCTCGGGATCACCCTGCTGAACCCGCTCACCGTGCTCTACTTCGCCGCCCTGGTCCTCGGCGGCAGCGGCCGGGACGCCGCGACCTCCGACGCCCTCGCCCGGGCGGTGTTCGTCGCCGCCGCGTTCGCCGCCTCCGCCAGCTGGCAGCTGCTGCTCGCCTCGGGCGGGGCGCTGCTGGGCCGCGCGCTCACCGGGCCGCGCGGGCGACTACTCACCGCAATCGGATCCGCCGCCCTGGTCGCCGTACTGGCCGTTCGACTGCTGGTCGGCTGACCAGCGCAATCACCGGAGCGCCGGGACCGGCCGGGCCACACCCCCCGGACCCGTTTACGCCGGATTCATCCCTTGTATCCTGGTTCTGTATCCGCTGGGTGACTTCCGCCGATCCGGAGGAGTGCGGACATGGGTGAGCGGGACGGCACCGAGAAGCGGGGGCGACTGAGCCGCCCGCAGGTGCTCGACGCTGCGGTGGCGCTGGTCGACCGCGAGGGCCTGGCCGCACTGACCATGCGCCGACTGGCGTCCGAGCTGGGTGTCGAGTCGATGGCCCTGTACCGCTACACCCCGGGCAAGGAGGCCCTGCTCGACGGCCTGACCGAGGCCTACTTCACCGAGGTCAACGACCGGCTGCGGACCGCTGCCGCGAGCGGCCCGCGCCCGCCCGAGCGGCACCGGCCCGAGCGGCGCCGGCCCGAGCCGCACCAGCCCGAGTGGCGGCAGGAACTGCGCCGGATCGCCCGGGCGTTCGCCGCCGTCGCGCACGCCCACCCCGAGATCCTGCCGCTGGTCGCGACCCGCCCGCTGACCGTCCCGGTGACGCGGCGGCCGGCGCCGGTGCTCGAACTGACCGAGCACATCCTCGCCGTGCTCGGGCGGGCCGGCTTCGACGACGCGACCGCCCTGACCGTCTACCGCTCCTTCGTCGCCTGGAACCTCGGGTGCCTGCTGGTCGACAAGCGCCAGGTGGTCGACAACCCGGAGGAGCCGGACCCGGCCCTGCGGCTCGGCCTGCACCGGCTGCCCGCCGCCGACTACCCCCGGCTGCGCGCCCTGGTGCCCCGCTTCGCCGACTTCGACGACGACGCCGAGATGCTCCGCGGCCTGGACAGCCTGCTGGACGGGATGCCGCAGCCTCCCCTTGACGCCTTCTACGGCGGCGACGCATCCTGAGGATACGAGGTACACGTCGGACATATCCTCTGATGACGGCGCTGCGGAGCGAGCCGCCCGAGACCGCTCCGGCCACGTTCCGCGGGCGCCAGGGAAGAAGCCCCCATGTCCGCCGTTCCGAACGAACCCCACCACGACGACATCCTGCGCCTGCGCGTCACCGCCAGGGACCCGGACGCCCTGCGCGCGCTGCTGCGCGACACCCGCTCCGACACCGGCGGACGCCCGTACGTCGAGGCGGACGGCCGCGTCGGCATCGACGTCTACGCCACGGCCGCCCAGGTCCCGGCCCTCGAACGCGAGGGCGTCACGGTGACCCGGATCGGCAACGCCAGCGAGGCCGGGCGCGCCGCCCAGGCCGAGGTCGGCACCGGCGACCGGTTCGCCCCCGCCGACGCCGTCCCGCGCGGCCTGGCCGCCAAGCTCGCCGGCTGACCCGGGAGGCCCGCCATGCCGTACCTGAACATCACCGAGGTCGAGTCCGCCGTGACCAGCCTGGCCACCGCCTACCCCGGCCTCGCCGAGCTCATCACCCTGCCCGAGCCCTCGTTCGAGGGCCGCACCGCGCACGCCCTGCAGATCGGCGCACCCGCGCCCATCCCCAAGAAGTGCGTGATGTTGATCGGCGGCGTGCACGCCCGCGAATGGGGCAGCTGCGAGGTCCTCGTCCACTTCGCCGCCGACCTGCTGGAGGCCTACCGGAACGGCACCGGCCTCGGCTACGGCGGCTCCGTCTTCACCGCCGACCAGGTGCAGCACCTGCTCCGGCGCCTCGACCTGGTCGTCTACCCGCTGGTCAACCCCGACGGGCGGCTCTACAGCCAGACCGTGAAGTCGATGTGGCGCAAGAACCGCAACCCGGCCAACGCCGGCGGCAGCCCGAACCCCGCCTGCATCGGCGTCGACCTCAACCGCAACTACGACTTCCTGTTCGACTTCGCCACCGCCTTCGACCCGCACGCCGACCCGCAGGTCTCGGCCGACCCGTGCGACGAGATGGTCTACTGCGGGCCGACCGCGTTCTCCGAGCCGGAGACCCGCAACGTCCGCTGGCTGCTGGACCAGCACCCGCGGACCGGGTGGTTCGTCGACGTCCACAGCTACGCGCAGGACATGCTCTACAACTGGGGCGACGACGACAACCAGTCGGTCGACCCGGACATGAACTTCCGCAACCACCAGTTCGACGGCAAGCGCGGCCTGCCCGGCGACCTCGCGTACTCCGAGTACATCCCCAAGGGGGACGAGGACACCGCCCGGCTGCTCGCCGAGGCGTTCTGCCAGGGCGTCTACGGCGTCCGCGGCGTGCCGTACAAGCCGATGACCGGCTTCCACCTGTACCCGACCAGCGGCACCAGCGACGACTACGTCTACGCCCGCCACTACACCGACCCCGACCGGGGCAAGGTGCTCGGCTTCACGGTCGAGTGGGGCAACGACGCGGCCCACTCGCCCAACCCCTTCCACCCGCCGTGGGCGGAGATGGAGAGGATCGTCCTCGACGTGGACGCCGGGCTGGTGCAGTTCTGCCTGGCCGTCACCTGAACACCCGAACACCCCGGGAGCACCGGGAACACCGGGAACACCAAGCCACAGTGCCCGACAGCAGGGCGCCCGCCACGATCGGTCGTGGCGGGCGCCTTGGCGTTGGCGAGTGCGCCGAGTGCGCTCAGGCGGCCCGCTGGAAGCTCAGGAAGCCCGGTGGAAGAAGAACGGGTCGATGGACGGCGGAACGCGGGTCACGCCGTCCGTGCTGAGCAGTTGGCGGGTGGTGAAGTTGGCGTTGCGCAGGTACGTCACGCCGACCGGGAAGTTGGCCCGGTCCGGTGTGTTGTTGCCGGAGAAGATGCCGTAGAAGTCCCGGCCGATCGCGAGCATCCGGATGTAGTCGCCCAGGTACGGGATGTGCTTCGCCTTCGGGACGTCGCCCGGGGCCTGGTGCAGGACGGTGCGCTCGACGGTCCCGAAGCGGTCCGCGGACAGCTCCAGCACCGTCGACCACTGGCCGTTGGCGAGCTGCTGGTAGAGCAGTCCGACCAGACCGTCGGAGTTGATCGCCAGCGAGGGGTTCTTGGCGTCGATCAGGTCCGCGTGCGCGTCGGTCCAGGTCTGCCCCCGGTCGGCCGAGTGCCGCACGTGCAGCACGTAGTCGGTGGGGAGGCCGCCGGTCGCGTCGCACCAGGCGACCCACACGCTGTTGGAGTTCGTGGGGTCGACCGCGATCGACAGGTCGGCGCCGGTGCGCTCCTGGCCCAGCGTCGCCTCGTGCACCTTGAACTCCAGGGCCCGCCCGCTGACCACCCGCTGGCCGACGACGCCGTCGACCGAGTCCCGGAGGTCCTCGAAGGCGTTCTGGCCGAGGCCGCCCTTGTCGTCCCGGGTCACCACCACGTCGAGGGTGATGAAGAAGGCCGGAGCCGGATCCGCCGTGTCCCGGACCTCGCGGCTGTAGCTCTCGAAGGCGCCGTAGACCGTGCCGTCGGAGTGCACGGCGAGCCGGATCGGCGGCCCGTTGCTCTTGGCGCCGGGGCGCTGGTCGAGCCGGACGTCGGTGAAGCCGCCCGAGCCCGTGCCGGCGTCGGCGGAGACCGTCGCCGTCGCGGAACCGGCCCCCCGGTCGAGGACGTTGTTGCCGACGTACACGACGTCCCGGCCGCCGCCGTCCGCCCCCGCGGGCGCCGTGACCACCCAGGGCTGGTCCGGGTTCAGGTCCGTGGACACGTCCGCCAGGACCTCCATCGCCCCGGGCGAGGTGATGTCCTCCGTCCGCAGGATCTCCAGGTCGCCGGTGGTGGCGTTGAGGATGCCCGTGTAGAGCCTGCCGCCCTGCGCGGCGAAGCCGACACTGATGTCGAAGGTGCCGAAGTCGCCCTTCTCCCCGGGGACGACGGACGTCAGCACCCAGGTGTCGCCGCCGTCGGTGGAGACGAAGACCGGGGCGAACGGCCCGCCGAGCGGGTCGAGGGTGAAGGCGGTCGCGACCATCTCCCGCGGGTTCTCCGGGTTCACCGCGAGGTTGGGCTCGGCGTCCTGGTTCGTGTCACCGCTCTGTGCCCTGGGCACGATGTCGACGACCTTGATGGTGGGCATGTCGGCTCACCTCCCTTCGCGCAGCACGGCGAGCTTCTGCACCGGCTGGTAGTCGTCGGGGTGGAGCAGTCGGTACGGCGCCTGCGCCGCGAGGTCGCCCGAGGTGTCGTGCAGCAGCCAGAGGCCCAGCTGCCCGGGCGCCGGCTTGGGCACGCGGTACCAGCGGACGTCCTGGCTGCGCGGGTAGAGCACGCCGGTCCGTCCGGGGGTGACCGGGCCGGCTTCGACGCGGGAGACGTCGATCGTGGCGCGCCACCAGAGCGGGGCGTGCTCGGAGTACGCCGGCAGGCCGAGGTCCTCCAGGCCCACCACGGCGCCGATCACCACCGCGTCCGCCTCGGCGGCGTGGGCGGCGATGTCCTGGTTGCGGATCGTGCGTTGCACCGAGGAGAACGGCAGCTCGTCGGCGGTGGTGGCGGCGAGCGACACGTGCCCCTGGACGGCCTCGGCGGGCAGCCGGGCCACCTCGGCCAGGCCGAGGCCCTCACCGTAGACCAGGCCCCGGGTGAAGAGGGCCCTTGTGTCGCCGACCGCCAACGGGGCTTCTTCGGGGGCCAGTTGAACGGTGACCTCACTGCCCGCGAGTTGCCGGAAGGCCTGGGGCGCGTGCAGCACCTCGGTCACCTTGACCACGGCGGTCCGTTCGTTGCGGGCGTCGGCCGGGAAGGCCGCGAGCGAGGTGCCGCCGACCCGGGTGACCGTGCCCACGAAGCTCAGCGGAGCCCGGCGGACGAGGTCGATCAGCTGCTCGGGGGCGACCCCGGGCGATACGTCAGTCATGACGGTCCTCCTCCCCGCTCACCGCGCGGCGCGGGCCGAGGAGGGGTGCGCCCGGCGCCACTCGATCCGCGCGCCGAGCAGACAGGCGGCGGTGACGGCGGCCGCCAGCGCGACCACCAGCCACTCCGCCGCGCCGCTGCCGGCGTCCGGGTCGAGGCCGAGGAGCGTCTCGATCCACTCCGGCCACGCCAGGGTGAGCAGGAACAGCAGTCCGGACAGTCCGCCCAGGACCGTCTCCAGCCAGAAGCGGGGCCGGACCGGACTCGATTGCGGGAAGGGCATCGCTGCACCTCCCTTTCTCCGACCACCCGGGCCGCGCCGCGCCGCAGCGTGCGCGCCTCCGTGCCGCCGCGCCGTGGCGACGGCACGACCCGGCCGGGCCGGCCCGGGTCGGGGTTGCTCCCGTCGGCGCCGCCGGTCGGGGGGGGGCGTGGTCGCCGCGGGAGGTGATCTGCTTCGATCCGCAGCGTCGGGGCTGCGGTGGGAGTGCGCCGGAGGGGGCTCGCGGGGTCACCCCGCGTGCCCCCGGCGCTGTACGCCTACGAGGCACACGTACTTCGTATACGAGTCTGCGCGCACCCCCGGGGCAGGTCAAGGCGCCGGGGCGACGCCGGGCCGGTCAGATCCGGGCGCCGAGCATCCGCAGCACCAACTCGCCGTAGCGGCGGCCGAGTTCCTCCGGCGTCTCGGTCGAGCGGTCGGTGTACCAGCGGGAGACGTCGATGCCCAGCGAGGTGACCGCGCGGGCCGCCGTACGCACCTCCGAGACCTGGAAGTCGCCGGCCGTCGCCCCCTGCCCGATCAGCGCGCTGACCTCGCGCTCGATGTCCAGCCGCAGCGCGGCGACCACCGCGTAGGCGTCCTCGGGCAGCGCGTGCAGCTCGTAGTTGACCACCCGGCCGACCGTCCGGGCCCGGGCGTGCCAGGCGGTGAACTGCTCGACGAGCCGCCGCATCCGCTCCACCGGACCGCCCTCGCCGGACACCGCCTCCCGGACCAGGGCCAGCGTGGCGGCGTGCCCGGCCTGGCTGATCTCGGCCAGCAGCGCGGCCTTCGACTGGTAGTGGATGTACAGCGCGGCCGGGCTCATCCCGGCGGCGGTGGCGATGTCCCGGGTGGTGGTGGCGTGGAAGCCGCGCTCCGCGAAGGACTCGACGGCCGCCTGGAGCAGCCGGTACGCCGCTTCGGGGCGGGTGTCGGCGCCGGGCAGGGTCGGCCAGAGGTCTGCCATCGGGGTGCTGGTCATGGCGTCATCCTCCCAGAGAACGCGTACCGGAATTCGTACGGGCTTTCGCATCGGGCCCCGGCAGACGGTCCCACGGGCCGTCCCACGGGCCGTCCCACCGGCTCCTCCTGCCGGCTCCGGCCGCCGGGCCGTCCCGCCGACCGCTCGGCGGCTTCGCGGGCTGTTGACAGGTTCTCGCACCGACACCATGCTGAGCAAGCGCTTAGTCAGCGATGGTAGTCGGATCCTCGCACGAAAGGCAGGACGCTCCGTGGTGCACTCCTTCAAGGGCCGGGTGGCGGTCGTCACCGGATCGAGTCGGGGCATCGGCCTCGGCATCGCGCGCGAGCTGGTCGACCGCGGCGCCAAGGTCTGCCTCACCGCCCGCAACCCCGAGCCGCTGGCCGAGGCCGTCCAGGACCTGGGCGGACCGGAGAACGCCATCGCCGTCGCGGGCAAGGCCGACGACCCGGCACACCAGGACGAGGCGATCGCCCGCACCCTGGAGGCCTTCGGGCGCCTCGACCACCTGGTCAACAACACCGGCATCAACCCGGTCTACGGGCCGGTCCTGGAGACCGACGAGGCCGCCGCCGCCAAGATCATCGCCGTCAACGTGCTCGGCCCGCTGGCCTGGACCCGCCGCGCGCACGCCGCGTGGATGGGCGAGCACGGCGGCTCGGTCGTCAACGTCGCCTCGATCGCGGGCATCCGCGCCTCCGCCGGCATCGGCATGTACGGCGTCAGCAAGGCCGCACTGATCCGGCTCACCACCGAACTCGGCGCCGAGCTGGGCCCGCAGGGCATCCGGGTGAACGCCGTCGCGCCCGCCGTCGTCAAGACCAAGTTCGCCGAGGCCCTGTACGAGGGCCGCGAGGAGCAGGTCGCCGCCGCCTACCCGCTCGGCCGCCTCGGCGTGCCGGAGGACGTCGCGGGCGCGGTCGCCTTCCTGCTCTCCCCGGACGCCGGCTGGATCACCGGCCAGACCCTGGTGGTCGACGGCGGGGTCACGCTCGGCGGTGGGATGTGACGGCCGGGGCGCTCGCCGACCCGTCGGCCGGGGCGTTCGCCGGCCAGGGCGTCGTGGTCACCGGCGCCGGGCGGGGCATCGGGGCCGCGCTGGCCCGGGCGTTCGCGGCGGCCGGGGCCCGGGTGGTGGTCAACGACCTGGACGCCGCGGCCGCCCACGCCGTCGCGCAGGAGTGCGGCGGCACCGCCCTGCCCGGGGACGCCGCCTCCGCCGAGGGCCTGGCCGCGCTGGTCGGGGGCTCCCGGGAGGCCCTCGGCGAGATCGACCTCTGGTGCGCCAACGCGGGCGTCGCCCCGTCCGGCGGCGCCGACGCCCCGGCCTCCGCCTGGACGCTCGCCTGGGAGGTCAACGTGCTGGCGCACGTGCGCGCCGCCGAACTGCTGCTCCCCCGCTGGCTGGAGCGCGGTACGGGCCGCTTCCTCGCCACGGTCTCCGCCGCCGGGCTGCTCACCAGCCTGGGCTCCGCGCCGTACGCGGTCAGCAAGCACGGCGCGCTCGCCTTCGCCGAATGGCTCTCCGCGACCTACCGCCACCGGGGCGTCCGGGTGCACGCGCTGTGCCCGCAGGGCGTGCGCACCGACATGCTCGCCTCGACCGGCGCCCTCGGCGAGCTGATGCTCGCCCCGAACGCCCTGGAGCCCGAGGACGTCGCGGCCACGACGCTCGCCGCGCTGCGCGAGGAGCGCTTCCTGATCCTCCCGCACCCCGAGGTGGCCGAGTACTACCGCGTCCGGGCCACCGAGCCCGAGCGCTGGATCGGCGGGATGAACCGGCTGCAGCGGCAGCTCGAAGCGGGCGGCGCACTGTGAGGGCCTGGCAGGTCGGCGAACTCGGCGAGCCGGCCGCGGTGATGCGGCTCGCCGGGGACGTGCCGCAGCCGGTGCCCGGCCCGGGGCAGCTGCTCGTCCGGGTCCGCGCCGCCGCCGTCAACTTCCCGGACGCGCTGATGGTGCGCGGGCAGTACCAGGTCCGCCCGCCGCTGCCGTTCACGCCCGGGGTGGAGCTGTGCGGCGAGGTCGCGGACGGGCCGAGGCGGGGCGAGCGGCTGATCGGCAACCCGGTGCTGCCGCACGGCGCCTTCGCCGAGTACGCGCTGCTGGACGCCGCCGCCGCGTTCCCGGCGCCCGAGGCGCTGGACGACGCCGAGGCCGCCGCCCTGCACATCGGCTACCAGACCGCCTGGTTCGCGCTGCACCGCCGGGCCCGGCTGCGGGCCGGCGAGACCCTGCTGGTGCACGCCGCGGCCGGCGGCGTCGGCAGCGCGGCGGTCCAGCTCGGCCGGACCGCCGGGGCCAGGGTGATCGCGGTGGTCGGCGGCGCGGCCAAGGCGGAGACGGCCCGGGCCCTCGGCGCCGACCTGGTGGTGGACCGGACGGCCGAGGACTTCGTCGCCGCGGTCAAGGAGGCCACCGGCGGGCGCGGCGCGGACGTGGTCTTCGACCCGGTCGGCGGCGACGCCTACACCGGCTCCACCCGGTGCGTCGCCTTCGAGGGCCGGATCGTGGTCGTCGGCTTCGCCGCCGGGCGGATCCCGGCGCCGGCCCTCAACCACGCCCTGGTGAAGAACTACGCCATCCTCGGCCTGCACTGGGGCCTCTACAACACCCAAGACCCGCGCGCCGTCCGCGCCGCGCACGACGAGCTGACCAAGCTCGCCGAGCAGGGCGCGGTGCGGCCGCTGGTGAGCGCCCGGGTGCCGCTCGCCGGTGCGGCGGACGCCGTCCAGCGGGTCGCCGACGGGCTGAGCACCGGCCGGATCGCCGTCCTCGGCGACTGACCGCCACCGGTCCCGCCGCCCCGGGCCTGCCGCCACCGGTCCCGCCGCCCCCGGAAAGGCGGGTGCGGCGGGACCGTCACCGCTGCCAGGATGCCGGGATGACGACCTATTCCGCCGCTCGCGACTCGCTGGAGGGCCTGGCCCTCGGGGACGGATTCGGGGAGCGCTGGTTCCCCCTCTTCCGCTCGCCCCAGGAGGCGTTCACGCAGATCCGGGCCCGGCGCACGCCGGAGGAGGGCCCCTGGCACTGGACGGACGACACCGCGATGGCCCTGTCGGTGTACGGGGTCCTGACCGCCTTCGACGCGGTGCACCAGGAACGGCTCGCCCAGGCCTTCGCGGCCACCTACCGGGCGGACCCGGGCCGCGGCTACGGGCACGGCATGCACCTGCTGCTGCCGGAGCTCGGTGCCGACCCCACGCGGTGGCGCGCCGCCGCACGGGAGCTGTTCGACGGCCAGGGCAGCCTCGGCAACGGCGCCGCGATGCGCGTGGCCCCGCTGGGCGCCTGGTTCGCCGCGGACCTCGACGAGGCTGCGGAGCAGGCGGCGCTGTCCGCCGAGGTCACCCACGCGCACCCGGAGGGCGTGGCCGGGGCGGTGGCCGTCGCCCTGGCGGCGGCCCTCGCCGCGCGCGGCCGCTCCGGTCCCGCACCCGCCGGCGCGGAACTGCTGGCCGAGGTCGCCGGCCGCACCCCGGCCGGGGAGGTCCGGGACGGGCTGCGCCGGGCCGCCGAGCTGCCCGCCGCCACCGAGCCGTGGCGGGCCGCCGACCTGCTCGGCAACGGGCAGCGGATCCGGGCGAGCGACACCGTCCCCTTCGCCCTGTGGTCCGCCGCGCACCACGTGGACAGCCTGACCGACGCCCTGTGGACCACCGCGGAAGGCCTCGGCGACGTGGACACCACCTGCGCCATCACCGGCGGCGTGGTCGCCGCCCGCACCGGCCTCGGTGGCGTGCCGCGGACGTGGCTGGCCTGCCGGGAGCCGCTGCCCGACTGGGTCGCGGCGGCGGAGGCCGAGGCGGCGGCCGGAGCCGGGGCGGCCGCCGAAGCCGCGGCGGCGCACGAAAGCGAGGCGGCGACCGGAAGCGCCTGACACACCAAGGATTCGTACCCGGAGGGGTGACACGGGTGGCTGCAGTGGCCCCCGTGGCACCCCTAGCGGAACCCCGCCTCCCAGGTGTGGCGAACGGATGACGGTTCGTACCGCGCACGGTAAGACTGGCCGGGCCGACGCGCTCCGCACGGGTGCGGCGCTCCGTCGCGACGTTTCCCCGACGTGCCACGTTGAGAAGCGACTCCAGGAGAGTGACCCGTCATGCGAAACCCGCGTTCTCTCGCGCTCCGGGCCGGTGTGGTCCTCGGCACCGCACTGATCGCGGCCGGACTGCTGGGCGGGCCCGCCCAGGCCGCCCACGCCGTCCCCGTCGCCGACACCGCCGACACCGCCGCCTCCGCCTCCGCCTCCGCCTCCGCCTCCGCCGTGTCGGACGCCGACCAGACCGTCATCCAGGCCACCGCCGGCCTGACCCGCGGCCAGAGCTGGTCCTCGCCGGACGGCAGCACCGTGCTGTGGCAGCAGACCGACGGCCACGTGGTGCTCTACCACAACGGCGTCGCGATCTGGACGGCCGTCGGCACCTACGGCGTCGGCACCTACTTCTACGTCCAGGCCGACGGCAACCTCACCGCGTACGACGCCGCCTGGCGCCCGCTGTGGGAGAGCCGGACCGGCCGCCACCCGGGCGCCTACCTGGCCATCCAGAACGGCGGCAACCTGGTCGTGTACTACGGCAACACCCCGCTGTGGTGGTCCAACTACCGCCCCGGCAGCGGCCCGGTCGACCCCGACCCCGAGTGCACCCCGACCCCGCACCGCCTCTGCCCGTGACCGACCGCGTTCGGGGGTCCGTAGCCGAACGGCCGTTCACCGACCGGCGGCGATGACCTCCAGGGCCGGGCGGGGCTCGCGGCCGAGCAGTGCCGCGAGGTCGCCCGGCCCGCCCGGGCCACCCGGACCGCCCGGACCGCCCGGACCGGCGAGGAAGCCGTGGGCGATCGCCGAGTAGGTGCCCAGCACCATCGGTACCTGGAAGTCCCGGGCGTCCGAGGCCGCCAGCGCCGTCCGGGCGTCGGCCAGCCGACCGGGCCGGTACTCGGCGCCGAGCGCCGCGGCCACCTCGGCACCGCCCAGCGCCCGCTCCCCCACCAGCTCGTACGTCCGGCCGCGGTGCGCGCCCGGTTCGAGCGCGACCCTGACCGCCGCCTCGGCGAGGTCCGCCCTCGCCACCGCCGCCAGCTTCCCGTCACCGAGCGGCGCGGTGATCACCCCGTCGGGGCCGGGCGCCGCGATGGCGCCCAGGAGTTCGGCGTACAGCCCGTTGCGCAGCACCGTCCAGCTCAGGGTCGCCGAGGAGCGCAGCCGCCGCTCGGTCCAGCGGTGGGCGAGGGCGTAGGGCAGGTGGTCGCCGTCGCCGGAGAGGCTGGTGTAGACGACGTGCTCGACGCCCGCCCGCTCCGCCGCCTCGATCGCCGCGCCGTGCCGGGCGATCACCACGTCGTCCTCGGCGGCTCCGGCCGAGATCAGCAGCAGGGTCCGGACGCCGTCGAAGGCCTCCGCCAGGGTGTCCGGCCGGTCGAAGTCCACCAGCCGGGCGGGTGTGCCGGCCGGCACCTTCGTGGGGGTGCGCGAGCCGGCGACGACGCCCTCCCGCCCGGCGAGGTGCGCCAGAACGAGGGCACCGAGGCCTCCGTTGACACCGGTGACGAGCAGCATGGGTTCCTCCTGGGGATGATCGACCGTCGGCGACGTCTCCATCCTCGATAGCCTGGGCGTTCGGCGTAAGGAGGCACTTTCATGTCAGCAGGGCACACCGCGGTAACCACCCCCCGCCCGGTGGTCTGGTGCGAGGACGGCGTGGACTGCGGGATCCGGGACCTGCTGGACCGCCTGGGCGACAAGTGGTCGGTCCTCACCGTCGTCGAACTCGCCCAGGGCGTACGGCGGTTCCGCGAGCTGCAGCGTGCCCTGCCGGGGATCTCGCAGCGGATGCTGACCCTGACGGTACGTCGCCTGGAGCGCGACGGCCTGGTCTCGCGGACCGTCCACCCGACCGTCCCGCCGCAGGTGGAGTACGAGTTGACCCCGCTCGGCCACAGCCTGACCCACCTGGTGCGGGCGATGGCGGACTGGTCCTACGGCCACCACGACGCGATCGTCAGGTCCCGTCGGGCCTGGGACGAGGCCAACCCGGGCTCGGAGATCAGGTAGGCGAGCTCCGGCAGGGAGGCCTCGGTAGGGAGGCTCCGGCCTCCGGCCTCAGCCGGTGACCTCCACGGTGACCTCGTAGGTCCGCTGGTCGGGCGGGCATTCGCGGGCCTCGCCGCAGCTGGTGCGGGTCGCGGTGAGATGGGCCGTGCCGGGGGCGCGGGCGGTGAAGGTGGTGGTGACGGTGCCGCAGCCGCCGCCGGGGCGGCAGGAGGGGGACGGCGCGGTGGTCGGCGTGCCGGTCGGGGCGACGACGTCGGGGGCGGAGCTGGTCGCGGCGGACCAGTAGGTGCTGTGGAGCGCGAGCGTCAGCGTCGTGCCGACCGCGGCCTTCAGGGTGGCACCGCCGGCGTGTTCGTCCACCGCGAGCACCGCCGGCGTCGGGGCGGAACTGCTCGGGGCGGAACTGCTCGGGGCCGACGCGCTCGGGGCCGACGCGCCGGAGGCGGGTGTCTTCGAGGCGGTGGAGGCGCACCCGGTCAGGGCGAGCAGGGCGGCGGCGAGCGCCAGGGCGGCGGGTCTTCTCGGGTTCACGGTGGTTCCTTCTGCCGGTGTGCAAGCGGTGCCGTTTTGACGCAGCAGCCGCCGATTCGGATCCCCCCCCCCCCGATGAAATACGGCTGTGGAATACGACACCGGGGCGGGCGCTGGGCCCACCCCGGTGCGTTCGGCGCTGCGATCGTCAGGAGACGGTCACATCGTCGTAGTAGGTGTAGGTCGGGTCACCCGGGTAGTTGTCGTCGTGGTTGCTCAGGGTGAGGGTGTAGGAGTGGCCGGGGGTGACGGTCGCCGTCTTGTTGGTCCAGGTGCCGGTGGTGGTGCAGGTCTTGGCGAGGACCGTGGCGGTGGTGCCGGTGGTGTTGTCCTTCAGGGTGGCGGTGGCCCAGTCGTAGGTGATGGTGTCGTCACAGGTGTTGCTGTACCAGAAGGACAGCTTGCTGGAGCCGGTCGGCGCGGTGAAGGTCTGGGCGATCGAGGAGTCCCCGGTCGGGTTGGTGGAGCCGACCATGGCGCCGAAGCTGCCGCTGTGGGCGGCGGAGGCCGGGGCGGAGGTGGAGCCGGCGGCCGTCCAGCCGGTCAGGTTGCCGGTCTCGAAGGTGCCGTTGGTGACGGCGTTGCCGCCGCCGCCCGTGGTGGACTCGGTCCAGGAGAAGCTGGTGCTGCCGGTGGCGCCGGTGGTGTCGGTCGCGGTGACCGTGACGCTGGAGGTGCCGGCGGCGGTCGGGGTGCCGGAGATCAGGCCGGTCGAGGAGTTGATCGACAGGCCGGCCGGCAGGCCGGTGGCCGAGTAGCTCAGGGTCTGGCCGGTGGCCGAGTCGGTGGCGCTGATCTGCAGGCTCGCCGCGGTGCCGACGGTGCCGGACTGGCTGCCCGGGTTGGTGACGGTGACCGTGTTGCCGTGGGTCAGGATGGCGTGCGAGATCGCGCAGGAGTTGGTGTCGTTCGACCAGCTGGCCTGCTCGGCGTAGCTGCCGAAGGAGCCGAAGGAGATGTTGGCGGCGCCGCCGGTGCTGCCGGGCCGGATCCAGGCGCACTCGTCGGAGTTCTCCTGGCCGTTGTAGCTGCTGCCCGAGACGTGGTTGGTCCAGCCGCCGGCCGGGTTCTGGTCGGACATCATCTCGTGCCACTCGTGGCCGAGGGTCATCGTCCAGCCGTCCAGCGTGCCGGGCGAGTTGACGAAGCCGACACCGCAGTTGGAGCCCGCGTCGATGTTGTACGGCTGGTTGGAGAAGGCGATGTCGCCGTAGGGCGAGCTCGCCGCACCGCCGGTGAGGGTGGTGTCGCCGTTCCAGTCGTGCCAGGCGCAGTACCCGGTGGAGGGGTTCTGGTAGTCGTCCGGGTTGGTGCCGTGCGGCGACAGGACGATGTAGTACGCGTCCCGGTTGGCGGCGGCGGTGGTGTTGCCGAAGTGGCCGGCGGCCTTGACCGCCTCCTGGGCGAGCTGGTTGCCGGTGGCCTGGCTCGGCGAGGCGGCCGCGTTGTCGTACCAGACGCCGGACAGCACGCCGCCGCTCTGGTACGGGATGAAGTTGGCGTTGGACGGGCAACTCACGGCGCCGGTGGCGACGTTGGGGCCGTCGCACCACTGGGTGAGGTCGGCCGACCAGGTCTCGCCGTTGGTGCCGATGCCCTTGAACATCTGCTGGGTGGCACCGGCCGCACCGGCCGAGTCGCCGGTGAACTTGGCGTTGCCGTTGGCGTCGGTGCTCTGGGTGCCCCACTGGTTGCCGTAGAACACCAGGTAGACCTTGGAGTGCCCGCTCTGCACGCCGATGCCGTCGACGCCGCCGCCGTAGGACAGGGTCTGCTGACCGGTCGCCGCGGCCTGGTTGTGGGCGTCGAGCCACTTCTTGTAGTTCTCGTGCTGGGACATGCCGGGCACCGCGCCGTGCCGGTACGGGTGGCCGTTCTGCGGGCTCCAGGGGTTGAACTCGTTGGCGGTGCTGCCAGTACTTCCCTGCGAGCTGGAGATGTCCTGCGCGGAGGCCGGACCGGCGCCGGCCAGGCCGGCGACGGCGAGCGCGAGCGACGCGATGCCGGTGAGCGCCGCGTACTTCGCGCGTCCGGTCCTTGGGGAGTGACCCATGGGTGAGGGTGCCTCTCTTCTGCCGATCGTCCGGGGCCGTGAGGGAGCCCCGGGCGATCCCTTTGTGGGGAAGGGGCGGACGGCGGGTTCCGCGGGAAGTCGCGTCCGGTCGGAATTTCTCCGCACACCCGGAATTGACGCCCCGTCGGCCCCATTGCCGCCTGCTGGGCATGAAGGAAAGCAGAGCTGATGAACACAGGTCAACGGCGAAGGGTAAGGGCTGATTAAGAAACGCGTCGAAGCAGGTCAAGCGGAATCGATGAAAAGGAGTCGACGCGCGTAACCATTCACTGAATATCGCTCGAAATGCCGTCCCGAATTCAGTGAACCGCCCGGCGGCAACGACCCCCGAGGACGGGACGGCGCCGGCCGGGGAGCTCCTCGTCCAGGCGGTCGCCGTCGGAGCTTTTCTGAGGCACTGTTAGGGTTCGCGGACGTGACGGACAAGGCGACGAAGCAGTACGAGGCGATGCTGGCTCACTTCCGGCGGACCGCCGGGGAACGGGGCTTCGCCGTGGATCCGGCCCAGCGGCCCGCCGTCGAGCGGTTGTCGAGGCTGGCCGGGGAGTTGGCCCGCACCGGGCTGCTCGTTCGCCGCCCGCCGCGCCACCTCTACCTGTGGGGCCCGGTGGGCCGGGGCAAGAGCTGGCTGGTGAACACCTTCCTCGACGGCCTGGCCACTCCGCGGAAGCGGCGGCTGCACTTCCACGACTTCTTCCGCCGTTTGCACGAGGGCGTCGCCCTGCACGCCGCCGACGGGCACCGGGACCCGGCCGCCGAGCGGGTCGCGGCGGTCGACCGCGCCGTGGACGAGCTGCTCGGCGACTGCCGGGTGCTGGTCTTCGACGAGTTCCACGCCCACGACGCCGGGGACGCGATGCTGGTGGCCCGGCTCTTCCGGACGCTGCTGGACCGGCGGATCACCCTGGTCACCACGTCCAACTACCCGCCCGCCGGCCTGATGCCGAACCCGCTGTACCACCACCTGTTCGAGCCGACGATCCGGCTGATCGAGGAGCGGATGGACGTCGTGGAGATCGCGGGCCCGGTGGACTTCCGCCGGGAGCGGCAGCCCGCGGACGGCACGCCGCAACGGTTCACCCAGGGCGCGCGGTTGCGGACCGACGACGAGGAGGGCCTGCGCGTGCTCGGCCTCACTCGGCCGACCGCGAGCGAGGCGGACGAGGTCGTGGTGCACGGCCGCCCGCTGCGGGCAGCCGCGGTCCGCGACGCCGAGGTGTGGTTCGGCTTCGCCGAGTTGTGCGAGGGGCTGACCTCGGCGGCCGACCAGCTGGCGCTCACCGAACGCTTCCCCACCCTGGTGCTCACCGACGTACCGCCGCTGGCCGAGGCGACCCCGGACGGGCGGCGGCGCTTCGCCGACCTGGTGGACGTCTGCTGCGACCGGGACGTCCGGCTGGTGCTGATCGGCGCCGACCCGATCGACCAAGGGGCATCCGAGGACCTGTTCAGCGACCTGGACCGGACCGCCAGCCGACTCGCCCTGCTCGGATCGGCCTGACCCGAGCAGCGCCTTCGCTACCGCTCGTATGCCACCTCCGGGAACCGCGGCGAGGGCCCGTCCAGCAGGTGGTCGTCGTGGCCGCGCAGCCAGCGGTCGAAGAAGGAGGCGACGTACGAGCGGGTGGCGAGCTCGGCTCGGCCGGGGCGGACGTCACCGACGTCGTTGCGCAGCTGCTCCGCGCCGAGGGCGCCCTGCCGGGCGAGCTGCGGCAGCAGGGTCTGGGCGTCGGTGTACGAGCCGTGCCGCGACCCGGTGAGGGTGACGTCGGCGTGCCACCCGGTGCTGTGCTGCCACAGGGCGTTCCAGCCGGGCTGCCGGCGGTAGGGCCCGGAGTCGTCGCTCCCGGTGCCCATCAGCAGGAAGGGCCGGTCCAGGCCGTCCTCGGCGACGCTGGGCAGGAACACGCCGGTGCGGCCGTCCGGGCCGGGGAAGTGCAGCTGGCCGTCCAGGTTGATCCCGGCGGCGATCCGCGGGTCGTCGTGCATGGTCTGGAGCGCGGTGAAGCCGCCGGCCGAATGGCCGACCATGCCGATCCGGTCGAGGTCGAGCGCCCCGGCCAGCCCGCTCGGCAGGTCCTTGCGGCCACCGAGGCAGGTCAGTTCGTCCAGGACGAAGCGGGTGTCGGCCACCCGGGCGGCCAGGGACTTCCGCAGCACGGCGCCGATGTCCAGATCCGGCTGCCCGAGCATGCCGGGGAACACCGAGGTGGCCAACTCGTCTCCGGGGAAGGCGACTTCCGAGGCCTCGTAGGTGTGGTCGACGGTGACGACGACGTAGCCGCGGGAGGCGAGGTCCTCGACGAGGGCCGTCCCCCAGGTGCGCGGGTCGCCGAGGCCGGGCGAGTACAGCACCACCGGGCGCCGGCCGGGCAGCGCCGGCGCGTCCTTGCGGGCGTGGGTGCGGATGCCGGACCAGTCGGTGCTGCCGGGCGTGGTGCCGTAGTTGATCAGTCCGACGCCGTCGGCGCCGCCGAAGTGCTCCCCGGCGGCGGGCTCCATGTACGGGGCCCGGTCGGCGGGGTCGGCCGGGCGGGAGGTCGGATACCAGAGGCTGATCATCAGCTCGCGCCGCTGCCCGGGCTTCCACGGGTCCTCGCGGCCGGCGTCGGTCAGGTGCACGGCGGTCGTCCCGATCGGGTACGGCCCGGTGGGCTCCGGCAGCCACGCCCGCGCCCGCTGCCCGGCGTCCCCGCCCTCCGCACCCGCCGCCACCGCCACGGGGCCGCCCACCGTGCCCAGCACCGCCGTCGCCGCCAGCAGGACCGCCGCCAAGGCCCGTCCCCCACTGCCCATGATCCGTCCCTCCGTGCCCTCGATCGATCGAACACGCAGGACACTACGGGCGGGAACGGTCCGCAGCCGTCATACCAGGGAGCCAACCGGCCCCTGAATACCCGGGTATGACACCCTTAAGGGCCAATGAGCTCTTTCAGCGTTGAAGCTCCAGGGTGAGGACGGCTTTGGCTGCTGACGTAAGCCAGTTCGGGCTGCACCGGGCGTGGCGGAAGATCCGCCATCGCTTGAGTGTCGCCACGCCTCGTTCGACCGGGTACCGGAACCGGGCGTGGGCCCGGTTGAGCGATCTCTGACCGGCCGTGAGCTCCTTGCCGGGCTTTCGCCTGGCCGGTACGGCGAACGTCCCGCCTGCGCCGGTGTAGGCGAGGTCGGCCAGGGCGGGAATGCGGAGCCGGACGCAGGTCGTCACGATGCGGTGGGTCCGGGCGGCGGTCAGGTCATGAGTGCGGCCCGGCAGCGCCCGCGAGACCCACACGAGTCTGCCGTCGGGACCGGTGATGACCTGGTGGTTCACGCCGTGGCGACGGTGCTTTCCCGAGTAGTCAGCGCGGCCGTCGCCGACGCGGTCGCACTCGGCGAGAGTGCCGTCGACCAGGACGTACTCGGCA
>NZ_JBEOUW010000038.1:0-81643 GCF_040303045.1 Kitasatospora sp. NPDC096140
GGGCGCCGTTGGCAGTCTGAAAATCACCCGCAACGCCCCTCTCCGGGCCACCCCCTGCGCCGCCCCCGTCCGTCCCCGCAGCGCGTCCCTCTCGCGGGGGAGGGAGGAGGGGAGCGCTCTCGCTGGGGAGGGGTGGGGGGCTGGGGGAGGGGGAGCACTCGCGCTGGGGGCGGCTTCGGGGGTGGGTGCGGCGGGGTGGGTTCGTCCGTTCGGGTCATGCGTGTCCGTTGGCCGGATTGTCCGGCGTGGCGGGGGGAGACTGCGAGCGGATGGGGGCGGTGCGGCGGAGGAGGAGGAGTGGTGGCGGGCACGGACGAGGCGGTGGCGGCCTGGGTGCCGGGTGCGCGCGGGGCGGACGGGCTGCCCCGGCACGGTGTGGACCGGGCGACGTTCCTGGCGATCGCGGGCGCTCGCGGTGGGCCGGAGGCCGTCCGGCTGTTGCGTGCGGGGCAGTTGAGCAAGCGGGCGCTGCTGCTGCTCGCGCTGCGTCGGGCTGTGCCGGACCACGAGGGCTATCGCGAGGCGTACGCGCGGGTGCGGGCGCTGCAGCGCGAGGACCGGGCGGGGTGGGAAGAGGTGTTGCTGCGGCCGGAGTTGGATGCCTGGGCGGCCGACTGTCTGCGCGGTGTGGCGGCGGGTGCGGAGGGTTCGTCGGGCGGGCCGGGCGAGTTGGGGGACTTCCTCCGGGCCGACGTCGGCCGGAGGCTGGTGCTGGAGTGTGACGGGTTGCGCTGGGCGCCGTCGGTCGATCACGTCGGGCCGCGCCGGGTGGACTACGGCCGCCCGCCGGCCGGGCCGCTGACCGACGCGGAACTCGCCTGTTGGGAGGAGAGGTTGGCCGGCGCCTGGCGGATCCTGGTGCGCCGCCACCGGCGGCACGCGGAGGCGGTCGCGGCCTGCGTCACCACGATCGTCCCGCTCTCTCCCGCCCCCGGCGGGGAGGCGGTCAGTGCCGCGGCCCGCCGGGCGTACGGGGCGGTGGCGGCCTCGTTGCCGGAGGAGCCGGTGCTGCTGGCACTGGCATTGGTCCACGAGTTCCTGCACGTCCAACTCGGCGCCCTGCTGGACCTGGTGCCGCTGCACCGCCCCAACGGTCCGGCCGTCTACCACGCCCCCTGGCGGCCCGACCTGCGGCCGGCCGGGGCGCTGCTGCAGGGCACGTACGCGCACCTGGGGGTCGCGGACTTCTGGTGTGCGGAGGCTGCCGCGGGCGCGGATGCGGGCCGGGCGGAGCGGGAGTTCGTGCGGTGGCGGGGGCACAGTCTGGCGGCTGCGGACACGCTGCTGCACTGTGGTGAACTGACGTTGCACGGGCGGGAGTTCACCGAGGAGCTGGTGCGTTCCGTGCGGGAACTGGGTGGCGGTGCCGGTCGGCGGGCCTGAGGTCGGTGCTCCGGCCGGCGTCCGCGGGTGGGGGGAATCAACCGGAGGACTCGAACGCTTACCCGGGTGCTTACCCCGGCGGTGCGCTTCGGCGCGCGCCAGGGCGAAGTGCGCGACCGCTGTCCGGGTGAAAAACTCGGGGCTCCGAGCCCGTTGTACGACGTCGGCCGCCTGGCGGGCCCGACGTGAGTCCAATGTGAGTCGACAACGTGCCGCGCGGAGCCTCCGCGGGCACTACATTGGGTCGCAACTGGGTGGGCTTACCCACCCTCGGCAGGTCCTAACCGCGCCTAAGGAAACGAATATGACTCCGGTAACCAGCACCAGGCCGGCCGGCAAGCTCACTGACACTCAGGAGACGCCGGAACGCCCGTCCCTCGCCGATCTCGCCGCCCTCGGGGCAGAGGAACTCGCCTCCCGCCTCCAGCGCGCACTCCCCGGCGCGGAATCCGGCCTCGTGCCGGTCGCGGCCTTCAACTCCTCGATCTGACCCGGCCCGTACCGCCGGGCAGGACCAACCGAGCCGATCGATCCGAACGGATCTCCGAAAAGTTCCATGACGACGTCAACTCCGCTGCCCCTGACGCAGTTCGTGGTCAAGATCCATAGCAGATGTGATCTCGCTTGTGACCATTGCTACGTCTACGAGCACGCGGACCGCAGCTGGAGCTCCCGCCCGAAGGTCATCGCGGACGGGATCCTGGCCAAGGCCGCCGAACGCATCGGCGAGCACGCGGCCGCCCACCGGCTGCCCGCCGTCCGGGTCGTCCTGCACGGGGGAGAACCCCTGCTCGCCGGCCCGGACCGCTTGCGCCGCGCCGCCGAGGCGTTCCGGGCGGCGCTTCCGCCCGGCTGTGCGCTCGACCTGCGCATCCACACCAACGGTGTGCTGCTGAACCGCGCCTTCTGCACGCTGTTCGCGGAACTGGACCTCAAGGTCGGCATCTCGCTGGACGGCGACAAGGCCGCCAACGACCGCCACCGGCGCTTCGCCGACGGGCGCAGCAGCCATCCGCAGGTGCTGCGGGCGGTCGCGCTGCTCAACGAGCCCGAGTTCCGGCACCTCTTCGCCGGGCTGCTCTGCACGATGGACGTCGAGAACGACCCGGTGGCGGTGTACCGCGCCCTGGCCGAACTCCGTCCACCCGCCGTCGACTTCCTGCTCCCGCACGCCACCTGGGACGAGCGGCCCAAGCGCCCCGCCGCCCTGGGCGCCACCCCGTACGCCGACTGGCTGCTGACCGTCCACCGGCTGTGGGAAGCGGACGGGCGGCCCTTCGCGGTCCGGACCTTCGAATCCGTGCACCGGACCCTGCGCGGGTTCTCCAGCCTCACCGAGTCGCTCGGGCTGGAGCCCTCGGACCTGGCCGTCCTGGAGACGGACGGCACCTTCGAGCAGGCCGACAGCCTGAAGACCGCGTACGACGGCGCGCCCGCCACCGGGCTGAACGTCTTCGCGCACAGCCTCGACGACCTGGCCCGCCACCCCGGCATCGCCGCCCGCCAGTCCGGCCTGGCCGGACTGAGCGAGGCCTGCCGAGCCTGCTCCGTGGTGCGCTCCTGCGGAGGCGGGCTGTACGCCCACCGATTCCGGAGCGACGATGGAGGAGGCAGCTTCGACCATCCCTCCGTCTACTGCGGTGATCTCATGACGTTCATCAACGGTCTTGCGGGGAGCGCCGGTTCGGCTGCCGTGCCGCCCCAGGGCGGGCAGCAGCCCGCCCCCGAACCCGAGCTGCTGCCCGGTGCGCTCACGTCGTCGCAACTCGACGAACTCGCGCGGGGCTACGGCGGCGCGGAGACGGTGGCCGCGCTCGGACGCTCCCAACTCGCCCTCACCCGGGCGATGCTGGCCGCCGCCTGGGACGCCTCCGGACAGGGGCGGCCCGAGGCGTGGGCCCTGCTCTCGGAGCTGGACGTCGAGGCCCCCGCCGCCGTCGACGCCGTCCTCGCGCACCCGTACGCCCGAGCCTGGGCGGCCCGACGGCTCGCCGGGGACCTGGCGGTCGGGCTCGGCCCGCTGGCCTCGCTGGCCGCGGCCGCCGCGGTCCGGGCCGGACGGGGGGACGCGGTCGCGGTGCCGGTGCGCGGCGGGTGGCTGCACCTGCCGACGCTCGGGCGGATCGCCCTGCCCGACGGCGAGGCGGTGGTCACCGGGTGCGCGGACGGCTTCGAGGTGCGGGCCGGCGACGGCACGGTGCGCACGGCCCTGGACGAGCCGCTGCGGCGGGTCCGGCTGGCCGGCGGCTGGACGGTCGCCCTGGAGGACGCCGACCCGCTGCGCGACTGCCACGACCACCCGGTGGCGGACCGGCTGCCGGACGGCGAACTGCTCGACTGGACGGGCGCGTTGCGCGAGGCCTGGGAGCTGCTCGGGCGGGACCTGCCCGGGTACGCCGAGGGCATCCGGACCGGACTGACGACGGTCACCCCGTTGCGGCCGGGCCCGGCGGGCCGGGACGTCAGCTCGGCGGCCCGGCAGGCGTACGGCGCGGTCGGCATCGCCCGGCCGGCCACCGCGCCGACGCTCGCACTGCTGCTCGCGCACGAGTTCCAGCACGTCAAACTCGGCGCGGTGCTCGACCTGATGGACCTGTACGACCGCGCCGACACGGCGCTGTACTTCGCCCCCTGGCGGCCCGACCCCCGGCCGCTCGAAGGGCTCCTCCAAGGCACCTACGCCCACCTGGCCGTCACCGAGTACTGGGGCACCCGAACCCTGGCGTACGACGGGCTGCCGGGCGAGGCCGCCGACCGGGCGCGCGCACAGTTCGCGCTCTGGCGGCGGTACACCGCCGAGGCCGTGGAGCGGCTGGCCGAGTCCGGCGCCCTGACCGGGACCGGCTTGCGCTTCGCCGACGGCATGCGTGCCACCGTGTCACCCTGGCTCGCCCTGCCGCTGCCCGCCGCCGCCGAGCACGCGGCCGACCGGGCGCGACGGGAACGGGCCGGAGTCTGACCTCCCACTCCGCCCTGCCCCGGGACCTCCCTCACCCCGGGGCACTCAACCCCGGGGAACCGTCATCCTCACCGAACCGCGAACCGGCAGCGTCGCCGTCGCAGACCCCGTCCGGCCACCCGTCGCCGCATCCGTCACGCCGGCCGTCCGTCCTCATATCCGCCCGCTCTCGCGCGAGTTCGCCGACCTCGGGGTCCGCGCGGGCACGGTGCTGCACGTCCAGGCGTCCCTGCGCGCGCTCGGCCCGGTGCCGGGCGGGGCCGCGGGCGTGATCGACGCCCTGCTGGACGTGCTGGGCCCCGAGGGCACCCTGGTCGCCTACACGGCCACCCCCGAGAACTCCGCCACCTCGCGCATCCACCAGTCCGCCACCGCCGGTCTCTCCCCGGCGGAAGTGGACGACTACCTGGCCGGGATGCCGAGGTTCGACCCGGCCGCCACCCCTGCGTCACCCACCATGGGAAGGCTGTCGGAGGCGATCCGGACGTACCGGGGCGCGTGCCGCAGTCGCCACCCGCAGACCTCCTGGGCGGCGGTGGGCCGTCGAGCGCAGGAGATCACCGGCAGTCACCCGGACGAGTGCCACCTGGGCTTCGACTCCCCGCTGGGCCGGCTCTACGACCTGGACGCCCGGGTGCTGATGATCGGCGTACCGATGAACCGTTTCACCGCCTTCCACCTGGCCGACCTGCGGATGCCCGACGTCGCCGTCCGCCAGTACCGCTGCGTGGGGGAGCACGGGTGGACCGCCTTCGAGGCACCCGACCTGGACGACCTCCACTTCGGCGCTCTCGGCGAGGAGGTGCTGCAGGCCGCCCGCGGAATCACCACCGCGCGCATCGGGGGCGCGGACTGCCGCCTGATCCCGGTCCGGGAGTCCGTCGACCTCGCGGAGCGGATCCTGCGCCGCACCCGCACCCGCACGGGGCCCCGTACCTGAGCCCGCGCTGGCGGGGGCGCGGGCGCCCGAGCGCGCAGGGTATAACTGGCATCGCTCTGCGTGCTCGGTGTGTCTCTGGAGGTCGAGGAAACAGTGGCGCGGGATCTGAAGGCGGTCGTGGCGATCGCAGCCGTCGGTGCGGCACTGGCGCTGGCACCTGCGGGGAGCCCGGGCGGTGCACCGCAGCGGATCGGCTACTTCTCGGACTCGCCGCTGCCCGAAGGGAACGTCCCCCTGACGCGGCTGCCTCCGGAGGCCCGACCGCAGCCCGCCTCCCCGCGCCCCCGGAACGCCGGGGCGCGGGGCAGGGAGTAGGGGTAGGGAGTAACGGGTGGGGCGGCCGATGATGCCGTGACGGATTCCGGCACCGTCAGGCGAGTTCGCGGACCGCGGCGGCGACGGCCCGGAAGTCCCGGCGCAGGATCTTGGAGTGGTTGCTCGGGACCTTCGCGCTGACCGTGATGTTCGGGTTGCGGGCGAGCACGGCGCCGAGGCCGGCGCGGAGCCGTTCCATCACCTCGGCGTCGCCGCCCAGGTTGCCGCCGGTGGCCAGCACATAGCGGGTCGGCACGGTGATGCGGTCGAAGACCGGGTCGAGGGCGGCGGGCGCGCAGAGTTCGTTGAGCTCGATGTTGATCTCGGCGTGCTGGGCGGCGCTCATCCGGGCGGCCATGCCGAGCCGGCGGCAGATCGGGAACAGCGGGCTCAAACGGCGGAAGAGCTTGCGGATCCGGGCCTTCGTGGCCTCGTCGAGCCACTCGTGTGTCATCGCGCCGTCCACGGACACCGCCCCCAGCACCCGGTCCGGGTTCCGGGCGGCCCAGTGGACGGCGAGCATGGCGCCGTAGGACCAGCCGACCAGGACGGCCTTCTCGACTCCCCGCGCGGCGAGGACGGCGTCGAGGCTGCGGACCGAGGACTCGAAGGAGTAGTCGCAGGACGTCCCCGACTTTCCGCGGGCGCGCTCGTCGAAGGTGATGTGCCGGTAGCCGTCGCCGAGTTCGGCGATGACGCGCTTCCAGTGCGACCGGTCGGCGTAGGAGCCGTTGAGGTAGACGACCGGGGTGCCGGGGCCGCCGGTGTCGGTGACGGCGAGGGTGGTGTCGTCGACGGGGACCGTGCCGCTCCAGGCGGACGGGCGGGCGGTCGTCTCGGTGCTCATGGGGTGCCTTCCTGTGGCCGCTGGGGACGGAGGGGGGACGGGGGAGGGGGTCAGAGGCTGCGGGCGGTGATGTCGCCCTGGGCGGTGGTGGCGCGGATGTCGAGGGTGGTGGTGCCGTCGTTGCGCAGGGCGTTGGTGATGCGGCCGTGGCCGGTGGCGGCGTCCAGGGCGGCGGAGGTGCCGGGGGCGGTGTCGACGGTGATGTCGCCGAGTTGGGTGCTGAGTGCGAGGGTGCCGCGGTGGGCTTCGGTGATGCGGATGTCGCCGCGGGCGGTGCTGATCTCGGCGGGGCCGGTGAGGCGGCCGATCTCCACGTCGCCGTCGACGGCGGTGAGGCGCACGCTCGCGGCCTCGTCGATCTTGATCCGGCGGTGGGCGCCGTCGAAGGCGAGGGCGCCGAGGCGGCCGACGACGCGCAGTTCGGCGGAGGCGGCCTCGGCCTCGACGTCGGAGCCGGCCGGCAGCTGGACGGTGACCTCCACCGAACCGGGGCCGAGGAGCTGGTTCCCGGCCTCGGGCACCCGGATGCTCAGGACGCCGTCGGTGTAGGTCACGGTGGTCTGCTCGGCGGTCCGGACGTCGCGGTTCCTGCCGGGGTCGGCGGGGCGGACCTCGACGGTGGTGTCGGGGCGGTCGGCGGCGATCAGCTGGACCCGGCCGGCCGGGACGTTCAGGACGGCGGTGATCGCGGCGGGGGTGTCGAAGGTCTGCATCGTGCTCTCCGGTGTTCGTCGGTGTTTCTGACGATGGAAAAGCTACGTTGCGTTCAAAGGTCAGGCAACAGCTTCGTTGCTTCAAATGGCCATCGCTGCAGGTGAAAGCGGAGAAATCGTTGCGCTGGGCGCAGGCTTAACGCAACGACCCTCACCCCTTGCGTTGCAATGGGATGAGGGTGAACGCTCTGCGGGCCGCTGTTACGGCGTCACGGGCTCCAGTCGCAGCCGCTGGAGGGGCCAGGGCGCCGGTGCGGCGGGGCCGAACCAGAGGCGGACGTCCTCGCCGGTGCGCACGGGCAGCCGGGGGAAGTCGTTCTCGGCGTGCTCGGTGCGGTGCAGCGCGTGATGCGAGCTCAGATTCCCTTCGGCATAGGCCTCGAAGGCAGCGGCAGTGGCAGCGGTGGCGCCGGCATCGACCTCGACCTCGACATCGGGACGGCGAGCGCCGAGGCGGCAGATGGTGGCGAGCACCTCGCGGGTGCCCGGCGGCGGGGTGAAGCCGGGGCCGCGCAGCAGCAGGACGTCGTCGCTGTCGACCATGGTGGCGTTGGCCGCGTCGCGGTGCGCCTGCCAGACCGGGCCGCCGTAGAACGCCTCCAGTGCGCGACGGCGCTCGGGCATCGAGGGGAAGGCGCGCAGCCAGACGAAGCGGTCCGGGGCGTCCAGGTCGCGGAAGCGGCCGCCGACGGTGATGCCGACCGCCTGCTGCCCGGTCACGAACTCGCGCTCGAACAGCTCGATCAGGGTTTCCCGCGCGCCGGGGTGCAGGGTGTACTGGCGGAGCTCGACGATGGTCATGCGCCGCAGGTTAGGGGTGGTCCCCTGACATCCCCCGTCAGTGGATACTGGCGCCATGCGCGCGAGTCGGCTGGTCACCCTGCTCCTGCTGCTGCAGAACCGCGGCCGGATGACGGCCGAGCAGCTGGCGGGGGAGCTGGAGGTCTCCGTCCGCACGGTCTACCGGGACGTCCAGGCGCTCGCCGCGGCCGGCATCCCGCTCTACGGCGACGCCGGGCACGCAGGTGGCTACCGGCTGGTGGACGGCTACCGGACGCGCCTGACCGGGCTGACCGCGGACGAGGCGCAGGCCGCCTTCCTCGCCGCGCTCCCGGGTGCCGCCGCCGAGCTGGGCCTCGGCGGGGCGCTCGCCGCCGCCCAGCTCAAGCTGCGGGCCGCCCTGCCGGCCGGACTGCGCGAGCAGGCCGGGCGGATCCAGGAGCGCTTCCTGCTCGACGCCCCGGGCTGGTACGGCGACGCGGACGACACCCCGCACCTGGCCGGTGTCGCCGCCGCGGTGTGGGCGCGACGGGCGGTGGTCCTGCGGTACCGGCGCTGGCGGGCGCCGGAGGAGGTCGAGCGACGGGTGGAGCCGTACGGGCTGGTGCTGAAGGCCGGGCGCTGGTACCTGGTCGCGGCCGGGTCGGCCGGGCTGCGGACGTACCGGGTCGATCAGATCATCGGACTCCGGGAGCAGGACGAGGAGTTCGTCGTACCGGACGGGTTCGACCTGGGCGCGTACTGGGCGGACTACCTGGACGACTTCCGGGCGCGGCTGCACACCGGGGAGGCGCTGGTCCGGCTCACCCCGGAGGGCGCCCGCCGCCTCGGCGTGGCACCCGCGGCCGGGGGAGGCCGGACGGAGGCCCGGGTGCCCATCGAGTCGGTCGACCACGCGCACGGCGAGTTCCTGCGGCTCGGCACCGACGTCGAGGTACTGGAACCGGCCGAACTCCGCGACCGCATCGCCGCCACGGTACGGGCCCTGGCCGCCCGCTACACCGCGTGAGGCGGACGGGCCGAGGAGCGGAGCGAGGGTACTGCTCCTGCAGCGGAGGCAGCAGCATCGTTTCGGTCATGTCAATTCGTGCGGGTCGTTGTGCTATTCCATTGGGGTGTCAGTCGTTCCTACACTGAAGCCCCGCCGCACGGGGGCTGCGGGAGGCAGGTTGCCGACGGGCCCGGGGGAGGCGCGTGTGACTGACCGGGGCTGGGACGAGGACGACACCCGGCCGTACTTCTTCCTCTCCTACGCGCACACCCCGAAAGCCGGTGCGCGTGGCGCCGGCGACCCCAACCACTGGGTCCGGCAGCTGTACCGGGACCTCTGCGAAGCGGTGCTCCAACTGACCACCGTGCCCGACGGGGTGCCGGTGGGCTTCATGGACGAGTCCATGCACCAGGGCGAGTTGTGGGCCGACCGGCTGTCCGACGAGCTGGCGAGCTGCCGGGTGTTCGTCCCGCTCTACTCCCCCCGGTACTTCAACAGCGTGCCGTGCGGGCAGGAGTGGCACGCCTTCACCCGCCGCCCCGTCTACCCGGCGAACCTCGACTCCGAGCGCACCAGCGGCATCGTCCCCGTGCTGTGGGCGCCGATGAGCCGCTACCGGCTGCCCAAGGTGGCCAGTGAACTCCAGTTCAACCACGCGAGTTTCGGCCCCGACTACGCCACCGAGGGCCTCTACGCCCTGATGAAGCTCAGCTACTTCCGCTCCGCGTACGAGCTGGCCGTGCACCGCCTGGCGGCCCGGATCGTGCAGGTGGCGGAGGAGACCGTGATCCCGATCGGGCGGCGGCTCGAATTCAACGCCCTGCCCAGCGCCTTCAACGTCACCGCGCCCACCAAGCAGCTGCGGATCTCCGTCCTCGCCTACCACCAGGGCGAGCTGCCGGCCGACCGCAACCCCGACTACTACGGCGAGCGGCGCACCGACTGGCACCCGTACCGGCCGGTCGGCTCGCCCATCGCCCAGCACGCCGTCCGGCTGGCACGGCAGTTGGGCTTCCAGCCGACCGTGCACGAGTTCGACGACGAGGTCGAGTCGATCCTCGGGGGCAACGCCGAGGCCCCCGGCCTGCTGCTGCTCGACCGGTGGGCGCTGCGCGACCCGCACCGGCGCGAGCTGGTGCGGCGCTTCGACCGCTCGGACGCCACCTGGGTGAGCGTCCTGGAACCGTGGAACGCCGACGACCCGGAGTGCGAGGAACAAGCCGGTGAACTGGGCGACCTGAGCGACGACGCCCTGCGCATCACCCGGCGCGCGAGCCGCCCCAGCTTCCTCGGCGCCACCGGCCCGACCGGGCTGCACTCGCTGGAGGACTTCGACGACGCACTGCCCCGCGCCGCGATGAAGGCCAAGTACGCCTTCGAGGGACGCACCAGGGCCGAACCCGAGGAACCGCCACCGCCCAGGCCCAGCCTGCGCGACGCGTTCCGGCGCGGGGGAGGCGGCTACGGACCGGACGGATCCGGGCCGGACCCCTTCGACGAGGACCGGAACCAGGGCAACGGCCGGGGCGCCCGGGACGACGGCCACCGTGACCCCGGCCACCGCGACCGCCCCGGCGAGCGCACCGGCCACCGCAACGACCCGTACCGCGAGCACGACCCGTACCGCGACGACGGCGATGACCCCGATGACGGGATGGCGCCCCTGGGAGGACGAGGAAACCGATGACCGAGAACCGCACCAGGAACCTCCGCCTCGGTGGCCTCACCGCGGCCGACCTGGCCGACCGGCGGGAGGCCGAAAGGCAGGCCGCGGAGCAGGACCGCAACGGCCGGATCATCACCTTCTACTCCTACAAGGGCGGCACCGGCCGCACCATGGCCCTCGCCAACACGGCCTGGATCCTGGCCGCCAACGGCTTCCGGGTGCTCACCGTGGACTGGGACCTGGAGGCGCCCGGCCTGGCCAAGTTCTTCCACCCCTTCCTCGACCCGGCCTCGCTCGCCGGGACCACCGGGATGATGGACCTGATCGCCGAGTACCGCGAGGAGGCGCTGCGCCCGGTCGAGCACGCCGAGGGCTGGCACCTGGACTTCGCTCGGGTCCACCCGCACGCGCTGTCGCTCACCTGGCCGCACTTCCCGGCCGGCGGCAGCCTGGACTTCCTCTCCGCCGGCCAGTTCAACCGGGACTACTCCGAGGCCGTCACCCACCTCGACTGGGACATCTTCTACGACCGCTTCGACGGCGGGCAGTTCTTCGACGCCCTCAAGGCCGACATGGCCAAGCGCTACGACTACGTGCTGATCGACTCCCGCACCGGCCTGTCCGACATCGCCGAGATCTGCACCGTCCAGATGCCCGACGACCTGGTGGTCTGCTTCACCCTGAGCGACCAGTCCATCGACGGCGCCTCCCGGATCGCCCAGCACATCCACGACCGCTACCGCGAGCGCGGCATCCGCATCCTGCCCGTCCCGATGCGCATCGACGAGGGCGAGAAGGAGAAGGCGGACGCCGGCCGCGCGCTCGCCCGGGTCCGCTTCGACGGCCTGCCCACCGGCCTGGGCGGGGAGGAACTCGCCCAGTACTGGGGCTCGGTGGAGATCCCGTACCGGCCGTTCTACGCCTACGAGGAGATCCTGGCCACCTTCGGCGACCAGACCGGCACGCCCACCTCGATGCTGGCCGCCTGCGAGCGGCTGACCTCCACGATCACCGAGGGGCGGGTCTCCGGCCTGCCGCCGGTGGACGAGGCGGTACGGCTGCGCTACGTGGACGCGTTCACCCGCCGCCGCCCGTCCGTCCCCGCCGACCTCTACCTCTCCTACGTCCCCGAGGACCGGATGTGGGCGGACTGGATCGAGTCCGTCCTCACTCGGGCGGGCTTCCGGGTGCTGCCCCGCGACCTCAGCGCCGGCACCGACCCGCGCGAGGAGACCGAACGCGGCATCGACTCCGCCTTCCGGACGGTCGCCGTGCTCTCGCCCGCCTACCAGCGCTCCCCGCAGGCCCGGGCGCTGTGGGAGTCGGTGGTCAGCTCCGACCCGTCCGGCACCCGGCGCCAGCTGCTGCCCGTCCGGGTCGGCGACGTCCGGCTCACCGCGCCGTTCAGCAACCGCAACCCCGTCGACCTGGTCGGCCGCGACGAGACGCAGTCGATCCAGAGCCTGCTGCGCGCGCTCGGCCGCGGCGACGCGCCGCTCGACGACGCCCCCAACGGCGGGCCGCGCTTCCCCGGCAGCAAGCCGTCGGTCTGGGACGTCCCGCCCCGCAACCCCTCCTTCACCGGCCGCTCCGCCGTCCTGGAGCAACTGCGCAACCAGCTGCGCGGCGGAATGGCGGCCGTCCTGCCGACCCCGCAGACCCTGTACGGGCTCGGCGGCGTCGGCAAGACCCAGGTGGCGCTGGAGTACGCCCACCGCTTCATGTCCGACTACGACCTGGTGTGGTGGATCGACGCCGAGCAGACCGAGCTGGTCGCCCCGGCGCTCGCCGAACTCGCCCGCCGGCTGGGCCTGCGGGTCGGCGACTCGGTGACCGAGGCCGCCGAGGCCGCCCGGGAGGCACTGCGCCGCGGCGTGCCCACCTCGCGCTGGCTGCTGATCTTCGACAACGCCGACGAGCCCGCCGAGATCCGCCGCTTCTTCCCCGGCGGCTCCGGCCACATCCTGGTCACCTCCCGCAACCAGGCCTGGACCGGGCACGCCGAGGCGCTGGAGGTCGACGTCTTCACCCGCGGCGAGAGCGTCGAGCACCTGTGCCGGCGCGCCCGCAGCCTCTCCCGGCCGGACGCCGACCGGGTCGCCGAGGCGGTCGGCGACCTGCCGCTGGCCGTCGAGGTGGCCGCCGCCTGGCTGGACACCACCGGCACCCCGGTGGAGACCTACGTCGCCCAGCTGCACGCCGAGGCCGCCCGCGCGCTGGCCGTCGGCCGCCCCGCCGACTACCCGACCCCGGTCGCGGCGACCTGGAACGTCTCGATCGGACGGCTGCGCGAGCAGTCCCCGGCGGCGGTGCGGCTGCTGCAACTGTGCGCCTTCTTCGCACCCGAGCCGATCTCGATGAACCTCTTCTACAGCGACCAGATGATCAGGGCGCTGGTGAAGTACGACGCCGACCTCAGCGACAAGTTCATGCTGGGCAAGGTGATCCAGGCGATCGGCCGGTACGCGCTGGCGAAGGTCGACGCGGGCAGCAACAGCTTCCAGGTGCACCGCCTCGTCCAGGCGGTGATCCGGGCCGGGATGACCGCCGACGAGCAGGAGGTCGCCGTCCACGAGGTGCACCGCATCCTCACCGGCGCCCGGCCCGTCCTCGGCGACACCGACGACCCGGCCAACTGGCCCGCCTTCGACGAGATCTGGCCGCACCTGTCGCCCTCCAAGGCGCACAACTGCGACGAGGCGGACACCCGCCAGCTGCTCATCGACCGGGTCCGCTACCTGTGGAAGCGCGGCGAGCTCGACCGCGCCCGCGACCTCGGCCACGCCCTCGACGCGGAGTGGACCAGCAAGCTCGGCGAGGACGACCGGCAGACCCTGCTGCTGCGCTTCCAGCTGGCCAACGTTCTCCGCTCCCAGGGAAGTTACGCCGAGGCGCTGGCGCTGGACGAGGCGACCCTGGAACGGCAGCGGGCGCTGCTCGGCGAGCACCACCCGTACACCCTGATGACGGCCGGCTCCCTCGGCGCCGATCGCCGGGCGCTCGGCCGGTTCCAGGCCGCGCTCGACCTCGACCGCGAGATCCTCGACCAGTTCCGCGAGTTGTTCGGCGACGACAACCCGCGCACGCTCTCCATGGCGAACAACCTGGCGATCGACTACCGGCTGGTCGGCGAGAGCGAAGCCGCCCGCGAACTCGACCAGGAGACCCTCGACCGGCGCACCGCCGTCCTCGGCCCCAAGCACCCCTACACCCTCATCACCAAGTCCGCCCTCGCCCGTGACCTGCGTGAACTGGGCGACTACCGCGGCTCGGTGGAGCTGCTCCAGGAGGTCACCGCGGACTTCGGCGACGGGCTCGACCCCGGCCTGCCGGAGAGCCTGCGCAACGCCAAGTCGCTGGCCGTCTCGCTGCGCCGGATGGGCCAGCTCGCCGAGGCCCGCCGGATCACCAAGGAGACCTACGAGCGCTACCTGGAGCGCTACGGCGCCGACGCCCCCGACGCGCTGGCCTGCGCGCTCAACCTGGCCGCCGACCACAGCGCGTTCGGCGACAAGGAGGCCGCCCGCGACCTCTGCTCCACCGTCTTCGAGGGCCACCGGCGGCTGTTCGGCGACGAGCACCCGTTCACCCTGGCCTGCGCCAACAACCTCGGCATCTACCTGCGCGGCAGCGGCGACGTCCAGGGCGCCATCGAACGCGGCCGGCTCACCGTCGAGGGACTGACGCGCTCGGTCGGGCCCGAGCACCCGTACACCCTCAACGCGATGATCAACCTGGCCAACGCCTACGGCGACGACGGGCAGCTGACGCTCGCCGAACAACTCGGCCGGGCCGCCCACCAGGGCCTGTGCGAGCGCTACTCGGCGCAGCACCCGGACGCGGTGGCCTGCGAGGCCAACCTGGCGGTCACCCTGCGGACGGCCGGCCGGCACACCCAGGCCGCCGAGCTGCGCGCGCGGTCGATCGCCGAGCTGATCCGGCAGTTCGGCGAGGAACACCCCAACACGGTGTCGGCGCGCGGCTGGAAGCGGATCAACCGCGACCTGGAGCCGCAGCCGGTGTGAGGCCGTCCCGGCAGGGGGCGGGGTACGCTGCCGAACCATGGTCGACACCCCGCCCCCGGTCCTGGTCACCCGGCGCCTCGCGCCCGGCGTCATCGAACGGCTGACCGCCCACCACGCCGTCACCCACCACGACTCCGACCGGGCGATGGACCGGTCCGAGCTGCTCGCCGCCGTCCGCGGCCGGCAGGCCGTGCTCACCACCCTGGACGACCGGGTGGACGGCGAGTTCCTCGACGCGGCCGGCCCCGGGCTGCGGATCGTCGCCAACCACGCGGTCGGCTACCACAACATCGACCTGGCCGCCTGCGCCGAGCGCGGCGTGCCGGTCACGCACACCCCCGGCGTGCTCACCACCGCCACCGCCGACATGGCCTGGGCGCTGCTGCTGGCCGCCACCCGCCGGCTCGGCGAGGGCGAGCGGCTGCTGCGCTCCGGCGTGCCCTGGACGTGGGCGCCCAACTTCCTGCTCGGCCTGGAACTGGCCGGCACCCCGCTGGGCGTGCTCGGCATGGGCCGGATCGGGCAGGCGGTGGCCCGTCGGGCCCGCGCCTTCGACATGCCGGTCAGCTACCACAACCGCCGCGAACTGCCGCCCGAGCAGGCCGAGGGCGCCGACTGGAAGTCACTGGAGGAGCTGCTCGCGACCTCCACGGTGCTGGTCGTCACCTGCCCGCTCGGCGAGGCCACCCGGCACCTGCTGGACGCCCGCCGCCTGGCACTGCTGCCGCGCGGCGCGGTGGTGGTCAGCATGACCGCCGGAGTGGTGGACGAGGAGGCGCTGGCCGCCGCGCTGGAGTCCGGGGCGCTGTTCGCCGCCGCCGTGGACAACTTCGAGCACGAGCCCGTCGTCCCGGCCGCGCTGCTCGCCCAGGAGCGCGTGGTGCTGGCCCCGCACCTCGGCAGCGCCACCGTCGCGACCCGGCAGGCGATGGGCGGCCTGGCGGTCGACAACGTCCTCGCGGTGCTCGGCGGCGCGGAACCGCTCACCCCGGTGCGGCCCTGACGCGGTGCGGTTTCGGCCCGGTGCTGCTCTGACGCGGAGCGGCTTCGGCGCGGCCCGGCCCGGCCCGGTGCGGTTTCGACGCGGCCCGGTGCGGACCGGGCCGGGCTAGCCCGCCGCCCAGGCCAGGGCGGTGGTCATCACCCGGAACGCCCCGAAGTGCGCGGCGCCGGGTTCGAGGAACAGCTCCGCGGCCGGGATGTGGTCGGCCAGCCAACGGGAGTGGTCGACCGGCGAGAACTGGTCGTCCGCGCCGTGCCAGAGCCAGGTCGGGACACCGATGGACCCGACCTCGAAGCCCCAGTCGGCGGTGAAGGCCAGCACGTCGTCGATCCAGCCGTCCGCGCCGTGCCGGAACGCCTCCCGGTAGTTGCTCTGCAGCATCCGCCGCAGCCCGCTGTCGGCCACCACCTCCCGGTCGGCGGGGGACAGTTCGGTGCGCAGCCCGTTCAGCAGCCGGACCGGGTCGTCCTTGATCTGCCGGGAGCGGAACTCCATCGCGTCGGCGATCCGGCCGTGCCCGCGCTCGGCCTCCTGGTAGGCCCGGACGTTGGACGGGGTCATCCCGGCGTACCAGTCCAGGCCGGTCGCGTTGCGCGGGGCGAGGCCCACCAGCACCGCGACCCGGCTGACCCGCTCCGGCAGCAGCGCCGCGCAGGCCAGTGCGTGCGGGCCGCCGCCGGATCGGCCGAGCACCGCGAAGCTCTCCAGCCCGAACTCGTCCGCGATGGCCCGCACGTCGGCCGCTGCCGCGCTCACCCGGCGGCCGAACAGCCGGGTCGAGTCGCCGTAGCCGGGCCGGTCGTACGAGATCAGCCGCACGCCCAGCCGGTACAGCACGGTGGAGCGCGGGTGCGGGCCGACCCTGCTGCCGGGCATGCCGTGCAGCAGGAACACCGGCCGGCCGCGCGGGTCGCCGAGGGACTCGACCGCGAGGGCGCGGTCGTCCGCGGTCTTGACCATCCGTAACGACACCTGCGGCCTCCTCAGTGCTCCCGGTCGGTTCGGTGCTCCGGGGCGGTTCCGTGTTCCCGCTCGGTCTCCTGCTCCCGGGTGTCGTCCCGGTCCTGCTCCCGGTCGTGCTCCTGCTCCCGGTCGGTGGTGGTGCGCACCTCCCGGCGGGCCTGCCAGGTGGTGTGCTCGCGGGAGATCGCGTCCTCGGCGTCCCGGGCCAGCCGGGCCCAGATCTCCTCCGCCTCCGGCGAGTCCAGGTCCAGCTCGGCGAGCTGGCGCTGGATCTGCGCCAGCTCCTCGGCGGCCAGCCCGTACGCGGCGGCCAGCGGCCGGTACTGGCGCAGCTGCGCCCACGCGGTGACCGACGCGGCCACGGCCGAGACGGTGCCCAGCGCGTCGTAGGTGAACGCGCCGAGCGCCCGCAGCAGGGCGAGCACCAGCCCGAGCGCGGGCAGCAGCACGCCCAGCACCCCGGCCCAGTGGCCGGTCCGGGCGCAGTAGCGGGCCTTGGCGCGGTACCAGTCGTGCTGCACCTGGATCCGTTCGGCCAGGTACACCTCGCGGCGCACCGCCAGCGGCTGCTCGCGCAGGTCGCGCATCGCCGCGGTGATGTCCGCCCCGCTCCCCGCCCCGCTCCCCGGCACGGCCGCCGGGCCGTCCCGGAAGGCGCCGAGCACCCGGCCGAGCTGGAAGCGGTACAGCCCCTCGGCGTCCGGCAGGGCGCGCGGCGGCGGCTGGTAGGCGTCGGCCCGGACGGCGTACTTCCAGACCAGGGTCTTCACCGACTCGGCGGCCGCCCGGCCCTCGTACCAGAGGCCCTGCGGGTTCTGCCGGCTGATCACCACCGCCAGCGCGACCGCGCCGAGGTAGGCGACGGCGGCCGGCCAGGCCCAGGGCTCGCCGTCGGCCGAGCCGGTCGCGGCGGCGACCACCAGCAGGACCAGCTCCCAGGCGGAGAGCAGCACGGAACGGCGCTGCCCGCGCAGCGAGGCCGCGTCGGCGGCCCAGAAGAATCCGGGCAGCAGGTCCCGCTCACGCACCCACCCGGTCCGTCCCGCCCCAGACGCCATGTTCGGCCCCCACCCGTCGCTCCGGTCGCTCCGCTCTCCTGCCCCGGGCGGGTTCCCGGTACGCCTGGCGCCGCCCCGGGCGGCCCGCAATGGCCGGGAAGTCCCGGTGGTTTGTCCGGTACTCCGCGTGTTCATGCCGCCACCCAGCGTGCGGGGTGCGGCGGCCCGCCGGGCGGGGGTGGGTCGGTGGGTGTACGGGCGCAGGCGGGTCGGCGGGCGTACGGGCGGGGACGGGTCAGTAGGTGTAGAGGACCCGTTCGGCGTTGTCGGCCATCTGTCGGGCGTTCCACTCGGTGCCGCCCGGGACGTTGCCGGAGCGGAACAGCGGCGGGGCGGGGGCCTCCCCGGCGGCGGCCCGGTCGGCGAGGCGGCCCACCGCCGAGGCGACCACGGCCTGCATCAGCGCGCTGGTCACGATCGTGGAGACGGGGCCGAAGGTGGTCTCGGCGCCCGGGTGGGTCAGCTCGCCGTCGCCGACCGCGATCTTGCTGTCCAGCACCACGTCGCAGTGGTCCTTCAGGTAGGTGCCGGACGGGTGCGCCGAGGGCACCTCCTGCGGGTAGGCCAGCGAGGTCACCCCGACCACCTTCAGTCCGCGGTCCCGGGCGTACCGGGCCAGCTCGACCGGCATGACCTGGCGGCCGGACAGCGAGATCACGAACAGCAGGTCGCCGGTGGTCGCCGGGGTCAGGTCGAGGGTCGCGGTGGCCAGCCCGGGGACCCGCTCCAGGGCGCTCGACAGCGGAGCGGGCATCACCGTCACCCCGGCCGTCCCGGGCACGTTCAGCAGGTTCACCGGGACGAGGCCGCCCGCCCGGTAGACCACGTCCTGGGCCGGCAGCGAGGAATGTCCGGCGCCGAAGGTGAAGACCCGGCGGCCCTCGGCCATCGCCTCCGCCAGCAGCGCGGCGGCGGCCTCGATGGTGTCGGCCTCCTCCTCGCGGACCCGCTGGAGGTGGGCGATCGCGGCGTCGAAGTACCTGCCGACCAGGTCGTTCATCTGGTGCCTCCGCTCTCTGCCGGTGAGGGAGCCGGCCGGGTGGGGCGGTCCGGGTGGTCCAGACCGCCGGTGGAGAAAGCTACGGCGAGCACGGTCGCGTCCCGGCGGTCCCGCTGTCAACAGGAACGAAATGCCGTACCGGAAGCCCCCGAGCGGCCCCGGTTGTCGCCCCGGTAGGTCAGAATTGGCGATGAGGACACCGAAGAACGGAGCCAGCGGCGATGTCTGGGCTGATCGACACCACTGAGATGTACCTTCGCACCATCCTGGAGCTGGAGGAGGAGGGCATCGTCCCGATGCGCGCCCGGATCGCGGAGCGCCTGGAACAGAGCGGGCCCACGGTCAGCCAGACGGTCGGCCGGATGGAGCGCGACGGTCTGCTGCAGGTCGCCGGGGACCGTCACCTCGAACTCACCGAGGAGGGCCGGCGGCTGGCGGTGCGCGTCATGCGCAAGCACCGCATCGCCGAGTGCCTGCTCGTCGACGTGATCGGGCTGGAGTGGGAGCAGGTGCACGAGGAGGCCTGCCGCTGGGAGCACGTGATGAGCGAGACGGTCGAGCGCAAGGTGCTCGCCATGCTCGGCCACCCGACCCAGTCCCCGTACGGCAACCCCATTCCGGGCCTGGACGAGCTGGGTGACGCCAAGGCCGAGGGCGAGGGCTTCGACGCCGGTCTCGTCCCGCTGGACAGCGTCAAGCCGGGCGACACCGGTGCCGACGTCGTGGTCCGCCGGATCGGCGAGCCGATCCAGACCGACAGTGCGCTGATGAGCACGCTGCGCCGGGCGGGCGTCCGGCCGGGCTCCACGGTCAAGGTGAACGCGGGCGTGGTCGGCGGCGTGCTGGTCGGCAGCGGCGAGAACGCGGCGGAGCTGGGCAAGGACATCGCCCAGCACGTCTTCGTCGCCCAGGCCTGAGGTTCCACCGCCCGGACCGGGGCTCCACCGCCCGGCCCGATGCCCCACCGTTCGGTACGACGACCAGGGCCCGCTGCGTTCCGTGCAGCGGGCCCTGCTCGTCCTCCCCGTCCCTCCCTGTTCCCTCCCGTCCCCTCCGCTCCCTCCCGTCCCTCCCTGCTCCCTCCCGGCTCCCCTCCGGCGCCTCGCCCGGCTTCCCCGTCCGAGCGACCCTCCGGCGCCCCCTCACCGCAATTCCTCCCCTCGGCCGATCATGGCAATCCTTGAGCGCTGTCACTCGTACGAGGGGCTTCTGCGGTTGACCAGCGGGTAGACGGAAGCCTTATCCGGACATGCGTATGACGGGCCCCGCCTCCGGTGGGAGGCAAGGCCCGTCACTGGCGCGCGTGGTGTCGCGCAGTGCACGCCCTCGCCCGATCGGCGTAGGGCGGCCGTGCAGGGGAGGGTGAACCGGCGGGGGAGGCCCCGCTCAGCCCACCGCCGCCGGCTGGGCGGCCGGGGCGGCGCGGTGGGCGGGCGCCTCGCGTCCGCAGGCGTACGCGAGCGGGCTGATCAGCTCGGCGGCGTCGGGCAGCCAGCGGTTGAGCGCGGAGGGGGAGCGGGCCCACTGGGCGTACCCGGTGGAGCCGATCCGGGACGGCGGGGCGACCGTCCAGTCCCCCTCGCCGCGGGCGACCAGGTCCAGCCGGCCGGGCGGCCAGCCGAGCTTGCGGAGCATCTCCGGGAGCTTGGCCGCGACCCCGGGCAGCACCAGGAAGTGCAGCCGGCGGCCGATCCGCCCGGGCGCGGCGGGCAGCACCGCCACCGGGCCGAGCTGGAGGTCCATCCGCTCCATCCGGGCCAGCGCCAGGCAGCCGGCCGTCTCCGGCACGTCCAGGACGTCGAAGGAGCGCCCGGTCGGCAGCAGGATCGAGGCCTGGGGTCGCTCGGTCCACCAGCGCCGCACCGCCCCCGGCCCCGCGCTCGCCTTGCGGGCCCAGTCCGCGTCCAGCGGGTGGGCGCCCGGCAGCGTGCAGCGCAGGTCGCCGCAGGAGCAGCGGGCGGGCCCGTCGCCGTCGATCAGCCAGGCGCCCGGAGCGACCTCCCAGTGGCGGTTCTCGGCGTAGCCGACGGCTTCGATGAGCAGCGGGGGCAGGCCGGCGTTCTCGTCCTGGCCGGAGGCGTCGGGGATGTCTTCCACACGCTGCTCAACTACCGTGTGTGAGCCTGGTTACGGCCCGGAGGTGCCCGGTTGGGTGCATCCCGGCAATGTCACCCGTTCCGGTTACTCGACCGAGTTGGGGCGGCCGAAGGCGGGCGCAGCGGGGGCGCACGGGAGCATTTCCCAGGGCGCAAGGGGGGTGCGGATCGTCACCGTGGGTATCCCGCTGGCGTTGCTGATCGCTAACCTGGTGTCAGATTCCTTGGACGGTCGGACAGTCGGCAACAGATCAGCAGAATCGTCGCCCGCCGGCCGGGACCGGAGGGTGTGGGGAGGCGAAGCCCAATGGCCGCGAGACCACTCGTCGCACGACAGCCCAACGAGCGTCTGCAGCAACTGATCCAGGAGGCCAGCTGCTCCAACGCCGGCCTGGCCCGGAGGGTCAACCTCTGCGGTGCCGAGCACGGTCTGGACCTGCGGTACGACAAGACCTCCGTCGCCCGCTGGCTGCGCGGTCAGCAGCCGCGCGGGCAGGCCCCGGCGGTGATCGCCGAGGCCCTGGGCCGCAAGCTCGGCCGTAGCGTGTCGGTCGAGGAGATCGGCATGGCGGACGGCAAGAACCTCAGCTCGGGCATCGGGCTGCAGTTCGCCCCGACGCTGGGCGCCGCCCTGGAGCAGGTCTGCGAGCTCTGGCGCAGCGACGTCGGCCGGCGGGACTTCCTCACCGGGGCGACGGTCGCCGCCTCCGCGCTGGTGGAGCCCAGCCGGGACTGGCTGATCACCCCGCCGGACCCGGTGGTGGCGCGCGCCGGCGGTCCCCGGGTCGGCCCGACCGACGTGGCCGCGATCAAGGCGACCACCGCGATGCTGGTCGACCTGGACCACCGCTTCGGCAGCGGGCACGTGCGCCCGGTGGTGGTGCACTACCTCAACTCGGTGGTCTCCGGCCTGCTCGGCGGCGCCTACCGGGAGGAGACCGGCCGCCAACTCTTCGCCGCGGTGGCCCGGTTGACCGAGCTGGCCGGCTACATGGCGGTGGACACCGGGCAGCCGGGGCTGGCCCAGCGCTACTACATCCAGGCGCTCCGGCTCGCCCAGGCGGCCGACGACCGCGGCTACGGCGGCTACGTGCTGGCCGCCTCGATGAGCCACCTGGCGGCCACCCTCGGCAACCCTCGGGAGATCGCCCAACTCGCCCGGGCCGCACAGGAGGGCGCCCGGTCGGTGGCCACCCCGACGGCGATGGCGATGTTCTACGCCGCCGAGGCCCGCGGCCACGCCCTGCTCGGCGACGCCCGCTCCTGCGAGGCGGTGTCGGCCAGAGCGCTGGAGATGATGGAGAAGCGCCGCCCGGAGGACGACCCGGACTGGATCGTCCACTTCGACGACGCCTACCTCGCGGACGAGCTGGCCCACTGCCACCGGGACCTGGAGCAGGCCGGCCAGGCCGAGCACTACGCCCGCCGGGCGCTCGACCTGCACCCGCCGACCCGCGTCCGGCGCCGCGCGGTGGACCTGGTGCTGCTGGCCACCGCCCAGCTGCAGCAGCGGGACCTGGAACGCGCCTGCGAGACGGGCACCCAGGCCGTCCGGCTGCTGAGCGGGCTGCGCTCCAACCGGGGCGTGGAGTACCTGGACGAGTTCCGGCGCCGGCTGGAGCCCTACCGGGAGCAGCGGGTGGTCCGGGAGTTCCACGCCAGAGCGGACGCGGAGGCGGCCTGACCAGCGGCGGACCCGTACCGTCTGTGCAGGGAGCGTGACGGATGTCCCGCCCACGTGGTCACCCGGTGAGGCGAACCGGTAGCGTGGGCGCGACGTCCAAGGAACTGTGATGCTCCCAAGAACCGACGAGATGTGGTCCGCCGTCAGCGCGCGGTCCTGCACAGGTGAGGAATCGCGTTGAGTCAGCGCCGCTCGTACCCCAACTCGGGTGATTTCAACCTGGACGACCTGTTCCGCCCCGAGCCCGGCCAGCCGCAGGGCCAGCCGGGCCAGCCGCAGTTCCAGGGTCAGCCGCAGTTCCAGGGTCAGCCGGGACAGCCGCAGGGGCACTCGGCGGTGCCGCCGGTGGGGCAGCCGTCCGGGCAGCCGGAGTACCTCGGCGAGGGCGCGCACGCGCTGCCGACCCAGGCCGTGCCCGCCCAGCCCATGCCGGGCCAGCCGATGCCGGGCCAGTCCATGCCCGGCCAGTCCATGCCGGGCCAGGCGATGCCCGCGCCGGGCGCGCCGTGGGGTGCGCCGCAGCCCGGGTACGGCGTCCCGCAGGGCGACCCGGCCCCGGAGACCCAGTACCTGCCGCCGTACCCGGTCGGTGATCCGCAGGGGGGCGGCTACCCCGCGCCGCAGACCCAGCCTGGCTTCCCGCAGCAGCAGTCCGCGCCCGGCTACGGGTACCCGCCGGTCGCGAGCCCCGTCGCGCACCCCCAGCCGGCCTACCCGGCGCAGGACTACAACCAGGGCTACGCCCCGGACCGCGGGCAGGGCTTCGACGCGACCCAGGGCGGCGGGTCCGTCCGCGGCGGTCGCCCGTCCAACAAGCTGATCATCGGCGGGGTGGTGGCGGGCTGCGCGGCGGCCGGCATCCTGGTCGCCGTCCTGATGAGCGGCGGCGATGACACCAAGGGCGGCGGGAAGGCCACCCCGGTGGCCGCGACCACCGCCGGCACGGCCCCCGCCACGGCGAGCGCGAGCGGCTCCGGCACCGCCGTCGACCCGGACGTCAAGGCGCAGGCGCAGCCGCTGTCGGACCTGCTGGGCACCGCGAGCGACAGCCGCAGCTCGGTGGTCTCCGCGGTCGCCTCGGTGCAGAAGTGCGACAAGCTGCCCGACTCCCAGCAGGCCCTCACCGCCGCGGCCGGCAAGCGCCGCGAGCTGCAGACCAAGCTGGGCCAGCTGAAGACGGACAAGCTGCCCGGCGGCCAGCAGCTGGTCGAGCAGCTGAACGCGGCCTGGGCCGCCTCGGCCCAGGCCGACGACGAGTACGCGGCGTGGGCGCAGGACGCGCAGGCCTCCTGCGACGCGAAGAAGCAGGACAACCAGCACTACAAGAACGCCGTCCAGGCCAGCGGCACCGCGACCAACGCGAAGAAGCAGGCCTCCACGCTCTGGAACACGATCGCCGGCCAGACCGGCCTGCCGTCGCGCAGCGACGGCGACCTGTAGCCGGGGCCGACGGGCCCGGGCGGCCGACGGGCGCGGGCGGGCGACGGGTGGAGGCGGGCCGGGGTCGGCCCGCCCCGTCGCGCGTCACGCCGGCGGACGGCCCCCGGCGAGCACCCAGCGGACGTCCACGAAGCCCGGCTGCTGCAGGGTCATCCGCCCGTTCCTGACCACCTGGTACGTGACCCAGGTGTTCACCAGCCGGGGCGACGCCGTGCTGGGCAGCATGCTCGTGGTGCCCCAGTTCAGCGGCGGGGTGATCCCGGTGTCGATGCCCTCGCCGGCGTCCAGCAGCCCGGTGATCGACTTCGGGGTGACCGGCTTGCCGGCCTCCGACAGCTTCTGCGCCACCGTCCGGAACACCTCGTACGCGACCCAGGTGGTCTGCACCCCGGGGTCGGAGACGTCGATGGTGCTGCCGCCGGTGGTGTCCGCGCGCACCACCGCGCGCAGCCCGTCCCAGATCTTCGCCGACTCCGGCGGGTACCAGCTGGTGACGTAGGCGCCGCTGAGCGGTCCGGAGTCGCCGCCGGTGGAGTCGACCACCGACTGCTGCACGCTGCCGATCACCGAGGCGATCCGGGTGTTCTTCGGGTTCAGCCGCCGGTAGGAGTCCAGCAGGTTGCCGGTCGGCTCGGCGGTCAGCGCGCTGGTGATGCAGTTGCCCGGCTCGTCCTTGCCGATCGCCTTGCGGGCGACCTGGGTGTAGTCGGAGGACTGCTCGGGCGCCTTGACGTCCAGTAACCGCAGCCCGGCGGGCCGCAGCGCGGTGCCCAGGTAGCCGATCAGGTTGTCGCCGGCCGGGGTGTCCGGGCGGACCAGGGCCACGCTCTTGCACCCGGCGTCCACCAGCTGGCGGCCGCTGCCCGCGATCAGGGCCGGCATGCCGCCGTCCACCGGGTAGGACAGCGGGCTGGAGAACTCCGGCTGGGAGAGCCCGTACCCGCCGATCAGCGGGATGCCGGCGCGCTCCAGCACCGGCATGAAGGCCTCGCCCCACTGGCTGTAGGAGCCGATCACGGCGACGACCTTGGCGTCCACCGCCTGCTGGGCGCAGGCGCGGGCGCCGTCGACGGAGTTGTGCTCGTTGCAGGTGATCACCCGCAGCCGGCGGCCGTTCAGCCCGCCCTTGATGTTGACGTCCTGGCCGATCGCGGAGGCGAGCGCGGTCATGCCCGGCCGGTCGGCGGAGCCGGTCCCGGACGGGGCCCACGTCATCACGGTCAGCTCGCCGCCGCCGCCGCTGGAGGCATCGGCCGGTCCGCCGCACGCGGAGGCCGAGAAGAGGGCGGGGAGCAGCGCCGCAGCTGTCGCGGCGGCGGCGATCGGACGTCGGCGGCGGCGCCGCCCGATCGGCGGACGGGCCTGGAACGAGTCCCTTCGGCTGGTCATCGGTCTTCCCTCTCTGGGGCGCACTCCGGCGCACCGGAATCAGCCAAGCCCCGGTGCCACAAGCCGAGAGGGCCGAAGTGTGAACGATCGGAAAACGAAGGCTGAAATCCGGTGGAGTACGCGTGTAGATTCCGGAGTGGAGTACGAACGGACGAGGAACGTACGATCGTTGACCATGTCCGCCAGCACAGATTCTTCGCACCGGTCCGCCCGAAACCCTTCTCGTCCGGGGCACCGCTCCAGCACCATGGGCGGCATGCCGCTCAACGACCTGCCCTGGTGGCGCTGGCGAGCCCGACTGCGCTCGGCGCTGCACATGCTGTCCGACCCCGGTTTCCAGCAGGAGGCCTGGCTGGCCGGCCGGGAGGGCTACGGGGACGTGACCGACGCCGTCTACCGGCTGGTCGAGGACACCTGGCTGGACCGCTGGTCCGCCGAGAAGTACGTGGGCACGATCTTCCGGGATCCGGCCGAGGCCGCGCTGGTCGACGTCGCGGTGCTGCGCGCGGTGCAGATGCTGCACGAGGTGGGTGCGGACGCCCCGGCCTCCGCCTACCTCGGCCACCCCGGGTGGCCGGAGACCGTCCGGGCCGCCCGCGAGGCGCACGTGCTGCTGGCCGTGGGCGACGGGGACGACCCGGACGCGGCGCCCAAGTCGCTGGACGTGCTGCGCATCCTCACCCAGGTCTGACCCGCGGGGGCGGCGGCCCCGGTCGGACGGAGCCGTCCCGCAGTACGGGCAGCGGGGCGGCGGCTGTCCAGGATGTGACACGCTGGACCGTCCACCGCACGCCACGAACTCAGAACGGGATACCCCCACGTGGAACAGCAGCCGGCCGGCGCCCAGTACGTCCTCACGCTGTCCTGCCCCGACAAGCAGGGCATCGTCCACGCTGTCTCCAGCTACCTCTTCATGACCGGCTGCAACATCATCGACAGCCAGCAGTTCGGGGACGCCGACAGCGGACTCTTCTTCATGCGGGTGCACTTCTCCGCCCCCGAGCCGGTCACCGCCGACAAGCTGCGGGCCAGCTTCGCCGCGATCGGCGCCTCCTTCGGGATGGACTGGCAGCTCCACCCGACCGAGGAGCGGATGCGGATCATCCTCATGGTCAGCAAGTTCGGGCACTGCCTGAACGACCTGCTGTACCGCACCCGGATCGGCGCGCTGCCGGTGGAGATCGTCGCGGTGGTCTCCAACCACACCGACCTGCAGGACCTGACCGAGGGCTACGGGATCCCGTTCCACCACATCCCGGTCACCAAGGACACCAAGGAGCAGGCCGAGCAGCGGCTGCTCGACCTGGTCGCCGAGGAGCAGGTCGAACTGGTCGTGCTGGCCCGCTACATGCAGGTGCTCTCCGACCAGCTGTGCACCGAGCTGTCCGGCCGCGTGATCAACATCCACCACTCCTTCCTGCCGAGCTTCAAGGGCGCCAAGCCGTACCACCAGGCGCACGCCCGCGGGGTGAAGCTGATCGGCGCCACCGCGCACTACGTCACGGCCGACCTGGACGAGGGCCCGATCATCGAGCAGGAGGTGGCCCGGGTCACCCACGACGTCAGCCCGGACCAGCTGGTCGCGCTCGGCCGGGACGTCGAGTGCCAGGCGCTGGCCCGCGCGGTGAAGTGGCACAGCGAGCACCGGGTCCTGCTCGACGGCGCCCGTACCGTCGTCTTCGCCTGAGCCTCAGGGCCGGGACAGCAGCGGGAGCGCGTGCAGCACCTCGCGCACCGCGGCCCGGTCACCGTGCTCGCCGACCGGCAGCCGGTCCGGGTCACGGTGCGCGGCGGCCAGCAGGCAGAGCTCCAGGCCGTCCAGCACCATCGACGCCACCGGCTCCCCGCCGGGCGGCCCCGCGTCCGGGCTGCCGCTGCCGCCCGTGCCGTCGGCGGGGTCCAACGGGACCAGCCACTCGCCGCTCGCCGGGCCGTCGACCACCAGCCGCAGCCGACGGGCGGCCGGGTGCCCGCCGTCCCGCGCGGCCGGCGCCCCGGCGTGCTCGGGACGGGCGGCGCGCAGGCCGGCCAGCGCCCGGGGGAGCAGCCGGACCACCAACTCCACCATCTGCCGCAGGTGCTGCGGCGCTGGCGGGTCGTACGGGTAGGCGACCGCGCGGGCCACGTCCTCGCCGTGCACGTAGCACTCCAGGGCGCGGTCCACGAAGGCGTCGCGCAGCGGCAGCACCGCGCAGCCGTAGTCGACCGGGGTGTTGCCCTGCGGGGCGAGCGCGGCGCTGCGCACCAGGTCGTGGGTCTGCCGCCGCCACCGGGAGCGCACCGACTGCGGGGGCAGGGCGCCCTGGTCGCCGAGCAGCCGGGCGGTGCGCGCGGTGATCGCGGCGTACCGGCCGCCCTGCGGCGGGACGCGCGGCGCCGCGGGCGGCCCGGCCGGGTCCTGCGGCGGCACCCGTCGTCCGGTGGCCGCGGCGGCGGCGCCCGGTGCGGGGGCGCCCGGGGCGGCGGGCACCGGGTCGGGCAGGCCGAGGGCGAGCGCCAGGAAGCCGTCCACCGCGGTCAGTCGGGAGAGCACCTCGGCCGGGCGCAGCCGCTCGGTGCCGCCGTGCCACGGCAGTTCGGCCACCTCCTGCCACTCCTCCGGGCCGAGGTCGCGCAGCAGCGCGTCGAGCTTGGCGGTCTCCGCGGTGTACGGCATGCCCCAGGCGGGGACGGGCAGTTCGGCCGGTCGGCGGGCCAGGCACCAGTCGAGCACCTGCTGGCGCAGCGAGCCGGGCTGGTCCAGCGGCTCGTCCAGGGAGAGCCAGCCGGCCGCGTCGCGCAGTCGGGCACCCTCCTCGGCGCACTCCGGGCAGCCGCGCAGGTGCTGTTCCAGGTCGGCGGCGTCGCGGGTCGGACAGGCACCGAGGGCCCAGGCGCCGAGCAGCGAGCGCAGGGCGTCGTGCTGCTCCTCAGTGCTGCTCACGTCTCCCCGTCCCCGGCTTCGTCCTGGCGGGCGCGCTCCTCGGCCAGTTCGGTGGCCAGCAGCTCCAGTCCGAGCCGCATCCGCTGCTTGGCGGCCTGCTCGCTGATGCCGAGCAGCCGGGCCGTCTCCCGGTAGGTGCGGCCGTCGTAGTACGTCACCGCGATGGTCTCACGCAGGGGTTGGGGCAGGGAGTCGACCACGTACTGGATGCGCGCGGCGGTGGCCACGGCGCGGATCTCCGCCTCGGCGCCCCGGAGGTCGCCGCCCGGTCCGTGCTCGGCGGCCCGCCGCGCCCGCAGCCGTTCGACGGCGCGGCGGTGGGTGAGGGCGCCGAGCCAGGAGCGCAGGGTGCCCTCGGCGGGGTCGAAGTCCTCGGGGTGCTCCCAGACGTGGGCGAAGATCTCCCGGGTCAGCTGGGCGGCGGCGGCCTGGTCGGCCAGTATCCGTCCGGCCAGACCGTGCACCATCGGCGCGAGCTGGTCGTAGAGTTCGCCGAGCGCCGTCTCCTCGCCGCGCGCGAGGCGGCGTTGCAGCTGCTCGTCCCAGCGCGGGGGCCGCTCCGGGGTGGCCATCGGGAACCACCCTCCTGCCCGGGGTCGCTGGCTTACCCAACGGTATCTTGCGGCCGGTCCGCAGTGGACGGAATCCGGCAAGAACGGAACCGGTCCTCGCGGATCGCCGGTTCGCCGGATCGCCGTGGACCGTCGGCCCGGGTGGACCGTCGGCCGGGCGTGGACCGTCGATCGGGCGGGGATGGTCACATGGTGCGACGGTCCGTTCGTGGGACCGTCCGCCGATGCCGCTGTTCGAGACCTGCTGGACATATGTCGCACGGGTGGTTCGCGAGTGGCGGGCGGGGCACCGGGGGTGTCCGGCGGTAGGTTCCGGACCAGGGCGTGGCCGACGACCCGCGCCGGATCCGCGCGAGCAGCCGGACGCGCCCGCTGGGACCGGCGGTTCGGCCCGGGCCGGACGAGCGCCGGTACGAGGCTCGTGAGAGTGAGCGGGACAGTATGCACTGCCCTGTCCCCCGATCGCCGGAATATGCCCGAAGCGCTTGCTGCGGTCCGTCGGCCCGCTCATCCTGAGGCGTATTCGTGTCGCGGCCGGTGCGCGACCGACGAGTCGGCGCGGACGAGTGGGCGCGGGTGGACGGACCGGGCGGTCGCCCGGGTGCGGCCCGGGTGGCGCCGGGCGGAGTGCGAGGGCCCGCCGGCCGGTCGATCCGGCCCGATCGGGACTTAGGCCGAACTGCGAGTGCGGGTGGTGGAGCGGTGCAGGTTCTTCAGGTACAGCTTGCGGTGCAGGCGGACCCCGCCGAGGTCGGCCGGGCCCGTCGGTGGGTGCGCTCGCGGCTGCTGAACCACGGGGTGGACCCGGACGCGCCGATGGCCGAGACGGTGGTGCTGGTGGTCTCGGAGCTGGTGACCAACGCCGTGGTGCACACCGGCTGCCCGGCGGTACTGCGGCTCTGCCTGCCGATGACCGAGGAGGAGCCGCGGGAGGCGAGCGGGTCGGTCGCCCCGCTGCGGGTGGAGGTCGCCGACGCGAGCCAGGCCGCCCCCGCCCCGCGGCACGCCGGGGCCGACGAGGATGCGACCAACGGGCGCGGCCTGGAGCTGGTCGAGCTGCTCTGCGAGCGCTGGGGCTGGTACCCGGACGGCTCGGGCAAGCGGGTCTGGTGCGAGATCGGTGCCGACGCCCGGCCGGCCGATCCGCTGGCCGACGTGGACTGGGCGGCTTTGGCGCAATAGCGGCTTTCCCGGTGGCCGCGGCGCCGTGGCGATCACCGGCCGAAAGGTGACGCAACCATTCCGAATTTCCGACTACCCATTGACGTGACGTATCCGACTGATCACGCTTGGGTGCGGCTCTCCGACGCGAGGGGACGCCGAGGGGTTCGTCCGTCCACCGCCGCGGTGCCGCTGTCCAGGGGGATCGTGTCAGCGAGGGGGGCCGCGGACTGCCGGTCGCGGACCGTTCCTCGGCGAGTGCGGAGGCCGCGGCGCGGGTTCAGGGCCCGCGCGTCGCGGTTGGATGGCGGTGCGCCGTGCCGTGCTCGGGGTGCGCGCGGCCTGCCGCCATCCACTGCGTCTCCGTGGAGCGGCGGAATCCGGCCACCACCGGGGCCGGTTCCGGGACCTTGCCCGTGCGTTGCCCGTGCCTTGCCCGTGCTGTCGTCGGCGGATCCGTCGACGAGTCCGCCGGGCGGGCCTGCCCGCGGACTACCGGGGGGCGGCGCGGAAGGTGCGCCGGTAGGCGCTGGGCGCCACGTCGAGGCGGCCGCGCAGTTGCAGCCGCAACGAGGCGGCGGTGCCGAAACCGGATTCCCGGGCGACCTGGTCGATCGTCAGATCGGTGCGTTCCAGCAGCTGGCGGGCGCGCTCGGTGCGCTGGGTGGTGATCCACTGGCCGGGGCTGGCGCCGGTCTCCTCGCGGAACCGCCGGGTGAAGGTCCGTACGCTCATGCCCGCCCGGTCGGCGAGGAGGCGCAGGGTGAGCGGCCGGTCCAGGTGCTCCAGCGCCCAGGCGCGCACCGCGGTGGTGCCGTGGTCGCCGGCGTCCACCGGGCTCGGGGCTTCCACGTACTGCTTCTGGCCGCCCTCGCGCCACGGCGGCACCAGGCAGTTGCGGGCCACCGCGTTGGCCACCGCGCTGCCGTGGTCGCGGCGCACCACGTGCAGGCAGAGGTCCACCCCGGCGGCGACCCCGCCGGAGGTGAGGATGTCGCCGTCGTCGGTGTAGAGCACGTCCGGGTCGAGCCGCACCGCGGGGAACAGCCGGGCGAAGCGGTCGGTGTAGCGCCAGTGGGTGGTGGCCGGGCGGCCGTCCAGCAAGCCGGCGGCGGCCAGGATGAACGAGCCGGTGCAGATCGACATCAGCCGGGTGCCGGGCCGGATCCGGGCCAGCGCGGCGGCCAGTGCGGGGGTGAAGCAGGCGTCGGCGACCGCCGGGCTGGAGTCGGCGGAGGCCGGGATCACCACCGTGTCGGCCCGTTCCAGGAGCTCGGGACCGTGGTCGACGGCGACCCGGAAGTCGGCGCTGGTGGCGACCGGCCGCCCGTCCAGGGTGCAGGTGGCCACCTCGTAGAAGGGCCGTCCGGCCGGGTCCTTGGCGCCGCCGAAGATGCGGGCCGGGATGCCGAGTTCGAAGGCGATCACGCCCTCCAGGGCGAGTACCGCGACCAGGTGCGCCATGAGGTCCCCTCGGCTGTCGGTGGGTCCGGGACAGCGTACGCCGGGTCGTGGCCCGATCCTTGCGAAAGCTGTCATTCAGGCCACTCGTCCGGGGCGCGGCGGCCCGGAACACTCGTCGCGTGACCGAACGCAGCGCCCTCGCCCCCACCACGCCCCTCCCCGATCCGGCCGACTCCGGTCCGAGCGTTCCCGGCCCGGCCGACTCCGGTCCGACCATGTCCGACCCGGCCGATTCCGGCCCGACCGTTCCCGATCCGGCTGCCGCACGGCCGGCCGGCCCCGAACGGGCCGCGCAGGCCGGGCGCCCCCGGGTGCACTACGCCTGGGTGGTGGCCGGCGTCTCCCTGCTCGTCCTGCTCGGCTCGGCCGGCTTCCGCTCCACCCCGAGCCTGATGATGGACGCCCTGCACAACGAGTTCGGCTGGTCGCTCGGGACCATCTCCAGCGCCACCTCCGTCAACCTGACCCTCTACGGCCTCACCGCCCCGTTCGCCGCCGCCCTGATGGACCGGTTCGGGGTGCGCCTCGTGGTGGTCTGCGCGCTGCTGACCATCTCGGTCGGCTCCGGGCTCACCATGCTGATGCGCGAGCCCTGGCAACTGGTGCTCTGCTGGGGCGTGCTGGTCGGCCTCGGCAGCGGCTCGATGGCCGGCGCCTTCGCCACCACCATCACCGGTCGCTGGTTCCGGGCGCGCCAGGGCCTGGTCACCGGCGTGCTGACCGCCGCCGGCGCGGCCGGGAACCTGGTCTTCCTGCCGGTCGGCGCCTGGCTGGTCGAACAGCACGGCTGGCGCTCGGCCGTGGTCGTGGTCTCGCTCGCCGCCAGTGCCGTCGCCGTCCCGGTCCTGCTGCTGATGCGCGAGCGGCCCGCCGACGTCGGCCTGCTCCCTTACGGCGCCACCGAGGAGCCGCCGGCCCCGCCCGTCGGTGACACCCGCGCGCTGGCCCGCTCGCTGCGGGTGCTGCGCTCCGCCGCCCGCACCCGGGCCTTCTGGCTGCTGGCCGGCTCCTTCGCGATCTGCGGCGCCACCACCGCCGGCCTGGTCGGCACCCACTTCATCCCGGCCGCGCACGACCACGGCATGCCGGTCACCACCGCGGCGAGCCTGCTCGCCCTGATCGGCGTCTTCGACGTGGTCGGCACCGTCTTCAGCGGCTGGCTCACCGACCGGCTCGACTCCCGGGTGCTGCTGACGGTCTACTACGGGCTGCGCGGCCTCTCCCTGCTCCTGCTGCCGCAGCTGCTGGCCGGCTCGCTGCACCCGCCGATCCTGGCCTTCGTGGTCTTCTACGGCCTGGACTGGGTCGCCACCGTGCCGCCGACCGTCGCGCTGTGCCGCCGGCACTTCGGCGAGGACGCCCCGATCGTCTTCGGCTGGGTCCTGGCCGCCCACCAGATCGGTGCGGCCGTCGTCGCCGGGCTGGCGGGCCTGGCCCGCGACGCGCTCGGCAACTACGACCTGACCTGGTACGGCGCCGGCGGGCTGTGCGCGGTCGCGGTCGGGCTCTGCCTGGCGCTGCGGACCGGGCGGACCGACCGGCCGGGCACGACCGGTGCCGGCGGTGCTGCAGGTGCTGCCAGGGCTGGCGGTGCCGGCGGGGCTGCCGGTGTCGGCGGGAAGGCTGTCACCGCGGAGGTCTAGGCTCCGCTCCATGGCGCTCACCTTCACGCTGGATCCCAAGCTCGACCCCGACCTGCGGACGGAGATCGTCCGCCTCTGGACCGACGTGACCAACGCCGGCGGCGCGGTCGGCTTCGTGGCGCCGGTCACCGAGGAGGAGGTGTGGGACACCGCCGACCACCAGTTCGACGGGGTCGGCCCGGACGGTCCGGACCGGCTGCTGGCCGCGCACGACGCCGACACCGGCCGGCTGGTGGGCGTGCTGTTCTTCGCGTCGATGCGCTTCGGCCCGATGGAGCACTGGCGGATGCTCAAGCGGGTCATGGTGCACCCCGACTGCCAGGGCCGGGGCCACGGCGCCGAGTTGCTCGCCGAGGCCGAGCGGGTCGCCAGGGAGTGGGGCCTGCAGTCGCTGCGGCTCACCGCGCGCGGCGGCCTGGGACTGGAGCAGTTCTACGCCCGCAGCGGCTACCGCGAGGTCGGTCGGGTGCCGGCCGCGATCCGGGTCGCCCCCGGGGACGACCGCGACGACATCACGATGTGGCTCGATCTGCGCTGATCCCGGTCCCCGGGCGGCGGCGGCGGCCGGCCGCGGCGGGCGGCCCGCCCTCCCGTCCGGCACCGGGCAGGAGGGGCCCCGGCCGCGCCGGGCGTCAGGCATGCTTGACTGGAGGACCGCCCCGACCCCGCCGGCCGCCCCGCCGGCCCGCCCCGCACAACGAGAAGGATGTGTTCCAGTGAGCAGCAACGGCCCGGGAAAGTCGCACGCCACGCTCCGCTACACCTCCATGCGGGTCAGCATCTTCCTCGGGTGCCTGCTGGTGGCCCTGCTGCTCGGGCACTTCCAGATCATTCCGGTCAGCGGCGAGGCGGGCGTGATCTTCCTCTTCCTGCTGGCCGCGATCGCCTCCGCGCCGCTCAGCTACGCCCTGCTGAGCAAGCAGCGTGACGAGATGTCCGCCCAGATCAGCGGCAAGGTCACCGGGATCCGCAGCCGTACCGCCGACCGGATCGCCGCGCAGAACGCCGAGGAGGACGCCGCCGACGACGCCGCCCGCGCGGCGACCGCCGGGCAGAACTGACCCCGGCCCCACCCCCGACCGCCGAGCCGCCGCCGCAGCCGCCGTGCCCGCCACCCCGGATCCCGTGCCGTCCGAGCAGCCGGTCGAGCTGCAGTCCGAGCCGTCCGCGCAGCCGTCCGGCTCGTCGCCCAAGTCGTCGTCCGACTTGTCGTCCGGTTCGTCGCCCGACTCGTCGTCCGCCGAGAACGAGCTCGGGACCTGGCCGGCCCCCGTGCGCCGGCCCACCGGGCGGGACGTGGCCCGGCTCGCCGGGGTCTCCCAGGCCACCGTGTCGCTGGTCTTCTCCGGTGCCGAGGCCGGGCGGCGGGTTTCCGAGGCCACCCGGCAACGGGTCCGGGAGGCCGCCCGCAGCCTCGGCTACCGTCCGCAGGCGGCCGGCCGGCAGCTGCGGCTGGGCCGCAGCGGGATGATCCTGCTCGCCGTGCCGAACCTCCAGGGCCCGTTCTTCGGCCGGGTGCTGGACGGCGTCCACCAGGAGGCCGGCCGCAACGGCCTGGCCGTCGTGGTGAGTTCCGGCTGGGGCAGCGCCACCCTCGCCGAGGCCGCCACCGCCGGGCGCTTCGACGGCCTGCTGATCTGCTCCCCGGACGACAGCCAGCTCGGTGAGCTGCCCGCCGACACCCCCGCCGTCTTCCTGGACGCCGACCCGGGCACCGACCGCACCCGCCCGACCGTCGAGCTCGACGTGGCCGGCGGGATGCGCGCCGCCGTCGAGCACCTGGCCGCGCTCGGCCACCGCCGGATCGGCCGGCTGCGCTCCACCCACTCCGCGTACACCTTCCGGGTGCGACAGGCCGCCTTCGAGCGGGCGGTGCGGGAACTCGGCCTGGACGTCGTGGAGTTGGGCGTGAGCCTGAACGAGGGGCACCGGGCCGCGCGGACCGTGGCGGACCGGCTGCTGGCGCGGTCGGACCGGCCGCGCGCGGTGATCTGCGACGACGACGTGGTCGCCTCCGGGGTCTACCAGGCCGCCGCCGAGCTGGGGCTGCGGGTGCCGGAGGACGTGTCCGTGGTCGGCATGGACAACGTCCCGGTGGCCGCGCTGCTCGCCCCGCCGCTGACCACCGTCGACCTGCCCGGCGAGGAGCTGGGCCGGGCGGGCGCCGCCGCACTGGCGGGCCTGTTGCGCGGGGAGCGGGTGGAGCCGGTCGCGCCGCTGGCCACCTCGCTGGTGCTGCGGGCCTCCACGGCCTCGGCGTAGCGCCCCGGTCCCGGAGGTTCGCCCGGTCGGACCGGACGGGGAGAGGACTGCGCCCACCGGCCAGACCACCGGTGGGCGCAGTCGTTCGTGGGGTGGGCTCAGCCCACCGGGACGGGCCGGGCCGCGCCCGGTACGACCGGCGCCGGGTGGAACCAGCGCCGGGAGCCGAACAGCAGCAGCCCGCCGAGGGCGATCCCGCCCGCCGCGCACAGCGCGACCGACTGCAGCGAGCTCTCGGCGAGGCTGCCGGAGACGGCGTAGCCGAGCGAGTTGCCGGTGGCGAACAGCGTGACCAGCCAGGCGAAGGCCTCGGTGACGGTGCCGGTCGGCGCCAGCTCGGCGACCAGCACGAACGCCGCCGCGAGCAGGGGCGCCAGCATGATCCCGGAGAGGAAGGCCAGTGCGGCCATCGGGTACGGCCCGGGCAGGGCGATCAGCGGCAGGTAGCTGGCGGCCATCGCGAGCGCCATCACCCAGGTGCGGGTGGCGGTGGTGTGCCGCCACTTGACCGCGCCGTAGGCGAGCGCGCCGAGCAGTCCGCCGAGCGCCGCCAGCGCCAGCAGGGTGCCCGCGCCGCCCGGCAGCGCGCCGGTGTGGCGTTCGGCGTAGGCGATGAACAGCACGTTCTGCGCGCCGACGGCCCAGCCGGCCCCGGCCAGCCCGACCAGCAGCAGCACCAGGCCGGGGGAGCGCAGCGGTCCGAGCAGTCCGGCGGAGTGCTCGCGGACCGGGGCGCGCCAGGCCCTGGCGGGTGCGGTGGTGGCCACGATCAGGGCGCCGGCCAGGCCCAGTCCGGCGGCCACCCAGAGCGCGACGACCGGGCTGAACAGGCCGGCGATCCCGGCGACGGCCAGCGGCCCGGCGACGTAGAGGATCTGCTGGGAGGCGGAGTCGAAGGCGTAGGCGGTGTCGAGCTGCTCGGCCTCGACGACGTCCGGCCAGAGCGAGCGCAGGCAGGGCTCCAGCGGGGGCATGGCGAGGCCGGCGACCGCGGCGCCGACCGGTGCGGCGAGCGCGGAGCCGGGGGCGAGGGCGAGCAGGGCGTATCCGCCGCCGGCCACCACGGCCGAGGCGAGCAGGATGCGCGGCTGCCCGGTGCGGTCCACGATCCGGCCGAGCACCGGCCCGCCGACGGCCGCCGAGATCGCGTACGCGGCGGTGGCCAGCCCGATCCGCCCGTACGGCGCGCCGGCCTCGCGCAGGGCGAGGGCGATCACCAGGGCGGTCATGCCGGCGGGCAGGCGGCCGAGCAGGGTGCCGAGGAGCAGGCGGGTCACGTGCGGGGCGCGGAGCAGGGCGAGGTAGCCCATCGGCGTCTTCTCCGGTCTGGGCAGGCGGGGGCGGGGACGCCGTCAAGGTTATACGTATAACTGCTTGCCGGTCAATCGGACCGTCGGTCCGGACTGATGGGGCGTCAGCGTCGTTCGTGTCCGGACCTCGACAGCAAGGCAGGGAGGGGTTTCGGACGATCTCAAACAAGTACTTTGAACATCTCAAACCTTTACTGCTAACGTATCGGCCATGTCAGCCTCAGACGCACTGCGGACGCACGGACCGGGCCTCCTGCCCGGCGCCGCCCGCCCGTGCGCTCTGACCGGTGCTGTGGACAGCCCGCGCCGTTGTCGCGCCATGCGCTGTACTGCCCTGAGCTGTACGTCGGCGGCACGCCCCTGACCGGGGGCCCCGACCCCTTCCGTCCGGCCCCGCGCCGTGCCGCCCGCTCCGCCCCACACCTCACCGTTCAGCCACGCCCTCCCCCGGAGTCGCACCCCCATGTCCACAGCGCCCGAGGCGACCTCGTCGCCGTCCGTGCTCGCCCGTATCCGCAAGACACCGTTCTGGGTGCAGATCGTCGCCGGCCTGGTGCTCGGCGTCGGTCTCGGCTACCTGGCCCGCGCCGCCGACATCTCCTGGCTGGCCACCACCCTGGAGACGATCGGCAAGATCTTCGTCCAGCTGCTCAAGCTGGCCGTGCCGCCGCTGGTGTTCACCGCGATCGTGGTGAGCGTCGCCAACCTGCGCAACGTCACCAACGCGGCCCGACTCGCCACCCGCACGCTGCTCTGGTTCATGGTCACCTCGCTGATCGCGGTCGGCATCGGCCTGGGCCTGGGCCTGCTGACCAACCCCGGCCGGGGCACCAACCTGAAGACCGAGGGCCTCAAGGCGCTCGACTCCAAGGGCACCTGGATCGACTTCCTGACCGGGATCTTCCCGACCAACATCGTCGACGCCTTCGCCAAGGTGAACGTGCTGCAGATCGTCTTCATGGCGGTCGTGGTCGGCGCGGCGGTCATCAAGCTCGGCGCCAAGGCCGAGCCGGTCCTCAAGCTCAGCGAGTCCGTGCTGGAGCTGACCCAGACCGCGCTGTGGTGGGTCATCCGGCTCTCCCCGCTCGGCACCCTCGGCCTGATCGGCAAGTCCGTCGCCAAGTACGGCTGGGACCTGCTCAAGCCCTTCGCCACGCTGACCCTCGACATCTACGTCGGCTGCGCGCTGGTCCTGTTCGTCGTCTACTCGCTGCTGCTGCGCTTCGCCGCCGGCCTCAACCCGCTGCACTTCTTCAAGGGCGCCTGGCCCGCGATCCAGCTGGCCTTCGTCTCGCGATCCTCGGTCGGCACCCTGCCGGTCACCCGTCGCGTCACCGAGCGCCTCGGCGTCCCGAGCGAGTACGCCTCCTTCTCGGTGCCGTTCGGCGCCACCACCAAGATGGACGGCTGCGCCGCGATCTACCCGGCGATCGCCGCGATCTTCGTCGCCCAGGTCTACAACATCGACCTCGGCATCAAGGACTACATCCTGATCGCCTTCGTCTCGGTGGTCGGCTCGGCCGCCACCGCGGGCCTCACCGGTGCGATCGTCATGCTGACGCTCACCCTGTCCACCCTGGGCCTGCCGCTGGAGGGCGTCGGCCTGCTGCTCGCCATCGACCCGATCCTGGACATGATGCGCACCGCGACCAACGTCGCCGGTCAGGTCCTGGTGCCGGTCGTGGTGGCCGCGCGGGAGAAGATCCTCGACGTGGCCGCGTACAACAACCCCTCGGGCGACCTGTACGGCGAGGACGCCCCGGCGGGCGCCCCCGCGGGTGCCGTCGCGAGCCCTGCCGCCGCCTGATCCCGGCGACCCCGACCCGCGTCGACCCCGACCCGCGTCGACCTACGCGGAAGGGCCCTCCCCCATCACCGGGGGAGGGCCCTTCCGCGTTCTCCGCTCCTCTTCGAGCCCCGCTCGAAAAGGCAGGGGGCCCGCCGACGGGCGGGCCCCCTTGGGTACTGCTCTTGTGCTCATGGTGACGGCTGTCGGGAGCCGCCGGTGGACCCGTCGGGGTCCCGAGCGATCAGATCATCAGAGGATGGTCAGACGGCGGTGACGTTCTCCGCCTGCGGACCCTTCGGGCCCTGGGTGACGTCGAAGGTGACCGCCTGGTTCTCCTCCAGCGAACGGAAGCCGTTCGCGTTGATGGCGGAGTAGTGAACGAAGACGTCCGGGCCGCCGCCCTCCTGGGCGATGAAGCCGAAGCCCTTCTCAGCGTTGAACCACTTGACGGTTCCCGTGGCCATGCCGTTCTCCTTGCGAGGCGTGTCGGGGACCACACCGTGTGGCCCCCGGTCCGCTGCGCTGATCGCCCTGCCTCCGGACGAGTCCGAAGTTTTTCGATATTGCTGAAAAACTACAAAAAGCCCGCGGTTACATGCTCCGCAGGCTTCAAGTACTGCAAGGGGAATCAAACTGCAACTGAGGGCAACGCTAGCATGCGGCCGCTGTGACGACCAGAGGTCGCTTGCGGCGCGGAAGGCGCGTGTCGTAAGGCCGGGAGCGGGCGCAGAAAGGGGCGTTGGGGGCGTGTGAGGGCGTGTCGGGTGGCCGGTGCGAGCCGCTGTGAACGGCGGGCATACGCTGCGGGGAGGCGCACGAACAGCAAGGGAGCGGCGCAGTGGCAGCACCGGACGCACAAACACCGGACGCGCAAACGCGGGAGCCCCAGAACACCCCGGTCGGAGAGAACCCCCCGCTCAGGCCCAGGGTCGGCCATATTCAGTTCCTGAACTGCGTTCCCCTCTACTGGGGGCTCGCCAGGACGGGCAATCTGCTCGATCTGGACCTCACCAAGGACACCCCGGAGAAGCTGAGCGACCGGCTCGTCGAGGGTGCCCTGGACATCGGTCCGATCACCTGCGTGGAGTACCTGCGCAACGCCGACGACCTGCTCGTCCTGCCCGACATCGCGGTCGGCAGCGACGGCCCGGTGATGTCCTGCCTGATCGTGAGCAAGGTGCCGCTCGCCGACCTCGACGGCCGCCGCGTCGCCCTCGGCTCCACCAGCCGCACCTCGGTCCGGCTCGCCCGGCTGCTCCTGGAGGAGCGCGAGGGCGTGCGCCCCGACTACTTCAGCTGCCCGCCGGACCTCAGCGCGATGCTCGCCGAGGCCGACGCCGCCGTCCTGATCGGCGACCCGGCGCTGCGCGCCTACCTCGGGCAGGCCGCCGACCTCGGGCTGACCGTCCACGACCTCGGCGAGATGTGGAAGGAGTGGACCGGCCTGCCGTTCGTCTTCGCGGTCTGGGCCGTGCGCCGCGAGTTCGCCGAGCGCTGCCCGGAGCTGACCGCGGCCGTGCACCGCGCCTTCCTGGAGTCCCGCGACCTCTCGCTGGTGGAGGCCGCCAAGGTCGCCGAGCAGGCCGCCCGCTGGGAGGCCTTCGGGGCGGACGTGCTGGAGCGCTACTTCAGCGAGGCGCTCGACTTCTCGCTCGGCGAGCGGCAGCTGGCCGGGGTCGCCGAGTTCGCCCGGCGGGTCGCGCACGACAGCGGCTTCGCGCCGGACGTGGCGGTGCGGTTGCTGGAGCCGGCCGCGCTGCCGGTCGGTCCGTGAACCCTTCGCACCGATCGCGTCGTCGGGGCTGATCCGGCACGGCCCGGCCCGGTACGGTCTGCCCCGAGGCGCGTCCGGCGGGTGGCCCGCGGGAGGCGCTCCGGAAGCGGCTTTCGCGGCCGGGCAAACCCGCCCGGTGCCGCGCGAGCCGGTGCGAGGGGAGCGTGCGGGGCCATGCGGGCACTGGGGTCGGACGACCCGCGTCAGGTGGGCGCCTACCGGCTGCTGCGGCGGCTCGGCTCGGGCGGGATGGGCCGGGTCTACCTCGGCCGGACGGCCGGCGGACGCACCGTCGCCGTGAAGGTGGTGCGCCCGGAGCTGGCGGACGACGCCGAGTTCCGCGCCCGGTTCCGGCACGAGGTGGCCGCCGCCCGGCGGGTCGGCGGCACCTGGACCGCGCCGGTCCTGGACGCCGACACCGAGGGCGAGCGGCCCTGGGTCGCCACCGGCTACGTGGCCGGGCCCTCGCTCACCGCCGCCGTCCAGCAGTACGGGCCGCTGCCCGAACCGGCCGTCCGCGCCCTCGGCGTCGGGCTCGCCGGGGCGCTCGCCCACGTGCACGGGCTCGACCTGGTGCACCGCGACGTCAAACCGTCCAACGTGCTGCTGACCCTGGACGGGCCGCGGCTGATCGACTTCGGCATCGCCAGGGCACTGGACGCGACCAGCGGCTTCACCCGTTCGGGTCATGTGGTCGGTTCGCCGGGCTTCATGTCACCCGAACAGGCGGCCGGGCAGCCCGTCGGGCCGGCCGGGGACGTCTTCGCGCTCGGCGCCGTACTGGCCTACGCCGCCACCGGAGTGCACCCCTTCGGGGAGGGGGTCAGCGCGGCCGTCCTGCTCTACCGGGTGCTGCACGAGGAGCCCGACGTCGCCGGACTGCCCGAGCGGCTGCGGGCGGTCGTCCTCGACTGCCTGGCCAAGGACCCGGCCGCCCGGCCCACCCCGCAGCACCTCGCCGCCCGGCTGGACCCGGACCGCCAGGGCGCCGCCCGGCTGTGGGGCTTCCTGCCGCCGGAGCTGGCGGCGGGGGTGGGGCGCAGCGCGGTGGAGCTGCTGGACCTGGAGGACGAGTCCGGGGCGGCGGGCGGGGCCGAGGCCGGGGCCGGGTCGGTGGCGATGCCGACGCCGACCTACGTGCCCAGGGGCGACCGGCTGCCGGGGGCGCCGACGGCGGGGTCGGGTTCGAGGTCGGGGCCGCGGGCGGGTTCGGGGTCGGGATCGGGGGAGCGTGAGGCGCCGGGCACGGCCGGTACGTCGTGGTGGCGGCGGCCGGCCGGGCTCGCGGCGGTGGCGGTGCTGGTGGCCGCGGCGCTCGGGGGCTCCGGGTACGGGCTGTACGAGTGGTCGCACCGGGACGACGATCCGGTGGCCCCGGCCGCAGGACCGCTGCCGGTCCCGTCCACCGGCCCGGGCGGGACGGACTCGCCGTCAGCGCTCCCGTCAGCGGCCCCGTCCGCCTCCGCCACGGCCTCGAACCCCGCGACGCCCGCGGCCTCCCTGACCGGCGCGGCGCCCTCGACGGGCGGCCCCAACGCGGTGCCGGCCGCGTTCCTGGGCACCTGGAGCGGGGACATGGTCACCGACAAGGGCCTGCCAGGCGGCACCACCACGCTGACCGTCCGTCCGGCGGCGATCGGTCAGGAGACCACCACCAGCCGCAACGCCGTCACCGGACTGATCCCGATCAGCTGCGAGGGCAGCTGGACGCTCACCTCCGTCTCCGACACCCGGCTGGTGTTCCGGTCCCGGCTGGTCCGCTCCTCGCTGCCCGGCGCCTGCACCGGCGGCGCCAACGCCGAAACGCTCACCCTGCAGGCCGACGGGACGATCCGGTTCACCTCCGCGGATCCGCCGGGTGGGAACCCGACCGGGACGATGCGCCGGGTGAACGGGGCGGCGGGCTGAAAGTGCCCGAAAGGCCTGGCGTAGGCTGGTTCGGCCGTACCCGAGTAGCACTTGAGAGAGAGAAGGCCGCCAGGTGACCGAGCTCGCAGCGACCACCCTCGATGCGTCCAGCACCGACCTGCAGGCCGTGCTCGACCGGGCCGCCGCCGGCGGCCGGATCACTCCGGAGGAGGCGCTGGAGCTCTACCGCTCCGCGCCGCTGCACGCGCTCGGCTCCGCCGCCGACGCGGTGCGCCGCCGCCGCTACGCCGGTACCGAGCACATCGCGACGTACATCATCGAGCGGAACATCAACTACACCAACGTCTGCGTGACGGCGTGCAAGTTCTGCGCGTTCTACGTGCCACCGAAGAGCGACAAGGGCTGGTCCCGCGAGCTCGACGAGATCCTGCGCCGCTGCGCCGAGACCGTCGAGCTGGGCGGCACCCAGATCATGTTCCAGGGCGGCCACCACCCGGACTACGGCGTGGAGTACTACGAGCGCGCGTTCTCGGCGATCAAGGCCGACTTCCCGCAGCTGGTGATCCACTCGCTGGGCGCCTCCGAGGTCGAGCACATGTCCCGGATCTCGGGCGTCTCCATCGAGGAGGCGATCGCCCGGATCAACAAGGCGGGCCTGGACTCCTTCGCCGGCGCCGGCGCCGAGCTGCTGCCGGAGCGTCCGCGCAAGGCGATCGCCCCGCTGAAGGAGTCCGGCGAGCGCTGGCTGGAGATCATGGAGGTCGCGCACGGCCTCGGCGTCGAGTCCACCTCCACCATGCTGATGGGCACCGGCGAGACCAACGCCGAGCGGATCGAGCACCTGCGGATGATCCGCGACGTGCAGGACCGCACCGGCGGCTTCCGGGCCTTCATCCCGTACACCTACCAGCCGCAGAACAACCACCTGAAGGGGTCGACCCAGGCGACCGTCTTCGAGTACCTGCGGATGATCGCCATCGCCCGCCTGTTCCTCGACAACGTCGCCCACATCCAGGGCTCCTGGCTGACCACCGGCAAGGAGGCGGGCCAGCTGTCGCTGCACTACGGCGCGGACGACCTCGGCTCGGTCATGCTGGAGGAGAACGTCGTCTCGGCGGCCGGCGCCAAGCACCGCTCCAACCTCACCGAGCTGATCCACCTGATCCGGGCCGCCGACCGCGTCCCGGCGCAGCGCTCCACCACGTACGAGCACCTGCGGGTGCTGGAGGACCCGGCCGACGACCCGGTCGACCCGCGGGTCGCCTCGCACATCGCCTCCACGGCGATCGAGGGCGGCACCGCGCACCCCGAGCTGAAGATCCTGGACAACTGAGGCCCTCCCCGCAACCGTGCTGACCCTGCACCGGGCGGCCCTCGTGCTGCCCGACCCGGCCGATCCGACCGCCCCGTCCTTCCCGGACGGGGCGGTGGTGGTGCGTGGCGAGCGCGTCGAGGCGGTCGGGCCGTACCCGGAGCTGGCGGCGGCGCACCCGGGCGCGCGGGTGCGGGACTGGGGCTCGGCGGTGCTCGCGCCCGGGCTGCGCAACCCCTACGGGCACTGGCTGCTGGAGCGGGCGTACCACCCGGATCCGCGGGAGGAGATCGGCGTCGAGCCGGTGGCGGACGGGCTCGCCGGATCAACGGACGAGACGCGGTGCGGGGCGAGTGCGCGGCGCGGGCTGCAGCGGATGCTCGGGTTCGGGGTGACGGCGGTGGCCGGGCCGTTCGAACGGGCGTCGGTGCGGACGGCGGTGGCGCGGTCGGGGCTGGTGGGGCTGGCTGGGGCTTCGGGCTCGCCGGTCTCGGCGGGGGCTTCGGGGGAGGAGGGTGCGGGGCCGTTGGACCCGCTCGCCGTGCTGCCCTTCGCGCAGGCCGTGCACGGGCGGGTGGCGGTCGGCGACCGGGCCGACTTCGCGGTGTTCGCGGCCGCGGGGGACGGGCTCGCCGAGCCGGCGGCGGGCGGGTGCCTGGCCACGGTGCTGGGCGGGCGGTTGGTGTACCGCCGGCGCTGAGCGGGGCCGCTGCGGGCCGGTGCGGGCCGGTGCGGACCGGCCGGGGAGCGGCGGACGAACGGTGGACGAACGGCGTCGGACGGGCCGGGATCGGCAGCGCCGGTGTGACGTACTCGTCAGTAGACCGATTCCCTTGCCGTGCACGGGACTTCCTTCGTGTGCACTCGAACTCCGGTGCCGGTGGCCGGGGGTGATTGTCCCTTCGCCGTGACCTGAGGGCCCGCCAGCGGATACGATCCCGGACAGCTCACTCCGTACCCTCACCACACCACCGCCCGTGCCCGCGGGTGGCGGGGCCGCGTCCCCGGTCCCGAAGGCAAGCCAGGACAGGAACCATGCGAACCGCGATCGTTCCCCCGCCGCGCGCCCCGCGGTTGGGCCGTGGTTGGTACCTCGCCGCCGTGCTCAGCGCCGTGCTGGCCGTCGGCATGTGCCTGCTCGGTTGGCGTCAGGCCGACCAGGCCGACCGGATCGAGGCGCACCCGGTGAGAGTCGAGGGCGTCGTCACCCAGCTCCCCACCGGCGGCGGCACCTACAGCGCCGTCAGCTACCGGGTGGGCGGGCAGTCGCACACCGCGGCCGCGCTGCCGCTCGCCGACGGCGCCAAGGTCGGTGACTCGATCTGCCTGGAGCACGCGGCCGACGACGCGGGCGCGGTGCGGATCTGCGGCGACACCTACCCGCAGCCGGTCGGGGTGGGCCTCGCCCGGTTCAGCGTGCCGGTCGCCGTGGTGCTCTTCGCGGTCTGCGTGCTGCGCATCTGGCGGCACCGGAAGGCCGTCGCGATCCGCGCCGGGCAGGGGCGGCTGGCCGCCAACCTCGCCCTGGCGACGGAGGCACTGGCGGACGGGATGCCCGCGATCACGCACGGCAAGCGCTCCCGGCGGAAGCGGCGTGCGGGCGGGCGGCGCGGGCAGCACTGAGGGCGCCGCGCCGGGCGGGGTGACCCGTCGGTACGGCCCGTCGGTGCGCCCCGTTGGTCGGGGTGTCCGTGCGAGGGTGAACAATGGGGGCGTGACCCGAGCCTCTCTGGACAAGCAGCCGCACGAAGTCGCCGCCATGTTCGACGACGTCGCGGCCAAGTACGACCGCACCAACGACGTGCTCTCCCTCGGCCAGGCCCGCGCCTGGCGGCGGGCGGTGGCCGAGGCGGTGGCCGCCGGACCGGGGGACCTCGTGCTCGACCTCGGTGCCGGTACCGGCACCTCCTCGCTGCCCTTCGTCGAAGCCGGGGCCCAGGTCGTCCCGTGCGACTTCTCGGTCGGCATGCTCACCGAGGGCAAGGCCCGCCACCCCGAGCTGGCGCTCACCGCCGGGGACGCCACCCGGCTGCCGTTCGCGGACGACACCTTCGACTCGGTGACGATCTCCTTCGCGCTGCGCAACGTCCAGGACACCGACGCGGCGCTGCGCGAGATGCTGCGGGTCACCAAGCCCGGCGGCAAGCTGGTGATCTGCGAGTTCTCCACGCCGACCTGGACGCCGTTCCGGACGGTCTACACCGAGTACCTGATGCGCGCGCTGCCGCCGGTCGCCACGGCCGTCAGCAGCAACCCGGAGGCGTACGTCTACCTCGCCGAGTCCATCCGGGTCTGGCCGGACCAGGCCGGGCTGGCCGCCAAGCTGCAGGAGGGCGGCTGGTCGAAGGTCGCCTGGCGGAACCTGACCGGCGGGATCGTCGCGCTGCACCGGGCGTACAAGACCGCGTAGTCCGCCACTGTCGGACCGTCGGCTTCGGATCGTCGCTTCGGACCGTCGGCTTCGGGCCGTCGCTTCGGATCGTCGCTTCGGTGCCCGCCGGCGGGTGAGGCGGCGGGTGTGGAGGCGGCGGGTGTGGCGGGGGCGCGGGCGCTTCCGGCGGCGTGAGCGGAACTAGACTGCCGGAGACAAAAGCCGCCGTCCCCCGCCGCAGCTCCAGGAGTGTGTCCACGTGTCCGAGACCGCAGCCGATCTGACGAAGCCGGACAGCCCGGTGGAGAGCACGGCCGACGTCATCGTGGTCGGCGCGGGCCCGGCCGGTTCGACCACCGCGTACTACCTGGCCCAGGCCGGGCTGGACGTGCTGCTGCTGGAGAAGACCGCCTTCCCGCGCGAGAAGGTCTGCGGCGACGGCCTCACCCCCCGCGCCACCAAGCAGCTGGTGGACATGGGCATCGACGTCTCCACCGAGAACGGCTGGCTGCACAACAAGGGCCTGCGCATCATCGGCGGCGGCGTCCGGCTGGAGCTGGACTGGCCCGAGCTGTCCTCCTTCCCGGACTACGGCCTGGTCCGCAAGCGCGCCGACTTCGACGAGCTGCTGGCCCGTCAGGCCGAGAAGGCCGGCGCACGGCTCTACGAGCGCTGCAACGTCAGCGGGCCGGTCCTGGACGAGCGCACCGGCCGGATCGTCGGCGTCACCGCCAAGCTCGGCGACGAGAAGCGGCCGGTCACCTTCCGCGCCCCGCTGGTGGTCGCCGCCGACGGCAACTCGACCCGGCTCTCGCTCGCCATGGGCCTGCACCGGCGCGAGGACCGCCCGATGGGCGTCGCCTACCGCACGTACTTCACCTCGCCGCGGCACGACGACGACTACCTGGAGTCGTGGCTGGAGCTGTGGGACACCCGGGCCGGCGAGCGCAAGCTGCTGCCCGGCTACGGCTGGGTCTTCGGCATGGGCGACGGCACCTCCAACGTGGGCCTCGGCATCCTCAACTCCTCACCGGCCTTCGGCGAGCTGGACTGGCGCGAGGTGCTCAAGGCCTGGTGCGCGAACATGCCGAAGGAGTGGGGCTACACCCCCGAGAACATGACCGAGCCGATCCGCGGTGCCGCGCTGCCGATGGCCTTCAACCGGCAGCCGCACTACACCCGCGGTCTGCTGCTCGTCGGCGACGCGGGCGGCATGGTCAACCCGTTCAACGGCGAGGGCATCGCCTACGCGATGGAATCCGGCCAGATCGCCGCCGGGGTCATCGTGCAGGCCCTCGCCCGGGTCACCGACGGCGGCCGGGAGCGCGCCCTCCAGGCCTACCCGCGCGTCCTCAAGGACGTGTACGGCGGTTACTACACACTGGGCCGTGCCTTCGTGAAGCTCATCGGCAACCCGAAGGTGATGCAGATCGCCACCCAGCGCGGCCTCACCCACCCGATGCTGATGCGCTTCACCCTCAAGCTGCTCGCCAACCTGACCGACCCGCAGGGCGGCGACGCGATGGACCGCGTCATCAACGGGCTCGCCCGGGTCGCGCCGAACGCCTAGTCCGGGGAGGCCGCGGGCTGGTCCCGGGAGCCCTCGGGTTCCCGGGAACCGGTGGGCTCGGCCGGGGACGCGGTGGGCTCGGCCTGGGCGTCGGTGGGCTGCTCCGGCGCCGCCTCCGGGGCCGTGGCGACCGGGCGCCGGGAGGCGGCGGAGCGCTGTTCGACGTAGGCCAGCCGGTCGGCGAAGACCCGGGCCGCGTCGGGTGTGAGCGTCCGCAGCGCGACGAGGGCGGCGAAGACGACGTCGCAGAGCTCGTGCTGGACGTCCTCCCAGCTGTGGGTCACCCCCTTGCGCGGGTTCTGGCCGGTGGCGCCGATCACGGCGGCGCCGACCTCGCCGACCTCCTCGGAGAGCTTGAGGATCCGCAGCAGGCGCTCCTCCCGGGGCGACTGCGTGCTCTGCTCGTCCAGCCATGCGACCAGGTGGTCGACGCTCTCCCAGATCCGGCTGTCCATGCGGTGCTGCTCCCCTGTGGTGTGGTTGGTGCTGCCACCGTACGGGAGCGGCGCGGCGGGCGGCCGGTGGGTCGGGGGCGGCCCGGACGAGCCGAGAACGGCCCGAGGCTGGGCGGTTCAGGGGTTCGAGGGTCCGGGCGGCCCGGTCCGGTCGGTCAGCGGGTGCCGATCTTCACGTTGCGGATGTTCACGGGCAGGTTGGGAAAACCGTCGCCGGGGTTGTTCTGGTCGTCCTCGCCGCCGGCGGCGATCTTCTGCAGGACGTCCAGGCCCGCCGTGACCCGGCCGAACGGGGTGTAGGCGGGGGAGAGCTTGGTGTCCTTCCAGACGAAGAAGAACTGGCTGCCGTTGGTGTTCGGACCGGCGTTGGCCATGGCCACCGTGCCGGCCGGGTAGGTGGCGCCGGTCAGGTTCTCGTCCGGGAAGGAGTAACCGGGCCCGCCGCTGCCCGTCCCGGTCGGGTCGCCGCACTGCAGGACGTAGATCCGCTGGGTGGTGAGGCGGTGGCAGTGGCTGCGGTCGAAGTAGTCGTGCTCGGCGAGGAAGCGGAACGAGAAGGTGGTGCAGGGCGCCTTGTCGGTCAGTGCCTCGAAGGTGATCGCGCCCTGGCTGGTCCGCAGCGTCGCGCGGTAGGGCCGGGCCGCCTTCTTGGCGTCGAAGACCGGGATTCCCTTGAAGTTGTCGGCCGGCACGGCCGGTGTGTAGGTGCAGGCAGCGGTGGTGCCGGCGGCTGCGGCGGCGGAGGTGTCCGCGACGGCGGTGCCGGTGCTCGCCACGAGCGGGAGGACGGTGGCGGCGGCGACCAGCGCCCAGTGCGTGCGCTTCACGTGACGGGCCTTCCGGGGGGTGGTGGACGGCTGGATTGTCATGGAGGCATCATCCACGGCCGGGTGGGGATGCGATAGGGGGCGCGACGGCCGTGACTCCCCGGGCCCCGGAGCCGTGAGGGGCGGTCAGGCGAGCTGCGGGGGAGGGGAGTCGGCCGGGGCTGCCGACTTCGCCGTGGTCGGTGCTGTCGGCGGTGCGGTGTCGGTGCTGTCCGTGCTGTCGGTGGTGTCGGCGGTGCGGTGTTGGTGGTGTCGGTGTTGCGCATGTTTCCCGGTGTTACGGGACTTGCCGGTCTTGCCTATGTTGCCGGTCCTGCTTCTGGTGCGGCTGCTTCCTGCGAGGCGGATGTTTCCTCCGGTGCGGCGGTGGCGCTCTCGGTGGGGGTGAAGAGCCCGGCGCGGCCGGCGAGGGCGGCGGCGTCGGCGGCCCGCTCGGCGGTGCGGGCGTCCAATGGTTCGCCCGAGACGAACAGGCGGAAGTAGAGCGGGGCCGTGGCGGCGCGGACCACCTCGGCGCCGTCCGTTCCGGCGGGCAACTCGCCGCGTGCGACCGCTCGTTCGGCTACCTCGGCGGCCTGTCGGTGGCGGGCGGCGAAGAAGGCGCGCAGGGCGGCCGCGCCTGCGTCGGAGCGCTGGGCGGCGGAGATCAGCGCGGTCGGCGTGGCGCCCAGCTCGGGGTCGGTGAAGACGTCGAACACCTCCCGGGTGATCCGGCGGAGGTCCTGCTGCAGGTCCCCGGTGTCGGGTAGGGGCCAGGGCTGGTCGGCGGAGGCGGTCAGGGCGTCGGCGACCAGGCCGTCCACGCCGCCCCACCTCCGGTAGAGGGTCGCCTTGTGGACGCCGGAGCGGGTGGCGACCGCCTCGACGGTCAGGCCGTCGTAGCCCTTCGCGGTGACTTCGGCGAGCGTGGCGGCGACCACCTCCGCCCGGACCCGTGCGCTGCGGCCGCCCGGGCGTGGGGTGGGGGTGCGGGGCGGCTGCCCGTGGTGACTTGCTCCGTTCAAAGTCGACTCCAGTCGCATTAGTGCTTGCTGTGGGGTGGCGATCGTGCGATGCTCATCGTAATGCGACTCGCGTCGCATTACGAGAGGAGTCCGTGTGACCACCACCGCCATCCCCGATCCCACCGTGCTCCACCCGCTCGCCGGCCACGACAGGGTCGTGCTGTTGCGATCGCTCGTCACCGACCCGCGGATCGAGGTCGGCGAGTACACCTACTTCGACGACCCCGACGGCGCCACCCGCTTCGAGGAGCGCAACGTCCTCTACGCGTACGGTCCGGAGCGGCTGGTGATCGGCAAGTACTGTGCGATCGCCACCGGGACCCGCTTCCTGATGGCCGGTGCCGCCCACCCGGACATCGGCGTTTCCACGTTCCCGTTCACCATGTTCGGCGGCAGCTGGACCGAGCGGACCCTCGACATCGTCACGGGCCTGCCCACCCGGGGCGACACCGTGATCGGCAACGACGTCTGGTTCGGGTACGGGGCCACCGTCCTGCCCGGTGTCCGGATCGGCGACGGCGCCATCGTCGCGGCCGGTGCGGTGGTCACCGCCGACGTCGAGCCCTACACCGTCGTCGGCGGCAACCCGGCCCGGCCGATCCGCCGACGCTTCGACGACGCCGACATCGAACGCCTGCTCCGCGCCGCCTGGTGGGACTGGCCGGTCGAACTCGTCACCGAGCACGTCCGCGTCATCATGTCCGGGACGCCAGCCGACATCGAGGCGATCGCCACGGCGAACGGTCTGCTCGACGCCTGACGGCGAGGGCGTTCCGTGCGGGGCGCCCGGCCGGGGAGCGGCGCCCGGCGGGGGCCGGGCGTACGGAGTGGACCGGGAGGACGGGAAGGGCCGGGCCGACCGAGGGCGGTGCGCGGACCGTGCGGACCGCGTGGACCGGCCGGGCCAGCCGGGGAATGCGGACCATCCGGTGTCCGGAACGGCATTGATCATCCGCCGTCCGGTGCGCGAGGATGGCGCCCCCTCGCTCCACGCTGTCCCCCGTTCGTCGCCGGGCCTTCCGCCCGGCTCCTGGGTCCGTCCGACGCCGTACGGTCCTCGCGCCCGTCGGTTCCGTTCGCTCGGAGGGATCCTCGCCATGCCTGCCTCCCTGTCCAAGGGCTCGTCCTCGACGGCCCTTCGTGATCTTCCGGTGCTGCTGGTGGCGGTGGTGTGGGGGTCGAGCTTCCTCGCCGTCCAGCGGGTGGCCGAGCCCGGAACGGTCGTGGCGATGCTCGTCCTGCGCTTCGGGCTGGTGCTGCCGCTGCTCGGAGCGGTCGCCTGGCGGGCCCTGCGGAGGCTCCGCCGTGCCGAGTGGCTCGGCGGCGCGGCACTGGGGCTGGTGCTCAGCGGGATCTTCCTGCTGGAGACCTACGGCGCCGTGCACACCTCCGCGACCAACGCCGGGCTGATCATCAGCCTCGCGATGGTGCTCACCCCGCTCGGCGAGAGCGCCCTCGGCCGGACCGCGCCACCGCGGGCCTTCCTGGCGGCCGCCGGACTGGCCGTCCTCGGTGTCGTCCTGCTCACCGGTGACGGCGGGCTGCGTGCTCCCTCGCTCGGTGACCTGCTGGTGCTGGGTGCCGCCCTCGTCCGCTCCGCGTACGTCCTCGCCATGGCCCGCACCCGGGCGCTCCGCGACACCGACATGCTTGCTGTGACGTGGGTCCAACTCGCGACGGCCACCGGTGTGTTCGCCGTCGTCGCGCTGTCCGTGGGACCGGCGCCGTGGACCGTCGCCCGCTCGTACGGGGCCGGCCAGTGGGCCTGGCTGCTGCATCTGTCCTTGTTCTGCACGCTGTTCGCCTTCTTCGTCCAGATGTGGGCGGTGCGGGCCACCTCCCCCTCGCGAGTGAGCCTGCTGCTCGGCACCGAGCCGCTGTGGGCCGCCGTCTTCGGCATCACCGTGGCCGGGAACCGCATGGGCCCGCTCGCCCTGCTCGGCGGAGCCCTGGTGCTGGTCGCGACGGAGTGGGGCCGTCGTACCGCCCCCGTAGCGCGCCCGGCCGGGGACGGGGACGGGACGGGCGCCGAGGTGGCTGTGGCTGCGGGGGCCGGGGAGCAGGGGCGCGAGCCGACCCCGGCGTGATCCGTCGTCGTGGTCACCGGCGCCGCCACAGCGTCCGCCGGGCGTAGTCGACGGTGACCGCGCCCAGCAGCGGGCCCCAGAGCACCAGGGGTGCGTAGGCGGCGGTCATCACCAGGGCGGCGAGGCCGCGCGGCGAATCCGGCTCGGCCAGGTTCGCGGCCCAGCGGCCGAACAGCCCTTCCATCCCGAGGACGGCGAGTATCGCCGAGCCCAGCAGCGCCGGGACGATCGCGGCGAGCGGGCGGACCCGGCGGCCGCCGATCAGCGGGATCCACCGCGGAACCACCCGCCCCCAGGGCCGGACCAGGCCGAGGGTCAGGAAGGCCAGCGCCTCCGTCAGGGCGCTCAGCACCACGCAGTAGACGGTGCCCCACCCCGGCTGGTGCTCGTTGTAGGCCGCGGCCGTGGCGCCGGTGAAGCCGACCGGGACGCCGAAGCCGAAGACGATCCGCCACACCCCCGAGGGGACGGTGCTCAGGGCCGCGGCCTTGGCGGCGAGCTCGGCCCAGCGCGCTGCGGGCGGGACGTCCGGGACGGCCGCACCAGCCGTGCCGACCGCGTGGGGGCGGTGGGCGGTGGTGCGGGCGTTGATCATGAGCCTGGACATCGTGGACTCCCTTCCGGTCCGGCCCCTCGGCCGGTGCGATGACTCAAGACTGGAGGTCCGCGAGGGGTTCACGGCAGTGCCGATCGGGCTGTTCCTGCTGCTCAACCGGCGTGCGAAATATGCCGATCGGCACAGGCGGACCGCCCGGACCGCGTCGTAATGTGACAGCAGTCGAAGAGAGGCGGTGACGATGACTCAGATCCTGTCGCTGGTTGTCCCGGCCCTGCTGCTGCCGGCCTGGACGGTCCGCGGGCGCCGCGGGCCGGCTGCCGTGACGACCGTGCTCGGCGCGGTGTCGGCGGGGGTCTCGGTCGCCGTCCGGTTCGCCGGCCCCTGGACGGAGGCGGACCGCTGGACCGGGCTGGTCGGTCTCGTCGAACTGGCGGCCCTGCTGCTGGCGGTGGTCCTCAGCCTGCGCGCCGGGGACGGCCCCCGGGTCGCGGCGGCGGCCTGGACGGCGTGCGGGGCGGTCGCGCTCTGGCCGTCCCGGTTCGACGGGCCCGTCGACGCGCTCACGCTCTTCGGGTTCGGATCGATGTTGTCCCTGCCGACCGTGCTGATCGGGCTCTACCTGCGGGGTCTGGACGACGGCCGGGCCCGCGCGGTGGCCGAGGCCAGGCGTGCCCAGCGCCTCGAACTGGCCCACGACCTGCACGACTTCGTGGCGCACGACGTCAGCGGCATGGTGGCCCAGGCCCAGGCCGGGGCGTACCTGGCCTCCGTCGACCCGGCGCGGTCGGCCGAGCTGTTCGAGCGGATAGAGCAGGCCGGGCAGCGGGCCCTGGCCTCGCTGGACCGGACCGTACAGCTGCTGCGCAGCGAGGAGGCGGGCGGCCGCAGTCCGCAGCCCGGCCTCGCCGAACTCGTCCGGGTGGCCGAGCAGTTCACCGCCGCGGGTGGTGCCGAAGTCCGGTTGGAGCTGCCGGAGGGGCCGGTGCCGCGCGAGGTGGAGGGCACCGTCCACCGGATCGCGGTCGAGTCCCTGACCAACGTCCGTCGGCACGCCCCGGCAGCGCGGACGGTCGAGGTCCGGGCCCGTTGCAGCGGCGGGCGGCTGGAGTTGACCGTGACCAACGACGGCGGGGCGCCGGCCCCCGGCGGGCGTCCGCGCCGGGGCGGCGGGAGCGGGCTCCCGGGGCTCGCGGCCCGGGTGGAGGCACTCGGCGGCTCGCTGGAAGCCGGTCCGTACGAGCGGGAAGGCTGGCGGGTGACGGCGGTGCTGCCGCTGGAGGCGGTCGCCGTCGGGCGGCAGTGACCCGGCCGTAGGGGCAGCCTGGACAGCGCCGGCCCAGGCCACCGCGGTCCGGGTCGGAACGATCACAGAGGCCGACACGGGTCGGCACGGGGGAGGTACAGGGATGGGTAGCGGCACGGGGTCGGTCCGGATCCTGATCGCGGACGACCAGGCGGACGTCCGCAGTGCGTTCCGGATGATCCTGGACGCGCAGCCGGACATGACGGTGGTGGCCGAGGCGGCGGACGGTGCCGCGGCGGTGGCAGAGGCGAGGAGGCTGCGGCCGGACGTGGTGCTCGCGGACATCCGGATGCCGAAGCTCGACGGCCTGGAGGTCACCCGGCAACTGTCCGGCCAGTGCAAGGTGATCGTGGTGACCACCTTTGACCTGGACGAATACGTGCACACGGCGCTGCGGCACGGTGCGGCCGGGTTCCTGTTGAAGCGCTCGGGGCCGGTGCTGCTGATCGAGGCGATCCGGGCGGCGGTGGCCGGGGACGCGTTGATCAGCCCCCAGGTCACCGTTCGGCTCCTGCGGCACATGGCGCTTCCCGGGACGGAGCCGAAGGCTGGGTCGGGCGCGGGCGCGGGCGCGGGCGCGGCAGCGGCGGGGTCGCTGACAGCCGCACCGACGGAGGAACTGACCGCGCGGGAGCGGGAGATCGCCGAGCAGGTGGCGGACGGGGCGACCAACGCCGAGATCGGCGCGGGGCTGTTCATCTCACCGGGAACGGTGAAGAACCACCTCGCCAGCATCCAGCGCAAGCTCGGTGCCCGTAACCGGGTGGGCATCGCGGCCTGGGTGTGGGAGCAGGCAGCCGGCAACCGGTAACCGGGCCCCCAGCCCCGACCCCGCCCTCCCCTTCCTCCGGCGTGCCCGCGAGCACGCGTGCCAGAGCAGAGAAAACCCCGTCCGACGCCGACCTCGCGCGCTTGTGAACGAAGGGTCAAGCGAGCGTTCGGGCCCCCGCCACCCCTGCGAGTGAGCTGCAATAACACGTCAACATGACGCCCGGAAATTTGCCTGGTTCGACGCATAGTTGATATAGGAACACGCCCCTGACCAGCCGCTTCACAAGTAAATGCGACTGGTTGTGATCATTTGACTCCTTTGCGTTGACAAATCTGGGCATGTTCACATTCGCCACCATTCACATGGTGTCGTAGATCACAAAGATCGCGGTGAACTGCGTGTCGCAGATCACAAGCCGACGGGCATAGGATGCGCTCGTTCCAGGCTTTGTGAACTGCCTCACATGAGGTGGATCCCGGGAACCGGAAGGCGGGTTCACCTGAGCGTGACCCGCCGGTTCCGATCTGCAGTCAAGGACGACTGGACGGAGGGAGCGGGGGCTATGAATGCCTACGCGCCGATCCTCGTACTCGGTGCCATCGCGGCGGCGTTCGCGGTCGGCTCCGTCGTGATGGCCTCACTCACCGGCCCCAAGCGCTACAACCGGGCCAAGTTGGAGGCGTACGAGTGCGGCATCGAGCCGACCCCGCAGCCCGTGGGCGGCGGTCGGTTCCCGATCAAGTACTACCTGACGGCGATGCTCTTCATCGTCTTCGACATCGAGATCGTCTTCCTCTACCCCTGGGCGGTGACCTTCGACGCCCTGGGGATCTTCGGCTTGGTCGAGATGCTGCTCTTCATCGCCACCGTCTTCGTCGCGTACGCCTACGTCTGGCGCCGTGGCGGCCTGGAGTGGGACTGAGCCCGGCGGGGCCGACCGACTCCCGGAGCGGGACTGAGCGGACTGAGCGCGGGGTGGCCGCCGCCCTTGTGAACGAGCGGACAAGCCCGAACGGGCCGGACATACCAGAGGACTTGAGGGCATTGAGAGGGATCTGATGGGAATCGAGGAGAAGCTGCCGAGCGGCTTTCTGCTCACGACCGTGGAGACGGCCGCCGGCTGGGTGCGCAAGGCGTCACTCTTCCCGGCCACCTTCGGTCTGGCCTGCTGTGCGATCGAGATGATGACCACCGGGGCCGGCCGCTACGACCTGGCCCGGTTCGGCATGGAGGTCTTCCGGGGCTCCCCCCGGCAGGCCGATCTGATGATCGTGGCGGGCCGGGTGAGCCAGAAGATGGCACCGGTGCTGCGCCAGGTGTACGACCAGATGCCCAACCCCAAGTGGGTGATCTCGATGGGCGTCTGCGCCTCCTCCGGCGGGATGTTCAACAACTACGCGATCGTGCAGGGCGTCGACCACATCGTCCCGGTGGACATCTACCTGCCCGGGTGTCCGCCCCGTCCGGAGATGCTGATGGACGCGATCCTGAAGCTGCACGACAAGATCCAGCACGAGCCGCTGGGCGTGAACCGTCGCAGGGCCGAGGAGCTCGGCGAGGCGCTCGCCCTGCAGGCCACCCCGATCAGCGAGATGCGGGGGGAGCTGCGATGAACGAGCAGGTACCCGAGACCCGCCGCGAGCAGCCGGTCCGCGAGATCCCGGTCGAGGTGGTCGGCCGCCGCCAGGGCATGTTCGGCGCGAAGGGCAGCGGCGACACCTCCGGGTTCGGCGGTCTGGCGGCCCCGATCGTGCTGCCCGGTCCGAGCGAACGCCCGTACGGCGGTTGGTTCGACGAGGTCGCCGACGAGCTGGAGGGCGCCCTGGAGGAGCAGGGCCTGGACCCGGCCGAGGTGATCGAGAAGACCGTGGTCGACCGCGGCGAACTCACCTTCCAGGTCGACCGCGAGCACCTGCTGAGGACCGTCCGCCTCCTGCGCGACGACCCGGCGCTGCGCTTCGAGCTGTGCCTGGGGGTGAGCGGAGTCCACTACCCCGGAGACAAGGGGCGCGAGCTGCACGCGGTCTACCACCTGCGCTCGATCACCCACGGCCGGCTGATCCGGCTGGAGGTCACCGCGCCGGACGCCGATCCGCGCATCCCCTCCGTGGTGAGCGTCTACCCGACCAACGACTGGCACGAGCGCGAGGCCTACGACTTCTTCGGCCTGGTCTTCGACGGCCACCCGGCGCTCACCCGGATCATGATGCCGGACGACTGGCTGGGCCACCCGCAGCGCAAGGACTACCCGCTCGGCGGCATCCCCGTCGAGTACAAGGGCGCCCAGATCCCGGCTCCCGACCAGCGGAGGTCGTACAGCTGATGGACACTCAGCACCACGAAGAGGCCCGCGGCGAAGCCGCGGAGGCGGACGCCCGCGAGACCACCGAGGGCCGGGTCTTCACCGTCACCGGCGGCGACTGGGGCGAGGTGGTCGAGGCGGTCGGCCGGGCCGACGACGAGCGCATCATCGTCAACATGGGCCCCCAGCACCCGTCGACCCACGGCGTGCTCCGGCTGATCCTGGAGATCGACGGCGAGACGGTGAAGGAGGCCCGCTGCGGTATCGGCTACCTCCACACCGGCATCGAGAAGAACATGGAGTTCCGCAGCTGGGTCCAGGGCACCACCTTCGTGACCCGCATGGACTACCTGACCCCGCTGTTCAACGAGACCGCCTACTGCCTGGCGGTCGAGAAGCTGCTCGGCATCACCGACGACGTCCCGGACCGGGCCAACGTCATCCGCGTGATGATGATGGAGCTCAACCGGATCGCCTCCCACCTGGTCTGCCTGGCCACCGGCGGCATGGAGATCGGCTCCACCACCCTGATGATCTACGGCTTCCGGGACCGCGAGCTGATCCTGGACGTCTTCGAGCTGGTCACCGGCCTGCGCATGAACCACGCGTACGTGCGCCCCGGCGGCCTCGCCCAGGACCTGCCGCCCGGTGCCGTCGACCAGATCCGCGAGGCGGTCAAGGTCTTCCGCTCCCGGATGCACGAGTACGACAAGCTGGCCACCGGCAACCCGGTGTTCAAGGCCCGCCTGGTCGACGTCGGCTTCCTGGACCTGCCCGGCTGCCTCGCCCTCGGCGCCACCGGCCCGATCCTGCGCGCCACCGGCCTGCCGCACGACCTGCGCAAGACCGACCCGTACTGCGGTTACGAGGACTACGACTTCGAGGTCGCGATCGCGGACAGCGCCGACTCCTACGGCCGCTTCCTGATCCGGCTGGAGGAGATGAAGCAGTCGCTGCGGATCGTCGAGCAGTGCCTGGACCGGCTGCGCCCGGGCCCGGTCATGGTGGCCGACAAGAAGATCGCCTGGCCCGCCCAACTGGCGGTCGGGCCGGACGGGATGGGCAACTCCCTCGACCACATCCGCAAGATCATGGGCACCTCGATGGAGGCCCTGATCCACCACTTCAAGCTGGTCACCGAGGGCTTCCGGGTCCCGGTCGGCCAGGCGTACGCGGCGGTCGAGTCGCCCAAGGGCGAGCTGGGCGTGCACGTGGTCAGCGACGGCGGTACGCGCCCGTACCGGGTCCACTTCCGGGACCCGTCGTTCACCAATCTGCAGACGATGGCGGCGATGTGCGAGGGCGGCCAGGTGGCCGACGTGATCGTCGCGGTGGCCGGGATCGACCCGGTGATGGGAGGCGTGGACCGGTGACCAACGTCGAACTCGGACTGCCGGCGCTGCCGGCCGCACCGTACCCCGAGGAGGTGCGTGCCCGGCTGGCCTCCGATGCCGCCGAACTGATCGCCCGCTACCCGCAGCCCCGCTCGGCGTTGCTGCCGCTGCTGCACCTGGTGCAGGCCGAGGAGGGCTTCGTCAGCCCGACGGGCATCCGGTTCTGCGCCGAGCAGCTGGACCTCACCACCGCGGAGGTCACCGCCGTCGCGACCTTCTACACCATGTACCGGCGCCGCCCGGCCGGGAAGTACCACGTCGGGGTCTGCACCAACACCCTGTGCGCGGTGCTCGGCGGTGACCAGATCTTCGACGAGCTGCAGGAACACCTGGGCATCCGCAACAACGAGACCACCGAGGACGGCGAGGTCTCGATCGAGCACATCGAGTGCAACGCGGCCTGCGACTACGCGCCCGTGGTGATGGTCAACTGGGAGTTCTTCGACAACCAGACCCCGGAGAGCGCCCGGCAGCTGGTCGACGACCTCCGGGCCGGCCGCGAGGTCAGGCCCACCCGCGGTGCCCGGCTGTGCGGCTTCAAGGAGACCGCCCGGATCCTGGCCGGCTTCCCGGACGAGCGCCCGGGCGCCAACGACGAGTCCGGCGCCGGCGGCGCGCCCTCCCTGGCCGGACTCCGGCTGGCCCGCGGCGAGGCCCTGCCCGGCACCCCCGGTGCCAGGGTCGTCTCCCCCCGCAACGAGCCGCCCCGCAACGAGCCACCCCGGACCGGCTCCGCCACGGAGGCCCCCCGCAACGAGCCGCCCCGCACAGGAGCAGCCACCACCGAGGCCCCCCGCAACGAGTCCGCCACCACGGAGTCGCCCCGCACCGAGGGCACCGGCCAGGAAGGGAGCGAGGCGTGATGACCTCCGCCGAGCCGGCCGAGAAGCTGCTCACCCCCGTCCTGTCCGACTCCTGGGACGACAGCCGCCCCTGGACGCTGGACACCTACCGCCGCCACCACGGCTACGAGGGCCTCAAGGCGGCCCTCGCCATGCCCCCGGACGACGTGATCGCCCTGGTCAAGGACGCCGGCCTGCGCGGCCGCGGCGGCGCCGGCTTCCCCACCGGCATGAAGTGGCAGTTCATCCCGCAGAACGACGGCAAGCCGCACTACCTGGTGGTCAACGCGGACGAGTCCGAGCCGGGCACCTGCAAGGACATCCCGCTGCTGTTCGCCAATCCGCACTCCCTCATCGAGGGAATGATCATCGCCTCCTACGCGATCCGCTGCGACCACGCCTTCATCTACCTGCGCGGCGAGGTCGTCCCGGTGCTGCGCCGGCTGCACGAGGCCGTCGCCGAGGCGTACCGGGCGGGCCTGCTCGGCCGGAACATCCTCGGCTCCGGCACCGACCTGGACATCACCGTGCACGCCGGTGCCGGCGCGTACATCTGCGGTGAGGAGACGGCACTGCTGGACTCGCTGGAGGGCCGCCGCGGCCAGCCCCGGCTGCGGCCCCCGTTCCCGGCGATCGCCGGCCTCTACGCCTGCCCGACGGTGGTCAACAACGTCGAGTCGATCGCCTCGGTGCCGCCGATCCTGGCCCGCGGCAAGGAGTGGTTCAGGGGCCTGGGCACCGAGAAGTCCCCCGGCTTCACGCTCTACTCGCTCTCCGGCCACGTCACCAACCCCGGCCAGTACGAGGCCCCGCTGGGCATCACGCTGCGCCAGCTGCTCGACCTCAGCGGCGGCGTCCGCGCCGGGCACCGGCTGAAGTTCTGGACCCCGGGCGGCTCCTCCACCCCGATGTTCACCGACGAGCACCTCGACGTCCCGCTGGACTACGAGGGCGTCGGCGCGGCCGGCTCGATGCTCGGCACCAAGGCGCTGCAGGTCTTCGACGAGACCACCTGCGTGGTGCGGGCGGTGACCCGCTGGACGGAGTTCTACGCCCACGAGTCCTGCGGCAAGTGCACCCCCTGCCGCGAGGGCACCTACTGGCTGGTCCAGTTGCTCAAGCGGATCGAGGCGGGCGAGGGCGTCGAGGGGGACCTGGAGAAGCTCCTCGACATCGCCGACAACATCAACGGCAAGTCCTTCTGCGCGCTGGGCGACGGCGCGGCCAGCCCGATCGTCTCCTCGCTCCAGCACTTCCGGGCCGAGTACGAGCAGCACCTGGCCGAGCGCCGCTGCCCGTTCGACCCGGCCGCCTCCACCGTCTGGGCCGACGGCCCCCGCCCCGGCCACCAGTCCGCCACCGAAAGGGAGGTGCACGCGTGACGATCACAGAGCCAACCGCCTCCACGGGAGACAAGCCCGCGGTCGAACTGGTCACGCTCACCATCGACGGCGTCGAAGTGCAGGTCCCCAAGGGGACGCTGGTGATCCGCGCGGCCGAGGCCGTCGGCACCCAGATCCCGCGCTTCTGCGACCACCCGCTGCTCGACCCGGCCGGCGCCTGCCGCCAGTGCATCGTCGAGGTCGAGGGCCAGCGCAAGCCGGTCGCCTCCTGCACCATCCCGGTGGCCGAGGGCATGGTGGTGCGCACCCAGCTCAGCTCGCCGGTGGCCGAGAAGGCGCAGCGCGGCGTGATGGAGCTGCTGCTGATCAACCACCCGCTGGACTGCCCGGTCTGCGACAAGGGCGGCGAGTGCCCGCTGCAGAACCAGGCGATGAGCAACGGCGCCGCGGACTCCCGCTTCGAGGGCATGAAGCGCACCTACGAGAAGCCGGTGCCGATCAGCAGCCAGGTGCTGCTGGACCGCGAACGCTGCGTGCTGTGCGCGCGCTGCACCCGCTTCTCGCAGCAGATCGCCGGGGACCCGTTCATCGACCTGGTGGAGCGCGGGGCGCTGCAGCAGGTCGGCACCGGCGAGGGGGACGACTTCGAGTCGTACTTCTCCGGGAACACCATCCAGATCTGCCCGGTGGGTGCGCTGACCTCGGCGGCCTACCGGTTCCGCTCGCGCCCCTTCGACCTGGTCTCCTCGCCGAGCGTGTGCGAGCACTGCTCGGCGGGCTGCGCGCAGCGCACCGACCACCGGCGCGGCAAGGTGCTGCGGCGGCTGGCGGGCGAGGACCCGGCGGTGAACGAGGAGTGGAACTGCGACAAGGGCCGCTTCGCCTTCCGCTACGCCCAGCAGCGGGACCGGCTGACCACCCCGATGGTGCGGGTGGACGGCGAACTGGTGCCGGTCTCCTGGCCGGAGGCGCTGGCGCGGGCCGCCGAGGGCCTGCGCGGCGCCCGGACGGGCGTGCTGACCGGCGGCCGGGTGACGGTCGAGGACGCCTACGCGTACGCCAAGTTCGCGCGGGTGGTGCTGGGCACCAACGACGTGGACTTCCGGGCCCGCCCGCACAGCGGCGAGGAGGCGGACTTCCTGGCCGCGGCGGTCGCCGGGCGCGGGGTGGACGTGGACGGCTCGGGCGTGACGTACGAGCTGCTGGAGCAGGCGCCGACGGTGCTGCTGGCGGGCTTCGAGCCGGAGGAGGAGTCGCCGATCGTCTTCCTGCGGCTGCGCAAGGCGGTCCGCGGCCGCGGCCAGAAGGTGTTCTCGGTGGCCGCGTTCGGCTCCCGGGGTCTGGCCAAGCTGCGCGGCGCGCTGCTGCCGGCCGCGCCGGGCACCGAGCCGGAGTGGTTCGCGGCGCTGGCGGCGGACGAGCCGCTGAACGACGAGGCGGGCCGGGCGGCGGAGCTGCTGCGCGCCCCGGGTTCGGTGATCCTGGCGGGCGAGCGGCTGGCCGCCGTGCCGGGTGCGTTGACGGCGGTGCTGCGGCTGGCGCACGCGACCGGCGCGCGGCTGGCGTGGGTGCCGCGCCGGGCGGGTGAGCGCGGGGCCGTGGAGGCCGGCGCGCTGCCGGGCCTGCTGCCCGGTGGCCGTCCGGTGGCCGCGCCGGCGGCGCGGGCCGAGGCGGCCGAGGCGTGGGGGGTGGCGGAGCTGCCCTCCAAGCCGGGCCGGTCCACCGACCAGATCCTGGCGGCGGCCGCGCAGGGCGAGTTGGAGGCGCTGCTGGTCGGCGGGGTGGACCCGGACGACCTGCCGGACCCGGCGCTGGCCGACGAGGCGCTGGCGGCGGTCCCGTTCGTGGTGTCGCTGGAGCTGCGGCCCTCCGCGGTGACGGCGCGCGCGGACGTGGTGCTGCCGGTGGCGGCGGTGGCGGAGAAGGCCGGCACCTTCCTGGACTGGGAGGGCCGGGTGCGGATGTTCGAGGCGGCGCTCAAGCCGGACCAGCAGATGGGCCGTCACCTGCAGTCGGACCTGCGGGTGCTGAGCATGCTGGCGGACGCGCTGGGCCACCGGCTGGGCCTGCCCGACGTCCGGGCGGCGCGCCTGGAGCTGGACGCCTTCACCCCCTGGGAGGGCGACCGCGCGGCCGATCCCGCGGCGCACCCGGGCCTGCTGCCCCGGCCGGCCACCGGCCAGGCGGTGCTGGCGGGTTGGCGCCAGCTGCTGGACGAGGGCGTGCTGCAGCAGGGCGATCCGCACCTGGCGGGCACCCGGCACCGGGCGGTGGCCCGGATCTCCGCCGAGACGGCGAAGGAGATCGGCGCCGAGGCGGCCGCCGGGCTGCGGCTGACCGGCCCGGCCGGCTCGCTGACCCTGCCGCTGGAGGTCACCGACTCGATCCCGGACCGCACGGTCTGGATCCCGCTCGGCTCCACGCCGGGCGGCGCCCACCGCGCGCTCGGCACCACCGTCGGCCACCTGGTCACGATCGCGGCGGCCGAGGCCGGGCCCGAGCCGGCGGCGCAGGCCCCGGCCGACACGACCGCGGGCGAAGGGGAGGACCGATGACTCCGCAGCCGTACGAGACACTCCACTTCTTCGGTCAGGACCCGTGGTGGCTGGTCCTGCTGAAGGCGGTGTTCTGCTTCGCCTTCCTGGTCCTGACGGTGCTGGTCGCGATCGTCTGGGAGCGCAAGGTGGTGGCCTGGATGCAGTTGCGCATCGGGCCGAACCGGCACGGGCCGTGGGGCCTGCTGCAGTCGCTGGCGGACGGCGTGAAGCTGGCGCTGAAGGAAGACCTGGTGGTCAAGGGCTCGGACAAGGTGGTCTACATCCTGGCCCCGATCGTCTGTGCCATCCCGGCCTTCATGGCCTTCGCGGTGATCCCGTTCGGTCCGGCCAACGACGAGGTGTCGATCTTCGGCACCCGGACGCCGCTGCAGCTGACCGACTTCCCGGTGGCGCTGCTGTACATCCTGGCGACGGCCTCGGTGGGCATCTACGGCATCGTGCTGGCCGGCTGGTCCTCCGGTTCGACGTACCCGCTGCTGGGCGGGCTGCGCTCGTCCGCGCAGATGATCAGCTACGAGATCGCGATGGGCCTGTCCTTCGCGGCGGTGTTCATCTACTCGGGTTCGATGTCGACCTCGGAGATCGTGGCGCACCAGCAGCCGACGTGGTTCGCGGCGCTGCTGCCGGTGTCCTTCATCGTCTACGTCATCGCGATGGTCGGGGAGACCAACCGGGCGCCGTTCGACCTCCCGGAGGCCGAGGGCGAGCTGGTCGGCGGCTTCAACACCGAGTACTCCTCGCTGAAGTTCGCGATGTTCATGCTGGCCGAGTACGTGAACATGGTGACGGTCTCGGCGGTCGCCTCGACCCTCTTCCTGGGCGGCTGGCGGGCCCCGTGGCCGGTGTCGACCTTCTGGGAGGGCGCCAACCACGGCTGGTGGCCGATGCTGTGGATCACGCTGAAGATCCAGCTGCTGCTGTTCTTCTTCATCTGGCTGCGCGGCACGCTGCCCCGGTTCCGCTACGACCAGTTCATGAAGCTGGGCTGGAAGGTGCTGATCCCGGTCTCGCTGGTGTGGCTGGTGCTGATCGCGAGCGTGCGGGCCCTGCGCAACGAGGGCTACGACTTCGGCGAGGTGGTGCTGTACGTGGGCGCCCCGGTCGGGGCGGTGCTGCTGCTGGCGCTGCTGCGGGACTTCCTGCGGAAGCAGCCGGAGGCCGAGGAGACGCCCCCAGAGGGGCAGTTCGACCCGATGGCGGGCGGCTACCCGGTCCCGCCGCTGCCCGGCCAGGAGCTTCCACCGGTGCCGCGCAGGCGCAGCCGCGCCCCGAAGCAACTCCAGGACGCCCTCAACGGCGCCGACCATTCCGAAGGGAGCTGAACCGAGATGTCGTCCGACCAGTCCGGTCCTTCCGACCGTACGGACCGGCCCGAGCGGGCCGACCGGCCGTCGATCCTCGGCCCGGCCGCCGGCTTCGGCGTGACCTTCAAGGCCATGTTCAAGAAGCGGCTCACCGAGCAGTACCCGGAGCAGAAGAAGCCCACCGCTCCGCGCTTCCACGGCCGCCACCAGCTGAACCGGCACCCGGACGGCCTGGAGAAGTGCGTCGGCTGCGAGCTGTGCGCGTGGGCGTGCCCGGCCGACGCGATCTACGTGGAGGGCGCGGACAACCGGGACGAGGAGCGCTACTCGCCGGGCGAGCGCTACGGCGCGGTGTACCAGATCAACTACGCCCGCTGCATCCTGTGCGGGCTGTGCATCGAGGCCTGCCCGACCCGCGCGCTCACCATGACCAACGAGTACGAGCTGGCCGACTCCTCGCGGCGGGACCTGATCTTCACCAAGGAGCAGCTGCTGGTGGGCCTGTCCGAGGGCATGGTCGACACCCCGCACGCGATCTTCCCGGGCGCCGACGAGGGCGCGTACTACCGGGGCGAGATCACCGCGGTCGCGCCGGGCACGGTGCAGCAGGAGCGCACCGACCGGGAGAAGGAGGCGCAGCAGTGATCGGACAACTCGCAGCCGCCACCGGGACGACCTCCACCGGCGAGGCCGTCCAGTTCTGGGTGCTCGCGGTGGTCGCGGTCGGCGGCGCGCTCGGCATGCTGCTGATGCGCAAGGCCGTGCACAGCGCGCTGTGCCTGGCGGCCACCATGATGGCGCTGGCGGTCTGTTACATGGCCCAGGGGGCGGTGTTCCTGGGCGTGGTGCAGATCGTGGTCTACACCGGCGCGATCATGATGCTGTTCCTGTTCGTGGTGATGCTGGTCGGCGTCACCAGCGAGGACTCCCTGAAGGAGCAGCTGAAGGGCCAGCGGTTCGCGGCGGTGCTGTGCGGGCTGGGCTTCGGCGTGCTGCTGATCGCCGGGATCGCCAATGCGAAGCTGGACCACTTCACCGGGCTGTCCGAGGCGAACGCCGAGGGCAACGTGCCGGGCCTGGCCCGGCTGATCTTCACCCGCTACGTGTGGGCCTTCGAGGTCACCGGTGCGCTGCTGATCACCGCGGCGATCGGCGCGATGGTGCTGACCCACCGCGAGCACGTGAAGGCGCCGAAGACCCAGCGCGAGCTGGCGGCGCAGCGGGTCAAGGACAACATCCAGTTGCCGCCGATGCCGGCGCCGGGCGTGTACGCCCGGCACAACGCGGTGGACGTGCCGGGTCTGCTGCCGGACGGCACGGTGGCCGAGGACTCGGTGATGGCGACGCTGCGCGAGCGCGGCCAGATCCGGGACGTCAGCCAGGCGATGCTGCAGCGGATGGCGGAGCTGGAGAACAGCACGGCGGACTGGCTGGGCCGTCCGTCCTCCGAGCGGCCGGCGGTGTCCGGTCCGCGCAAGTCCCTGGAGCCGGCGAACGCCAACAACGGCAACAACGGCAACAACGGCAACAACGCCACCGGGGCGGACGAGGAGGGAGCGCGGTGAATCCGGTCAACTACCTCTACCTGTCGGCCCTGTTGTTCACCATCGGCGCGTCCGGGGTGCTGATCCGGCGCAACGCGATCGTGCTGTTCATGTGCGTGGAGCTGATGCTGAACGCCTCGAACCTGGCGCTGGTGACCTTCTCCCGGATGCACGGGACCCTGGACGGTCAGATCATCGCGTTCTTCACGATGGTGGTCGCGGCTGCCGAGGTCGTGGTCGGCCTCGCCATCATCGTCTCCATCTTCCGGACCAGGCACTCCGCTTCGGTCGACGACAGCAACCTGATGAAGCTGTAGGCGGAGGGCCTCGGTGAACTCTCTCATTCCGCTGCTGGTGGCGGCTCCACTGGCCGGTGCCGTCCTGCTGCTGCTCGGCGGCCGGGCGCTGGACCGCTACGGCCACTGGCTGGCCACCGCGCTCGCCGCGCTCCCGTTCGGCCTCGGCCTGGCGCTCCTCTCGGACATGCTCGGACGCGACGCCGAGCACCGCACGCTCACCAAGTACCTGTTCACCTGGATCCAGGTGGACGGCTTCCGGGCCGACATGGCCTTCCGGCTCGACCAGCTGTCGATGACCTTCGTCCTGCTGATCACCGGCGTCGGCACGCTGATCCACGTCTACTCGGTCGGCTACATGGCGCACGACGAGCGACGGCGCCGCTTCTTCGCGTACCTGAACCTCTTCCTGGCGGCCATGCTGCTGCTGGTGCTCGCCGACAACTACCTGCTGCTGTACTTCGGTTGGGAGGGCGTGGGCCTGGCCTCGTACCTGCTGATCGGTTTCTGGCAGCACAAGCCGAGCGCGGCGACGGCGGCGAAGAAGGCCTTCATCGTCAACCGGGTCGGCGACATGGGCCTGTCCATCGCGATCATGCTGATGTTCGCCGAGTTCGGCTCCTTCGCCTTCGGCCCGGTCTTCGCCGGCGCCCCCGGGGCGAGCGAGGGCAAGCTGACGGCGATCGGCCTGATGCTGCTGCTGGCGGCCTGCGGCAAGTCGGCCCAGGTGCCGCTGCAGTCCTGGCTCGGGGACGCCATGGAGGGTCCGACCCCGGTCTCGGCGCTGATCCACGCGGCCACCATGGTGACCGCCGGCGTCTACCTGATCACCCGCTCCTCGGCGATCTTCGACCTGGCGCCGGACGCCCAGACCGCCGTGGTGGTGGTCGGCACGGTCACGCTGCTGTTCGGTGCGATCGTCGGTTGCGCCAAGGACGACATCAAGAAGGCGCTGGCCGGCTCGACCATGTCGCAGATCGGCTACATGGTGCTGGCGGCCGGGCTCGGCCCGATCGGCTACGTCTTCGCAATCATGCACCTGGTGACCCACGGCTTCTTCAAGGCCGGACTGTTCCTCGGCGCCGGGTCGGTCATGCACGGCATGGACGACGAGGTGAACATGCGTCACTACGGTGGCCTGCGGAAGTACATGCCGGTCACCTTCGCCACCTTCGGCCTCGGCTACCTGGCGATCATCGGCTTCCCGGGCCTGTCCGGCTTCTTCTCCAAGGACAAGATCATCGAGGCGGCCTTCGCCAAGGGCGGCACCGAGGGCTGGATCCTCGGCCTGTGCGCACTGGTCGGCGCCGCCGTCACCGCGTTCTACATGACGCGGGTGATGCTGCTGACCTTCTTCGGCGAGAAGCGCTGGAAGTCCGACGCCGAGGGCAACGCCCCGCACCCGCACGAGTCGCCGAAGATCATGACGCTCCCGATGGTCCTGCTGGCCTTCGGCTCGGTCTTCGCGGGCGGGCTGTTCGCCTACAACGAGTCCTTCCTGAAGTGGCTGGAACCGGTCACCGGGTACAGCGAGGGCGACTCGCCGCTCACCGCGACGGTCGTCACCGCGCTGACCACGGTCTGCATGCTGGCCGGCGTCGGCCTCGCGTACCTGATGTACGGGCGCTCGCCCGTCCCGGTGGTCCCGCCGGTTGGCTCCCCGCTCACCCGGGCCGCCCGCCGCGACTTGCTGCAGGACGACTTCAACCACGCGGTGCTGGTGCGGCCCGGCCGGGCGCTGACCGCGACCCTGGTCTTCTTCGACAGCCGCGGCCTGGACGGCTTCGTCAACGGCCTCGCCGCCGCGATCGGGGGCCTGTCCGGCCGGCTGCGGCGGATCCAGAACGGCTTCGTCCGCTCGTACGCGCTCTCCATGTTCGGCGGCACGCTGGTGCTGGTCGCCACGACTCTCCTGATGAGGTCCGTCTGATGACTCGTCGTCCTGATTCCCGTCGGGAGGTGGGGGCATGAGTGCCCTCCTGAGCACCACCTGTGCCGTCCCGGCGGTCGGCGCGGTGCTGACCGCCGCCCTGCCCGCCGGGTCGACCGGGGCCAGGCGTCGGACCACCAAGGCCGTCGCCCTGGGCGTCTCCGCCGTCACCCTGGCGCTGGCCGCCGTGGTGGCGACGCAGTTCGACCCGCACGGCGACCGCTACCAGCTGACCGAGTCGTACAGCTGGATCCGCTCCTTCGGGATCACCTTCTCGCTCGGCGTGGACGGCATCGGCGCCGTCCTCGCCCTGCTCACCGCCGTCCTGGTGCCGATGGTGATGCTCGCCTCCTGGCACGACGCCGACCCGCCCTCGTTGCCCGCCGACGGGCAGGAGGGGCCCGGCTCGGCCGGGCCCGACGGCACCGTCGACCCCGGCACCATCGAGGGGCGCCGCCGCACCCAGGGCTTCTTCGCCCTGGTCCTGGCGGTGGAGGCGATGGTGATCGTCTCCTTCTACGCCACCGACGTCTTCGTGTTCTACGTGTTCTTCGAAGCCATGCTGATCCCGATGTACTTCCTGATCGGCGGCTTCGGGGACCGGGCCGGCGGCCCCGAGTCGGCGCGTCAGCGCTCCTACGCGGCCGTGAAGTTCCTGCTCTACAACCTGCTCGGCGGCCTGGTGATGCTGGCCGCCGTGATCGGCTTCTACGTGATCGCGCAGGACCAGGGCTTCGGCACCTTCGACCTGCAGACCCTCACCTCGGCGATCGCCGACGGCAGGCTGCAGCTGTCCGGCACCGCCGAGAAGGCGCTGTTCCTGGGCTTCTTCTTCGCCTTCGCGGTGAAGGCCCCGCTGTGGCCGTTGCACACCTGGCTGCCGAACGCGATGGGCGAGGCCACCGCCGGCACCGCGGTGCTGATCACCGCGGTGGTGGACAAGGTCGGCACCTTCGCGATGCTGCGCTACTGCCTCGGTCTGTTCCCGCACGCCTCGAAGACCTTCGCCCCGGCGATCCTGGTCCTCTCGCTGATCGGGATCGTCTACGGCGCGCTGCTGGCGGTCGGCCAGAAGGACATCAAGCGGCTGGTCGCCTACGCCTCGATCTCCCACTTCGGCTTCATCATCATGGGCATCTTCGCCCTGACCAGCCAGGGCCAGAGCGGCGCGACCCTCTACATGGTCAACCACGGCCTCTCCACCGCCGCGTGGATGCTGGTGGCCGGCTTCCTGATCTCCCGCCGCGGCTCGCGGCTGATCGCCGACTACGGCGGCGTGCAGAAGGTCGCCCCGGTGCTCGCCGGGACCTTCCTGATCGGCAGCCTGGCGACCCTCTCGCTGCCCGGCCTCGCCCCGTTCGTCAGCGAGTTCCTGGTCCTGGTCGGCACCTTCACCCGCTACCCGGCGATCGGGATCGTCGCGACCCTCGGCATCGTGCTGGCCGCGCTGTACGCCCTGCTGCTGTACCAGCGCACCATGACCGGCCCGGTGAAGGAGGGCGTGCACGCGATCCCCGACCTCAAGGTCCGCGAACTCGCCGTGGTCGCCCCGCTGGTGGCGCTGACCGTCCTGCTCGGCGTCTACCCCAAGCCGCTCACCGACCTGGTCAACCCCTCGGTGAACGCCACGCTCTCGCAGGTCCACGAGACCGACCCGGCGCCGGCCCACCCGGTCGCCGCCACTCCAGGAGGTGAGCAGAAGTGAGCGCCACCGCAGTGCTCGCCGCCGCCGGCGGCAACACCCCCAGCATCCCGGCGCCGCACATCGAGTACGGCCAACTCTCCCCGATGCTCGTGGTGTTCGGCGCCGCCGTGGCCGGCATCCTGGTGGAGGCCTTCGTGCCCCGCCGGTACCGGCACTGGACGCAGGTGACGCTCGCGCTGACCGGGCTGGTCGGTGCCTTCGTCGCCGTGGTGGTGCTGGCCGTGCAGAGCCACGGCTTCACCCGGATCGACCTGCTGGCCATGGAGTCGGTCGCGCTGGACGGCCCGGCGCTGTTCCTGCAGGGCGTCATCCTGCTGGCGGCGGCGGTCGCGGTGCTCACCTACGCCGAGCGGAAGCTGGAGCCCAAGGCCGGCGGCCTGCCCGCCGACGCCTTCGCCGCCCAGGCCGCCGCCACCCCCAGCGGCGAGCAGGAGCGGGCCGCCGTCCGGGCGGGCTTCGCCACCAGCGAGGTCTTCCCGCTCACCATGTTCGCGGTCGGCGGCATGCTGCTCTTCCCCGCCGCCAACGACCTGCTGACCATGTTCGTGGCGCTGGAGGTCTTCTCCCTCCCGCTGTACCTGCTGTGCGCCCTGGCCCGGCGCCGCCGGCTGCTCTCCCAGGAGGCGGCGGTCAAGTACTTCCTGCTCGGCGCCTTCGCCTCGGCGTTCTTCCTGTTCGGCACGGCCCTGCTGTACGGCTACGCGGGCAGCGTCAAGCTCGGCGACATCGGCGACGTCATCTCCGGCAAGGCGATGACCACCCCCGCGCAGCTCAGCAGCACCCAGAGCGACGTGCTGGTGCTGACCGGCCTGGCGATGCTCTCGGTCGGCCTGCTGTTCAAGGTGGCCGCGGTGCCGTTCCACTCCTGGACCCCGGACGTCTACCAGGGCGCGCCGACCCCGGTGACCGGATTCATGGCGGCCGCCACCAAGGTCGCGGCCTTCGGGGCCTTCCTGCGGCTGTTCTACGTGGCCTTCCCGGGCCTGCGGCTGGACTGGCGGCCGGTGATGTGGGGCGTGGCGATCCTGACCATGGTGGTCGGCGCGGTGCTGGCGGTGACCCAGCAGGACGTGAAGCGGCTGCTGGCGTACTCCTCGATCGCGCACGCCGGGTTCATCCTGACCGGCGTGATCGCCGTCAACAAGCAGGGCATCTCCTCGGTGTTGTTCTACCTGCTGGCGTACTCCTTCGTGACGCTCGGCGCGTTCGCCGTGGTCACCCTGGTGCGCGACTCCAAGGGAGAGGCCACCCACCTGTCCAGCTGGGCCGGGCTGGGGCGGCGCTCGCCACTGGTCGCCGCGGTCTTCGCGCTGTTCCTGCTGGCCTTCGCGGGGATCCCGCTGACCTCCGGCTTCACCGGGAAGTTCGCGGTCTTCCAGGCCGCGGCGAGCGGCGGGGCGATTCCGCTGGTGATCGTCGGTGTGCTGAGCTCGGCGGTGGCCGCCTTCTTCTACATCAGGGTCATCGTGCTGATGTTCTTCTCGGACCCGCAGCCGGGCGGGCCCACGGTGGCGATCCCGAGCGCCTTCACAGCGACCGCGATCGGGGTGGGGGTGCTGGTCACGCTGGGTCTCGGCCTGCTGCCGCAGTACTTCCTCGACCTCGCCTCGAAGGCCTCCCTGTTCGTGCGCTGACCTTCCGTCGCGAACGCACCCGTCCAGGGCCCCGTCCGGGCCGCGCCCCGTTCGCGCGGCCCGGACGGGTGTTTGTCGGCACCCCGGGCCGGAACGTTCCGGCGGTCCTCCCGCCTTTATTTCCAGCCGAATTCACCCCCACCGCCGCACGGCCCGTACAGCGGCCCTGACCAGGGAATCCAGCCGGATCATGACAGGATCCGCACGCCCGTGCAGTGATCCACTCGCGACCGGATACCCTGCCTGTATGGCCAGCGGCGGCACTCAGGGACCAGGCCGCTAGATCGACCAGGGACAGAGGAGTGGTCTTCGTGACCGTCGTGGAACCCTTCGGGCTCAGCGTGCAGGACCGCGACCTGACCCGGGACGTCCAGGCCGGACTGGACGCGGTGGAGGCGGCGCTCGGCGAGGCCGTCAAGAGCGACGTCCCCTTCATCACCGTCACCGCCAGTCACCTCCTTGAGGCCGGTGGCAAGCGCTTCCGTCCGCTGCTCCTGCTGCTGGCCGCCCAGTTCGGCGACCCCGGGGCGCCCGGCGTGGTGCCGGCCGCGGTCGTCGTCGAGCTGACCCACCTGGCCACGCTGTACCACGACGACGTCATGGACGAGGCCCCGGTGCGCCGCGGCGCCCCCAGCGCCAACTCCCGCTGGGACAACTCGGTCGCCATCCTCACCGGCGACTTCCTCTTCTCCCGTGCCTCCCAGGTGCTGGCCGACCTCGGCCCGGAGGCCGTGCGGATGCAGGCCGAGGCCTTCGAGCGGCTGGTCACCGGCCAGATCCTGGAGACCCGCGGCCCCGGCTCCGACATGGACCCGCTCCTCCACTACCTGGACGTGCTGGAGGGCAAGACCGGCTCGCTGATCGCCGTCTCCTGCCGGATAGGAGCGCTGATGGCCGGCGCCGAGCCCGCCCTCGTCGACACCCTCGGCGAGTTCGGCGAGCGGATCGGCATCGCCTTCCAGCTGGCCGACGACGTGCTCGACATCGCCAGCGACGGCCACGAGTCCGGCAAGACCCCCGGCACCGACCTGCGCGAGGGCGTGCCGACCCTGCCGACCCTGCTGCTGCAGCAGATGCCGGCCGACCCGGCGGACCCGGACGACGCCCGGCTGCGCGAACTGCTCACCCAGGACCTCTCGGACGACGTCCTGCACGCCGAGGCGCTGCGCCTGATGCGGGCCCACCCCGCGCTGGAGCGCGCCCGCGCCGAGACGCTGCGCCGCGCCGAGGAGGCCCGGGCGCTGCTCGCCCCGCTGCCGGCCTGTGCGGCGAAGGCGGCCCTGGAAGGGCTCTGCGACGCGGTGGCCATCCGCACCATGTGACGCCCCGGCCGGCCGGTCCCGCCCCCGGCCCCGGGCTCTCGGCTGTGACCGGGCCCCGGTCCCGGTGGAACCGGCCGGATCGGTGGGGCGGGCCCCGGCGATGGGGGAGACTGACTTCCGTCAGCTCACCCCTGCCGGGAAGGTCGCCATGCGTCGCGTCGTCATCGCCGAGGACTCCGTACTGCTGCGGGAGGGACTGACCCGGCTGCTCACCGACCGCGGCCTGGAGGTCGTCGCGGGCGTCGGGGACGGTGCCGCCCTGGTGAAGACCATCCACGACCTGGCCGCGGCCGACGAGCTGCCCGACGTCGTGGTCTCCGACGTCCGGATGCCCCCCACCCACACCGACGAGGGCCTGCGCGCCTGCGTCGAGCTGCGCGGGCACTACCCGCAGCTGGGCGTGCTCGTGCTGTCGCAGTTCGTGGAGGAGCGGTACGCCGCGGAGCTGCTGGCCGGATCCACGCGCGGTGTCGGCTACCTGCTGAAGGACCGGGTCGCCGAGGTGCGCGAGTTCGCCGACGCGGTGGTCAGGGTCGCCGAGGGCGGCACCGCACTGGACCCCGAGGTGGTGCAGCAGCTGCTCAGCCGCAGCCGCAAGGGGGACGTTCTGGCCAATCTCACGCCGCGCGAGCGCGAGGTCCTCGGGCTGATGGCCGAGGGCCGCACCAACGCCGCGGTGGCCAAGCAGCTGGTGGTCTCCGACGGCGCGGTGGAGAAGCACGTCAGCAACATCTTCCTCAAGCTGGGCCTGGCCCAGAGCCCGGAGGACCACCGCCGGGTGCTGGCCGTGCTGACGTACCTCAAGTCCTAGGCGCCCCGCCGCCCCGCCCCGCTCCGCCTTGCCCCGCCCCGCTCCGCCTTGCCCGCTCCCGCTCCGCCCGCGCCCGGCGGGTGCCCGCTCCCGTCCGGCACCCGGGAAGGTCCGCCGGATTCGGAATGATCTCCGGCGGTCGGACGTTCTTCCCATGTGCGGTACGGGCGCGGGCCGGTGATTTCCCGCCGCACGCGGGAGTTCCGTCCCAGGCCGACTCCACCCGCATAGGATGCGAGAGGTGCACCAGGCGGACGGGGCACGGGGCCGCGCCCGCGGTGGTGTGCCCTAGGAGGTCCGCGGCAGTGACCAGTCAGGTCGATCAGTCAGAGGCAGTGGACGGCTCGGACGGCGACGAGGCCGGTACCGGGAGCGGCGAGGCACGCCCCGGCCCGAGCGCACCGGCCGGCCCGGCCGCCCCGGGCGGCCCGCCACCCGGGCGCACCAAGCCGATCCGCAGACTCGACCGGGTGATCATCCGTTTCGCCGGAGACTCCGGTGACGGCATGCAGCTCACCGGTGACCGGTTCACCTCGGAGACGGCGTCCTTCGGCAACGATCTGTCCACGCTGCCGAACTTCCCCGCCGAGATCCGCGCCCCCGCCGGCACCCTGCCCGGTGTCTCGTCCTTCCAGCTGCACTTCGCCGACCACGACATCCTGACCCCGGGCGACGCCCCCAACGTGCTGGTCGCGATGAACCCGGCCGCGCTCAAGGCGAACCTGGCGGACCTTCCGCGCGGCGCCGAGATCATCGTCAACACCGACGAGTTCACCAAACGCGCGCTGGCCAAGGTCGGTTACGCGGCCGACCCGCTCGCCGACGGCTCGCTGGACGGCTTCCACCTGCACAAGGTGCCGCTCACCACGCTGACCCTGGAGGCGCTCAAGGACAGCGGCCTCGCCCGCAAGGACGCCGAGCGGGCGAAGAACATGTTCGCCCTGGGCCTGCTGTCCTGGATGTACCACCGGCCCACGCACGGCACCGAGACGTTCCTGCGCAGCAAGTTCGCCAAGAAGCCGCAGATCGCCGAGGCGAACGTCCAGGCCTTCCGGGCGGGTTGGAACTTCGGCGAGACCACCGAGTCCTTCGCGGTCTCCTACGAGGTGCCGCCGGCCAAGCTCCCCGCCGGGCGCTACCGCAACATCTCCGGCAACCTCGCGCTGTCCTACGGGCTGATCGCCGCCTCGCAGCGCTCGGGCCTGCCGCTCTACCTGGGCTCGTACCCGATCACCCCGGCCTCGGACATCCTGCACGAGCTGAGCAAGCACAAGAACTTCGGGGTGCGCACCTTCCAGGCGGAGGACGAGATCGCCGGCATCGGTGCCGCGCTCGGCGCCGCCTTCGGCGGGGCGCTCGGCGTGACCACCACCTCCGGGCCGGGCGTGGCGCTCAAGAGCGAGACGATCGGCCTGGCGGTCTCGCTCGAACTGCCGCTGCTGGTCGTGGACATCCAGCGCGGCGGCCCCTCCACCGGGCTGCCGACCAAGACCGAGCAGGCGGACCTGCTGCAGGCCATGTTCGGGCGCAACGGCGAGGCGCCGGTGCCGATCGTCGCCCCGGCCACGCCCGCGGAGTGCTTCGACGCGGCACTGGAGGCGGCCCGGATCGCGGTCACCTACCGCACCCCGGTCTTCCTGCTCTCCGACGGCTACCTGGCCAACGGCTCGGAGCCCTGGCGGATCCCCGAGGTCGACGAACTGCCCGGGATCGACCCGCAGTTCGCGACCGGCCCGAACCGCGAGGACGGCGCCTTCTGGCCGTACCTGCGCGATCCCCGGACGCTGGCCCGGCCCTGGGCGCTGCCCGGCACGCCCGGCCTGGAGCACCGGATCGGCGGCATCGAGAAGCAGGACGGCACCGGGAACATCTCCTACGACCCGGCCAACCACGACTTCATGGTCCGCACCCGGCAGGCCAAGATCGACGGCATCACCGTCAAGCCGGTCGAGGTGGACGACCCGAGCGGGGACGCCCGGGTGCTGGTCCTCGGCTGGGGCTCGACGTACGGGCCGATCACCGCGGCGGTGCGCCGGGTCCGGGCGGACGGCGGCGAGGTCGCCCAGGCGCACCTGCGCAACCTCAACCCCTTCCCGGCCAACCTGGGAGCGGTGCTGAGGAGTTACGAGAAGGTCATCGTGCCCGAGATGAACCTGGGGCAGCTCGCGCTGCTGCTGCGGGCGAAGTACCTGGTGGACGCCGAGTCCTACAACCAGGTGCGCGGACTGCCCTTCAAGGCGGCCCAGTTGGCGGACGTGCTGTGGGCCGCGATCGGCACCCTGGACGAGGAGGACCACCGATGACAGAGAGCGGCTTCCCGTCCCTGCGGCTGGTGCCCAAGGCCGAAGCACCGCAGAGCGCGAAGGACTTCAAGACCGACCAGGAGGTGCGCTGGTGCCCAGGCTGCGGGGACTACGCGATCCTGGCGGCGGTGCAGTCCTTCATGCCGGAACTCGGCATCAAGCGGGAGAACACGGTCTTCGTCTCGGGCATCGGCTGCTCCTCGCGCTTCCCGTACTACATGAACACCTACGGGGTGCACTCCATCCACGGGCGGGCGCCGGCCATCGCGACCGGGCTGGCGAGCTCGCGCCAGGACCTCAGCGTCTGGGTGGTGACGGGTGACGGCGACGCGCTGTCGATCGGCGGCAACCACCTGATCCACGCCCTGCGGCGGAACGTCAACCTGAAGATCCTGCTGTTCAACAACCGGATCTACGGCCTCACCAAGGGCCAGTACTCACCGACCAGCGAACTCGGCAAGATCACCAAGTCCACGCCGATGGGCTCGCTGGACGCACCGTTCAACCCGCTGTCGCTGGCGCTCGGCGCCGAGGCCACCTTCGTCGCCCGCACCATCGACTCCGACCGCCAGCACCTGCAGTCGGTGCTGCGGGCGGCGGCCGAGCACGAGGGCACGGCGCTGGTGGAGATCTACCAGAACTGCAACATCTTCAACGACGGCGCCTTCGAGGTGCTGAAGGAGCCCGGCACCCGGGACGAGGCGCTGATCCGGCTGGAGCACGGGCAGCCGATCCGCTTCGGCGCGGAGGGCGCCAACGGCGTGTTCCGGGGTCGGGGCGGTGAACTGTCCACCGGGCCGGTCACGGCGGAGAACGAGGCGGACCTCCTGGTCCACGACGCGCACGCGGCGAGCCCGGCCACCGCCTTCGCGCTCTCCCGGATCGCCGACGCGGACACCCTGCACCACACGCCGATCGGCGTGCTGCGCAGCGTCGAGCGGCCGGTCTACGACGAACTGATGGCGAGCCAGCTGGCCGCCGCCGTCGCCGACCGCGGCCCCGGCGACCTGGCCGCGCTGCTGGCGGGTAGCGACACCTGGACGGTGGACTGACCGCCCCCGGACGCGACTCGGCGCCCCCGTCCCGGCCGGGACGGGGGCGCCCGTCGTTCCGCCCCCTACTGCGGGCCCGGCTGCCGCCGGCCGGCTACTTCTCGACCCACTCGACCAGCTCGATCGCGATCCCGTTCGGGTCGGCGACCTGGAACAGCTTCTCGCCCCACGGCTCCTCGCGCAGCGGCAGGGTGACGGTGACCCCTTCCGCGCGCAGGCGGCGCTCCTCGGCGGCGACGTCCTCGACGACGAACGCCAGGATCACGCCGTCCGCGATCCGGTGGCGCTGGTCCTCCGGCAGGACTTCGAGGCCGCGCCGCAGGTAGACGACGTTCGTTCCGCCGCCCGGGTGGGCTAGCGAGACGAAGCCGTCGGCCGACATCTCCTCGGCGTAGCCGAAGTGCCGCGTGAGGAAGGCGGCGGAGCTGGTGACGTCCTCGACGGTCAGGGAAACGGCGGTCCTGGTGATCTGCAAGGCGGAGAACCCTCTCGTCCGTACGTGCCCGGTTATCCCGTACGCAGTACACTATACATAGTACGGAGAATTACGCCAGAGGTCGCCGCCGCAACGCCTGAGGGAGGCTCCCAGGCGGGAGCCTCCCTCAGGCGTTCGGTGCGGGACGCGTCAGTAGACGCAGGGGATGCCGCCGTCGGACTGGGCGTCGACCCCGGGGCCCTGCATCGGGAGGTTGGCGGTCGGGTCGGACGGCGCACCGGCCGGGGCGGCGGGCTTGTCGGCGTCGACCCCGGTGAAGCCGGTGCCGAGGGTCACCACGACGCGGTCCGCGCCGACGGAGGCGGACTCGGTGGCGGTCACGCCGTAGCGGGCCGCGATCTGGTCGGCCGCCTCCTTGGCGCCCTTGCCGTAGACGACGGTGGTGGTCTTCGGCCTGGTGGCCGCCGGGCCGGTCCGGCCCTCCTTGAAGCCCATCGCGACCAGGGCCCTGGACTCGGCCGTCGAGGTCACCCCGGCGGCCGAGGAGGCGTTGAGGACGTCCACGGTGACGGCCTTCGCGGCGGTCGGCGTCGGCATCGGGGTGTCGGCGGGGGTCGACGGGGCCGGGGTGGCGGAGGTGTCCGCGGCGTCGGCCGGCGCGGCGGCGTCCGCGTAGCCGAACAGCTGCTTGACCACCTTCTGGATCTTCGACGGGGTGACCAGGTTGACGTCCTGGCCGTTGCGGGTGCCGAAGCCGTCGAAGGTCAGGGTGTTGAACTCGACGTTGCCGCCGGTCAGCGCCGGGGCCTGCTGGGCGAAGTCGAGGATGTTCCACTCGTTGTCGATGACGAGGTCCTTCTGCACCACGCCCATCAGCTGCTGCAGCTTGCCGAGGTCGCCGATGACGCCCTTCTGCTTCAGGTTGTGCACGACGGCGGAGATGAAGGCCTGCTGGCGGTGGGTGCGGGCGAAGTCGCCGGAGTTGCCGTCGGGGCCGTCGAGGTTGTGGCGCTGGCGGACGAAGGACAGGGCCTGGGCGGCGTTGAGGGTGTTGATGCCCTTCTTGAAGTCCGCGCCGGAGCCCTGGCCCTCCATGGCCGGGTCCCTGGTGTCGTGGGTGAGGCAGACCTGGATCGGCTCGACCGCCTTGGCGATGTCGTAGAAGCCCATCAGGTTGACCTCGGCGATGTGGTCGATCGGCTGGTCGAGGAACTTCTGCACGGTGCGGATGGTGGCCGCGCGCCCTATGTCACGGCCGGCCTTCTCCAGGTCGGCGCCCTTGAGGCCCTTGGCCCGCAGGCCCGGGTCCGCCTTGTCCTTGGCGGCGCCGTAGGCCTCCTTGATCTTGGCCATGCCCAGCTGGGACCCGTCGGCGTTGTAGGTCATGACGTAGTCGTCGCGCGGTATGGAGACCGCCTGCACCTTGCCGCCGTTCGCGGGGATGTGCAGCAGGATCAGGGAGTTGGTGTTGTAGCCGCCGACGTCGGAGCTGTGGCCGGCGTGCAGCTCGTCCTGGACGAACTGCGGCGGGAGGTCCGAGCCGTCCATGTTCTTGCGGCTGTCCAGGCCGATCAGCAGCAGGTTGACCGAGTTGTCCAGGTGCTTGGGGGCGTCCTTCTTGGTGTCGGCGATGACGTTGGAGGTGGTCATCCCGTCGGTGAGCTGCTTGACCTCGTACCAGACCACCCCGCTGGCGGCGAACACTGCCAGCCCGACGGTGCAGGCCACCACCCGGCCCGCGATCAGCAACGGGGAGGGCCGGCGGGCTCCGGCGCCCCGGCGGGACTCGGCGCCCCCGCGGCCTGCGGCGCGCCTGCGGGCGGCCGCCCGGCCGCCGTTCCCGGCCTCCGCGGTGCCCTCGGTGTGCTCGGCGTCGTCAGCCACGGTGCCTCCTCCGGTCCCGGACCAGCCGGACCACGATCACCAGCAGGGCCGCCGCCGCGGCCTCGGCCATCACGGGGAAGCCGTGCACCACCCACTTCGCGGCGCCGGTGGCCAGGCCCTTGCCCCGGTAGTCGTCCCGGTGGGCCGCCAGCTCGACGGCGGCCGTCGCGCCCAGGACGACCAGCGGCGAGGCCGCCAGGACCCACCACCAGCCGTTCCGGCTGCTCAGCGCCGCCGCGGCCGCCGTCCCGAGCACCGCGCCCACCACGAAGGCGAGCCCCATGCCGGGGCCGGACAGCTCGTCGACCGCGGCGCCTGCCAGGGGCAGCCCGAGGGCCGCGGCGACGGGCAGGGCGGCTCCGCCGGCCAGGGGGCGTACGGACGCCCCGGGCCTGCCCGCCGCCCGCTCCCGCGCACCCTGGTCGGATGACCGTCCTCGTTGTCCCGCCACGCATTCACCCCCGGTGTTCCCGTGTGTCGTGCGCCACGATGGCGCGCGCCGGTCGTCGATCGTCCTCCCGGTGTCCGGAACTCCGTTCGTGGCGCTGCCAGTTCTGGACGCTCGCGGCGGCCGGTCGGTTCCCGTGCGCGGCCGGGCCGCCGGTGAGCGGGGCGGAGGGTTCCGCATGGCCTCTACACGGGTGTAGAGATCGTAGGCAGCATAGATGACGTGCGTCCGGCGGCAAGCGCTCCGGATCGGCTGCGGATCGGCGGGCGGCTCTGCGTGCGACCCGGTCGGGGGCCTGGTCGGGGGCCTGGTCCGTGGCTCGGTCCGTGGCCCGGTCCGTGGTGCGTCGGATAAACTACACCGGGTAGTTTCTAAGCAGGTCGGCCACCGGGCCGACGGATGAGGAGTGGGCCGTGGCGACCACGGGTGGAGCGGCGGGGCGTCCGGAGAAGCGCAAGGCGATCACGCAGGCCGCGATGGTGGTGTTCGGGCGCGAGGGCTACGTGCGGGCCAGCATGGACGCGATCGCGGCCGAGGCCGGGGTCTCCAAGCGCACGGTCTACAACCACTTCGCCGACAAGGAGACCCTCTTCCTGTCGGTGGCGCTGCAGAACTCGGCGGAACTGACCGAGAAGATCCGGGAGCTGATGGCGAAGTACCTCGACCGGGTGGTGGACCTGCGCCAGGACCTGGTCGACTTCGCGGTCGAGCGGGCGCGCGCGGTGCTGTCCGCCGGGGAGCACGGGGCGCTCGGCCGGGCGATCCGCGCCGAGGTGGCCAACATCCCGCCGGACGTCCTGGAGGCTTGGCTGGAGGCCGGGCCGATCGCCTCGATGCGCGACCTCGCGGCGCACTTCGAGGCGCTCGCGGAGCGCGGACTGCTGGCGGTCGAGGACGCCGGCCTGGCCGCCGAGCAGTACACGCTGCTGACCTTCCACGGCATCGCCGAGCGCTCCTTCTGGGGCGCCCTCCCGGTGGCGGACGAGGAGGTCGTGCGGATCGCGACGGTCGGCGTCGACGCCTTCCTGCGGATCCACGGCGGCCCGGCGGCCCGCGGCTGAGACCCGGCGGACCGGGTCCGGGCGGAGCGGGTCCCGCCGGGGCCGGAACCCCGGGCGGGGGCGGCAGTGCGCCGCCCCCGCCCGAAGTCCGTACCGGTCACTTCCAGTTGACGCCCTTGCCGAGGGTGTACGGGTCGCCCCAGTACTCGGCGCCCGCCACCTTCGACGCCTCCGGGGACATCGCCACCGCGCAGGAGGTGGCCGACTGCCCGTTGGTGAAGCCCTTGGGCAGCGAGTCGCTCTTGCACTTGGCGAAGGAGCCGATGATCATCAGCTCCTGCGCCTCGGTGCCGTCCGCCAGCAGGCCCTTCATGTGGTTGACGCTGGTGAAGGACAGGTCGCTGCTGCCGGCGTTGGTGACCTTGTAGTGGATGTAGTACGGCACCAGCCCCTTGGCCTTGTCGCCCAGGTTCAGCGAGGTCAGGTCGGCCGGGTCGCCCTTCTCGATCGAGGTGACCGCGAGCGCGATGGTGCCGCTGGTGCTGCCCGACGTGAACGGGATGGTGACGGCGTCGCCGACCTTGACCGTGGTGCCGGGCGCCGGGGTCGAGCCGGCGGGCGCGGGCGCGGCGGCCGAACCGGACGCCGCGCCGCCCGCCGGGGCGGAGGTCGGGGCGGCCGGGGTGATGGCGCCGCCGCTCGGCGACGGGGCACCCGTGGCGGACGCGGACGGCGCGGACGGTGCCGCCGGCGGGGTCGTCGCGGTGTCGGACGACGACGCGTCGTCGTTGCAGGCGGTCATGGTGAGTGCGCCGACCGCGGCCAGCGCGGCCAGGGCCAGCGCACGGCGATTGTTGCGGATGGGCTTCATGTGACGTTCCCCCGTCATCGCGGACCGCCGGTGGGCGGTCCTCCTGAGGGACGTTCATAGCGCAGTGCGGGGGCGGGGTGCCATCGCTTTGACGCCGTCTTGACTGGTCCGTGACGACTCCCCCGCGGGTCCGTGACAAGGGATATCGAGCCGTGATCAGGAGGCGGGGCGGGGGCGCAACCCCGGGCCGATCATGTTCGCGCGAATCTGTTCGCCTCAGTTCCGCAAATGATCGATCAGGCCCGTCGGCTGGCGGCCGAACGCTTCCCGGACACGCTCGCCGCCGCCCGCGCCGGGCCCCAGACCGTGGAGACCGCCGGGGCCCGGGGGGGGGGGGGGGGCGGGCGCGCGGCGGGGCGGGCCCCCGGGGGGGGGGGGGGGGAA